>CAZQTL010000092.1:4309-14010 GCA_964595975.1 uncultured Thermoanaerobaculia bacterium | reverse complement strand
CGGGCCGGCTGGACCCGGCGATTCCTACTTCGGCGGGTACTTGGCGAAGATGTCCTTGGTGTAGCCGGGGGCGCGCTTGACCATGACCTGGGGCGCGTTCTGGTTGGTGCCTTTGGCGATCTTCCAGCCCGACCAGACGACCTTCTCGGTCGCCACCTCGTGGAAGGTGAAGGCGATGCCGCCGGTGGTGTACCACTCGGCGGAAGGGATGAGGAAGAGATCCCCCCACCAGCCCGGAGCGATGCCGACGCCGGCGGTCAGATTGTTGACCGCGCCGGCGTTGTACATGAGCTCGAGGTCGGCAGGCTCGCCCACCTCGACCTTCTTCAGACCCTTCTTCGCCAACGCCTCTTCGGCGGCGGCGCGCACCGGCCGGTCGAGCCCCGAGCCGCCGGGACCCTCCGCCTTGTTCCAGCGGTAGGTCTTGTAGCTCTTGAAGTCGGCGGCGGGATCGTGATTGGTCTGGATCTTCGCCGCGCCGGCGGCGGACGCCAGCGCGAGCGGCAGGGCGAGCGAAAAGGCGGTGGCGAGAACGGCGAGCTTGCTGCGCATGGGGCTCCCTTCGGTCGCTGGGATTCTACGCCGGCTCCCGCCTGCGCGCCGCCTTCACCTTCTCGAGCCGCGCCAGGACTTCTCGCCGGTCGGGATGATCGGCCGGCAGGTTCGCCGTCTGCACGCGCAGAACGTGCTCGTACTCGGCCTGCGCTTCGTCGAGGCGCCCGCGCTCGAACGCCACCTCCCCCAGGGAGAGATGAATGTAGCTCGTCTGGATGTTGTCGGCCCCGAACAGCGTGATGTGCTTGTCCAGCGCCCGCCGCAGGTACTTCTCGGCATCGTCGAGCCGGCCCATCGCGAGGTAGAGGTCGCCCAGGCCGTAGAGGCCCTGCGCCACCGCCGGATGGTCCTCGCCGAAGGCGGCGGTATCGATCGCCAGCGCCTGCAGATGGAGCGGCTCGGCGAGGGTGTAGCGCTTCTGCGTCTGGTGCAGGAGCGCCAGGTTGTAGAGCGTCGGCGCGACCCGCGGATGATTCGGGCCCAGCGTCCGGCGGCGGATCTCGACCGCCCTCTCGAGCATCGGCTGGGCCTCGTCGTACCGCCCCTGTTGCATGAGAAAGAAGCCGAGGTTGCCGAGCGCATCGCCAACGTCCGGATGGTCCGGTCCGAGCGCCTTCTCGCGAATCTCCACCACCCGGCGGAAACGCTCCCCGGCGGCGTCGCGGTCGCCGAGCTCCACCTCGATGATGGCGAGCATCCGCAGGCTCTGGGCCACCAGCAGGTCGTTCGCGCCGAGCGTCTTCTCGCGCAGCGCCAGCGCCTCGACGGCGAGCGGCCGCGCCTCGTTGTAGAGGCCCAGCCGCTGATAGACCCCGGCGATCGTATGCAGCAGCCGGGCGCGCACCAGCGGCGTCTCGTCGAGCTCGCCGCGGATCCGCGCAGCGCCGCGATCCAGCAGCTCGCGCGCCGTGATCTCCCGTCCGCGGCTGTTCTCCGGGTCGGCCTCGGAGAACAGGCTGACGAGGTAGTCGGCCACCTTCTCGGTCTCCGCCCGCGCGCTCTCGGCGACCACCCGCGCGCGCTCCGCTTCCGCGGCCGCGAGATTGGCGCGCGCCGCCTCGACGCTGCGGGCGATGAAGCCGCCGACGAGCGCGCAGGCGAGCAGCAGCGCCGCCGCCACGGCGCCGCGCCGCCGGCGCACGAGCTTGCGCGTGCGATACCAGAAGCCCGGCGGACCGGCCTCGACGGGTCGGTGGGTGAGGTAGCGCTCGATGTCGTCGGCGAGCGCGCTCACCGATGCGTAACGGGCTTCGCGGTCGCGGGCGACCGCCTTGAGGGCGATCCAGTCGAGATCCCCCCCCAGCGTGGCGGCGAGCACCCGCCGGGAAAGTCCGCGTTCCCCGGCGACCTCGTCGGCCTCCCTGGCTTCGAGCGCCGCGAAGCGCGCCGAGGGCGCCGGCGGGTCGAGATCGCGCACCTGGCGGAGCATCTCGGTGCGCGGCACATCGCTCGCGAAAGGCAGCGTGCCGGCGAGCAGCTCGTAGAGCAGCACCCCCAGGGAATAGACGTCGCTCCGCGTATCCGCTTCCGTCGCTCCCGCCAGCTCCAGGATCGACTCTGGACTGACATAGCCCGGCGTACCCACCAGACCGATCGTCCGGTCGTTCTCGACCAGCGGCTGATCGAGCGCCTTGGCGATCCCGAAGTCGATGACCTTCGGCAGCGGCCGGCCGCCGGGTTCAGCGACGAGGATGTTCGACGGCTTGAGGTCGCGGTGGACGACGCCCTTCTGGTGGGCGTGCTGGACGCCGTCGCAGACCGCGAGGAAGAGGCGCAGGCGCTCCGCCAGCGGCAGCCTCCGCTCGTCGCAGTAGGCGGTGATGCGGGTGCCTTCGACGAGCTCCATGACGAAGAAGGGGTTGCCCTCCGGCGTGGTGCCGGCGTCGAAGAGCTGCGCCACGTTCGGATGCGTGAGGCGGGCGAGCGCCCGCCGTTCGCCTTCGAAACGCAGTTGCCGGTCGCTCGACGAGATGTGCGCGGCGCGCACGACCTTGAGGGCGACGCGCCGTCGCACCGGCTCGAGCTGTTCGGCGAGGAAGACCGTCCCCATCCCACCCTCGCCGAGAAGGCTCAGGATGCGATACGGGCCGATGGCGGTGAAGCCGCCGGTCGGCGGCAGGGCGCGGCCCTCGCCCCGGCCGTCCACGGCGGTCGCGATGTCCTGGGATGACGGCGAGAGCGGGGGCCGGCGATCGTCTTCGTTCATCTCGGAGGCGCCGGACGATACTACAGAGGGCAGGCTTGATAGAGTTCGCCGCTCAGCCCGGCCGGACCCGGCCAGGGTCCCCGCCGCTCTTCCCGGAGACTCCCGTGCAAGCGATCCGCGACTTCCTGCATCTCCTCTTCTCGGTCGAAGGATTGACCCAGCTCATCCAGTGGGGCGGGCTCGTCGGACTGATCCTCATCATCTTCGCCGAGACCGGGCTGCTCATCGGCTTCTTCCTGCCGGGCGACACCCTGTTGCTGACCGCGGGGCTCCTCTCGGCCGCCACCGGCAAGCCGGACCTGGCGATGATGCTCGTCGCGCTGTCGATCGCCGCCATCGTCGGTGACTCGACCGGGTACCTCATCGGCAAGAAGGCCGGTCCGGCGCTCTACCGCCGGCAGGACTCGCGCTTCTTCAAGCAGGCACATCTGCAGCGCGCCAAGGCGTTCTACGAGCACTGGGGAGGCATCACCATCGTGCTCGCCCGCTTCGTCCCGGTGGTGCGCACCTTCGCGCCGATGGTCGCCGGCATCGCCGGCATGAACTACCGCCGCTTCGTGCTGTTCAACATCGTCGGCGGCATCCTGTGGATCGTCTCGATGACCCTGGTCGGCTACTTCTTCGGCCAGATCCCCTTCGTCCAGAAGCACCTCGAAAAGATCATCCTCGGCGCCCTCCTCGCCCACGTCCTCATCATCCCGGTCGTCGCCACCGCGATGAAGAAGATCCGCCTGCGCAAGGCGGGCTGAAGACCTGCAGCGGCTGTACCCGCTTTCAGGGCACCGCGACGCTCCAGGCGTAGAGGTCGCCCTTTTCGAAGTCGTCGCTGAACAGGGCGCCGCGCTCCAAGGCGCCGAGATCGAGCTGGACGCCGACGACACGGTCGGCGTGCGCGACGTCGAAGGGGCCGACGGAGAGGAAGGCCTGGTTGCCGGCGTTCGCGGCGACCGAGGTCGGGCCGAGGCGGAAATCGCCGCCGGCGGCGTTGACGAACTGCGGGTCGACGCCGACCAGATTCTCCGCCGAGACGTCGGGCGTGCCGTTGAAGACGTGCAGGTTCGTGCCCGACGAGGTGGCGTTGCCGAAAGCGATCGAGTTCTCGACCCGGAGCGTCCCGGCGTTCTCGGCCAGCTGCAGGCCGTCGTCGGCGTTGCCGGCGACGGTGAGGTTGCCGGCGAGGAGGCTCGCCGTGCCCGAGGTCGAGAGGAAGAGCCCCCAGCCTTCGCCGTTCGCCGCCAGCACGTCGGAGACCGTCGCCTGGCCGGCGCCGGAGATCGAGATCGAGCCCTGGCTGCGCGAAGTCCCGCCGTGGTTCTGCAGCAGGCGGATCCGGCGCGCCGTGACCGTGCCATCGTCGGCGCTGACACTCAACCCGACATCGGTGTTGGAGCCGGCGAAGGTGCCGAAGCTGTTGTTTTCGCAGTCGAGATCCTCGAGGGTGACCGAGCCGGTCGCCTGATTCGCCAGCGAAAGGCGGGCGCCGGCGCCGCTGCTGAAGGACGGCGCGGTGATCAGGTTGCCGAAGAAGTCGAGGTGGCGCAGCTCGACCGTCGCGGGAGCGAACGACTGCAGGAAGAGTCCGGCGCCGGAGCGCGCAAAGCTGCCGCTCACCGAGAGGATCTCGTTCGACAGAAAGCTCGAGGCCACGACGCGCACCGTGCCGCCCGCCTGCAGGTCGACGAAGAGACCTCCGCCCTGGGACTGGTTCGCCTGGGCGGTGTTCTGATCGAACGTCGTCTCGACGACGTCCAGCGTCTTGCCGCCGTGCGACCGGAACGCCACGCCGCCGCCGTCGGTGGCGCCGGAGAACTTGATCGCCATCCGGCGCAGCGTGAGATCGGAGTCCTCGGCGAGGACGACGCCCCCCTGCCCCGCCACGAAGCCATTGATGACGGTGAAGTTCTCGAGTGTCAGGCTGGAGTTTCCGAGAACGTAGAGCAGGCGCTGGGCGCCGCCCAGGTCGACGACGTAGGAGGTGTTCGCGTGGTCGCCATCGCCGCGGATCGTGACCTGGCGGCTGGCGCTGGCGATGGCGCCAGCCGTCAGACTGTAGGTCCCGAGCGCGTCCAGCACGATCGTGTCCGGACCGACGTCGCCGATACACTGGTCGTTGGTGGTGTCGGTGGACGCCGCGAGAAGCGCTTCGCGCAGCGTGCAGTTGCCGTTGTTCGAGGTGTCCTCGACGAGCGTGGTGATGGTGTACGTGGCAGCGCCCGCAGCCTCCGCCAGCAGCAGGGTGGCGGTGGCGAGAAGCAAACGGGCGGCTTGGCGCGTGGACTTGGCTGGCATGGATTCCCCCCGGAGGCGCGGCTCGGTTCGCGGTTCGATCGATTAGCCACTACGCGTCGAACGGCGCTCAGGCGGCTCATGCGGCCGCGAGACCTGGGTCAGCTCGCCCGTCGCACCACCCGCATCGCCGGCGGCGCACCGGCTGCCGGCGCGATCGGCTCGGCCGGAACGATGGCGAAGCGCTGCAGGACCTTCTCGAAGCGCTGGGCGACCGCCTGCGCGCCACGGGCGTTGGGATGGATCTCGTCGGCCCACTCGCTGCCGACGGCGCCGCGCGTCTCGACGCGGTGGAACCGGGTCGGGATCTCGGCCGACAGGCGGTCGAGCATGCAGCAGAAGCGGTCGAGGAGGAGGCGCGGGATCTCGCTCTCGAGCGGGCTGCCGGCCGGATACCCCTTGGCCGCGAAGGCCGGGCGCAGCCAGGGGCCGGGGCTGCGTCCGCCGAGGAGCCGCGCCTCCTCGCACGACGGCACGGGCAGATCGTAGGAGTTCACCAGCACCCGGAGGTCCGCGCCGTCGTCGAGCACCATGTCGATGAGCTCGCGGTAGCAGTCTTCGATCTGGTGCAGGCGACGGCCGAGGCGTCGTTCCACGACCGCCTCCGCCGCCGGCACTCCGGCCCGGTACGGCTGCAGCAGCGCCCCGAGATCGGGGCCGAGGAGATCGTTGCCGCCCGCCGAGAACAGCAGGGCGTCGACCTCGTAGCGGTGCAGGATTTCGTTCAGGAAGGCGCGCTCGCCGCCGGTCATCACCCCGAGGATCTCGTCCTGGGTGCGCTCGAGCCGCAGAAGCGACCAGTCGCGCTGCGAGGATTCGCCACCCTTGCGCCCTGAACCGTCGCGCCGGGGACGCGGCTCGTCGAGGAAGTCGACGACGTTCTTCTCGTGCGGATAGGAAAACCAGGAATCCCCCTGGCTCACCACCACCGGCCACTCCGGATTCTCGCGGATCGAGCGGTCGAAATCCCTCTGCCAGGATCGCCGATAGGCCATCTGAAAGTTCCTCCCTACCTATCTAGTTGCCTGACCCCCCTCGAAATGTGACAACTCCTCGAGAAAAAGAAGAAGAAAGGCCTTCTGGCAAAGAAAAGGCCGCGGGCTGGGCGGCGGTGGCGCGGTCCGGCCGTGGGTGGGAAGGGCTGGGAAAATCTTGCTGGTAAAGGGGTGCCGGCTCAGGCGGTCGTGGGCTGGAGGAACGCTCCTGCCGCCTGGCGGAAGGAGTCGGTCCACGTGTGGCCACCTTGGAAGGTCAGAGTCTGGGGTTGGATGCCCTTTGTCTGCAACAATTGGACGTCCGCGCTGAGTTTCTCGCGGGTGTACCACTCATCCTGGTCGCCGTGGGCCACCAGGACTTCTGCGGGGAAAGGTCCTTCATGCCTGGCGAGCTCCGGCGGAATGTCGCCGGCCAGCGCGACCACCTTCGGTGGTGGGGCGCCGCCGTGGCCGCCGAGGACGGCCGCCCGCCAGGCCATCGAGGCGCCCTGGGAAAAACCGAGGAAGGCGAGCGGCACCGTCCAGCCGATCTCCGGCCGGACGATGTCGAGAATCCGGCGGACGTAGGCGACGTTGTCGGCGATCGCCTCCTCGCGCAGCTCCCGGGTCATCCAGCCGCGCAGCACTTCGCCGGTCGAACCGGCATAGAAGGCGTGCAGGGCGTCCACCGCGAGCAGGGCCCAGGCCTCGGCACCGGGGATCCGCTCGAGCTCCGCGAGATGCCGCGTGGCGTTCTCGCGGTAACCGTGAAAACCGACCAGGAGGAGGGCCGGCGGCTCGGCGGGCCGCCGGAGCAGGTAGCGCCCGTGGGTCGCCGTCGCGATGCTGCGGACCTCGGCCTCGCTCCAGGTCGCAGAGGCCATCAGCGCCGCTTCGTCCCGGCCGCGAGGTCGGCCGCCCGCTCGAAGACGAGCTCTTCCAGACCGGGCGCGGCGCCGGCCTCGGCGATCAGCCGCACCAGCGCGCTGCCGACGACGACGCCGTCGGCGACCTTCGCCACCGCGGCGACCTGCAGTCGCGTCGAGATGCCGAAACCGACCGCGAGCGGCAGCTTGAGCGCCTTGCCGAGCGCCTTCGCCTCCCGCGCCAGGGCCGCCGGCAGCTCCCCCTGCTCGCCGGTCACCCCGGTGCGCGAGACGTAATAGACGAAACCGCTACCCAGGCGCGCCACCGCCCGCACCCGTTCGCGGGTCGACGTCGGCGCGAGCAGGAAGATGGCGTCGAGGCCGTGCGCGCGCAGGGCATCGAGGTAGTCGCCCTCGGCCTCCTCGGGCGGCAGGTCGACGCACAGCACGCCGTCGACGCCCGAAGCGGCGGCATGCTCGGCGAACCGGGCGACGCCGTAGGCGTGGATCGGATTGAAGTAGGTGAACAGGACCACCGGAATACCGAGGCGGGGCTTCAGCCGGGCCACCAGGGCGAGGATGCCGACCAGCGTCGTGCCCGCAGCGAGCGCCCGCACAGCCGCCGCCTGGTTGACCGGACCGTCGGCGATCGGATCGCTGAACGGCACGCCGAGCTCCAGGACGTCGGCCCCGGCCGACGCCAGGGCGACGGCGAGCCGCTCGGTCGCCGCCAGGTCGGGATCCCCGGCGGTGATGTACGGAATGAACGCCGCCCGGCGCTGCGCCCGGGCGCGCGCGAAGGCCTCGGTCAGGACTCTCATGAACTCCTCCGTGACGCCTTCGCGGCGCGCGCCCGGACGTGTCCGGCATCCCAGGCAATCACCGACTCGAGGTCCTTGTCGCCGCGACCGGAGAGATTGACCAGCAACACGTGGCGGCGGGAGAGCGCCGGCGCCCGCTTCATCGCCTCGGCGACGGCGTGGGCGCTTTCGAGCGCCGGCAGGATGCCCTCCGTCTCGGCGAGGCGATGGAAGGCGGCGATCGCCTCGGCGTCGGTCGCCGTGGTGTACTCGACCCGCCCGAGCTGGCGCAGCAGGGCGTGCTCGGGCCCCACCGCCGGATAGTCCAGCCCGGCCGAGACCGAATGCGTCGCTGCCACCTGGCCGTCGGCATCCTGCAGCACCAGGGTGCGGGTGCCGTGCAGGACGCCGAGCGCGCCGCCGTCGCGCGCGAAGCGCGCCGCGTGCTCGCCCAGTCCGGGTCCGCGCCCCCCCGCCTCGACGCCGATCAGGCGCACGGTCGGATCGTCGAGAAAGGCGGAGAAGAGACCGATGGCATTCGAACCGCCGCCGACGCAGGCGATCGCGGCATCGGGGCCCATGCGTCCGGTGCGCTGCCGGATCTGCCGCTTCGCCTCCTCGCCGATCACGCGATGGAAGTCGCGCACCATGCGCGGGAACGGATCGGGACCGAGCACCGAGCCGAGGATGTAGTGCGTGGTGCGCACGTTCGTCACCCAGTCGCGCATCGCCTCGTTGATGGCGTCCTTGAGCGTCTTCGAGCCCGACTCGACCGGAACGACTTCGGTGCCGAGGAGCCGCATCCGCTCGACGTTCGGATGCTGGCGCCGCATGTCCTCGGAGCCCATGTACACCACGCAGTCGAGCCCCAGCAGGGCCGCTGCGGTCGCGGTGGCGACGCCGTGCTGTCCGGCGCCGGTCTCGGCGATGACCCGCTGCTTCTTCATCGCGCGCGCCAGCAGGGCCTGCCCGAGGGCGTTGTTGATCTTGTGCGCGCCGGTGTGCAGGAGGTCCTCGCGCTTGAGGAAGATGCGCGCCCCGCCGAGCTCCCGCGACAGACGGTCGGCGAAGGTGAGGGGCGTCGGGCGGCCGACGTAGTTGCGCAGGAGCTCGTCGAGCTCGTCGCGGAAGCGCCGGTCGCGCGACAGTCGGTCGTAGGCTTTCGCCAGCTCCTCGAGCGGCGCCATCAGGGTCTCGGGGGCGAAGCGACCGCCGAACGGGCCGAAGCGGCCGCGCTCGTCCGGACCGGTCGACAGTTTCTTTCTAGATACGGCCACGTTTCAGCTCCTCGAACAGCATCTTCATTCTCCGTGGATCCTTCACTCCCGGGCTGGACTCGATCCCCGAGTTGACGTCGACGCCGTCGGCGGCGCTCTCGGTGAGCGCCCGCCGGACGTTCTCCGGCGAGATCCCGCCGGCGATGATCATCGGCTTCGGCGAGCGCACGTCACGCAGGCCCCGCCAGTCCCAGGTGATGCCGGTGCCGCCGAAGAGCTTGGCGCTCGGCGTGTCGACCAGGAAGCCCCAGACATGGGGATGCCGCGCGATCTGCACCGGCGTCACCGGCAGGCTGCGGAAGACCTTGATCGCCCGCCTGCCGATGGCCTCCACCTCGTCCGGCCATTCGTCGCCATGGAGCTGGGCGAAATCGAGGCCGATCGTGTCCATGACGGCCAGGAGCTCGCGCGTCGGCGTATTGACGAAGACCCCTACCGTCCGCACCTGCCCGCGCACCGCGTCGGCGATCTCCCGCGCCTTGCCGAGTGTGAGCGAACGCGGGCTGCGCGGGAACAGATTGAGTCCGATGAAGTCGGCGCCCAGCGCCGCCGCCATCATGGCGTCCTGGACGCGGGTGATGCCGCAGATCTTGACCAGCGGTCTCATCCGAAGAGCTCCCGGAGCTTCACGGCGGGATTCTCGCAGAGCAGCAGGCTCTCGCCGACGAGAAAGGCGTCGAAACCCGCCGCCTGCAGGCGCGTGACATCGGCGCGCGAAGCGATGCCGCTCTCGGCGA
>CAZQTL010000092.1:0-4209 GCA_964595975.1 uncultured Thermoanaerobaculia bacterium | reverse complement strand
CCCGCCGCCTGCAGGCGCGTGACATCGGCGCGCGAAGCGATGCCGCTCTCGGCGATCGCCAGCGCCCCCGCCGGCAGCGCCGGCCGCATCGACATCGAATGCCCGAGATCGACGGCAAAAGTCCGCAGGTCGCGGGTGTTGACGCCGACCATCTCCCATTCGCGACCGACCAGGAGGTCGAGGTCGGAGGCGTCATGGGTCTCGACGAGCGGCGCCAGCCCGCGCTCGCGGGCCGCAGCGGCCCAGCCGGCGAGCTCCTCGGCCGAATAGAGCGCCGCGACCAGCAGGATGGCGTCGGCGCCGGCTGCCACCGCCCAGTCCAGCTGCCGCACATCGACGATGAACTCCTTGGCGATCGCCGGCAGGCCGCAGGCCGCTTTGCACGCGGCAAGGAGCTCGTAGCTGCCGAAAAAGAAGTCCGGCTCGACCACCACCGAGAGCGCTGCCGCCCCCGCCGCGGCGTAAGCCGCGGCCTGCTTCTCGGGATCGAAGCGCCCGGCGAGCGATCCCAGCCGCGGCGAGCCCATCTTCACCTCGGCGATGACCGCCCGCCCCCGCCGCGCGACCAGTGCGGCTACGAACGGATTGCCGCCCGTGGCAGAAAGCGAAAAGCTTCCGGCAAAGGAAGGTGGCGCCTGCTGCGCCGGCGTGACTCCGAGGCGCTCGCGGCGGGTGGCGACAATGCGCTGCAGGATATCGGCGGGCGGCACTGGGCTGTTTTTCCTTTACCGGAAGCTCTTCAGTGCCTGCAGTTTCGCATGCGCCGCACCGGAGGCAAGCACGGCTCTGGCCATCTCGACTCCAGCGGCGATCGAGGTGGCCTTGCCGCCGATGTAGAGGGCCGCGCCAGCGTTCAGAGCGACGATGTCGGTGATCGGTCCGACCTGGCCGGCCAGGACATCCAGCAATCGAGCGGCGTTCTCTTCCGGGCTGCCGCCAGCCAGGGTCTCCGGCGCCGTTCGCCGCACTCCGGCCGACTCTGGAGTGAGTTCGTAGGTGGCAACCTGTCCCTTCTGCACCTCGGCAACGGACGTCGTGGTCGTCGTGGTGATCTCGTCGAGGCCGTCGGCGCCGTGCACGACCAGGGCATGCTCACAGCCGAGCGCCGCGAGAACTCGCGCCACGGGCTCGACGCGGTCGCGGGCGTAGACGCCGATCAGTTGCCGCCGCGCCGCCGCGGGGTTGGTGAGCGGTCCGAGCAGATTGAAGATGGTCCGCACGCCGAGCGCCCGCCGCACCGGCACGACCGCGCGGGTCGCCGGGTGGTGCGAGGGGGCGAAGAGAAAGGCGATGCCGAGCTCGGCCAGCTGGCGGCCGGAGGTCTCGGGCGCCACCTCGACCGGCAGTCCGAGGGCAGCGAGCAGATCGGCGCTCCCGGAGCGCGAGGAGACGGCGCGATTGCCGTGCTTGGCGACGCTCGCCCCGGCCGAAGCCGCGACGAATGCGGCGGCGGTCGAGATGTTGAACGTGCCCCGGCCGTCGCCGCCGGTGCCGCAGGTGTCGATGACGTCGGCGACGGCGTGCGGCACCGTGCGTGCCCGCGCCCGCATCGCCTCGGCGGCGCCGGCGATCTCGTCGATGGTCTCGCCCTTCATCGCCAGCGCGACGAGAATGGCCGCGATCTGGCTCTCGGCGAGCTCGCCGTCCATGATGCGGCCGAACAGCGTGGCGACCTCCTCGCGGCGGAGGTCCTCGCCGTCGAGCAGCCGCTGCAGGAGGCGCGCCGGATCGCTCATTCCGCGAGTGCCGGCGCAGCGCACCGGGCAAGGAAGTTGCCGACGATCTGCGGGCCGGCGACGGTCAGCACCGATTCGGGGTGGAACTGCACGCCCCAGTAGGGCAGCTCGCGATGACGCAGGGCCATGACGAGCCCGTCGTCGCTCCAGGCGATCGCTTCGAGCTCTCCGGGAAGCGTCTCCTCGCGCACCTCGAGGGAGTGATACCGCGTCGCTTCGAACGGATTCGGCACGCCGCGAAAGATCCCTTCGCCGGTATGCCGCACGGCCGAGGTCTTGCCGTGCATCAGCATCGGCGCCCGCGCGACCGTGGCGCCGAACGACTCCCCCAGCGCCTGGTGGCCGAGGCAGACGCCGAAGATCGGCAGCCGCGGCCGGCGGGCGAGCAGCGGCACGCAGACCCCCGATTCCGCCGGGCGGCCGGGGCCCGGCGAGAGCAGGATCCCGGCCGGCGCGAGCGCCAGCAGCTCGTCGACGGTCGCGGCGTCGTTGCGCACCACGAGAGGATCGGCGCCGGCGACCGCCAGCAGCTGCACCAGGTTGTAGGTGAACGAATCGTAGTTGTCGATCACCAGGATCATCGTTCGAGCTCCTCGGCGAGGGCGACCGCGGCGAGGAGGGCCGCAGCCTTGTTCTCGGTCTCCTGCTCCTCGCGCTCCGGGTCGGAGTCGGCGACGATGCCGGCGCCGGCGGTCACCGAGACCTCCGAGGCGCCGGAGCCATCGTTCACCTTCCTGGCGACGAGCGTGCGGATCGTAATGCAGGTGTCGAGATCTCCGGAAAACGAGAGATAGCCGGTCGCGCCGGCATAGAGCCCGCGCGACTCGGGCTCCAGGCGGTCGAGGATCTCGATGGCGCGAATCTTCGGCGCCCCCGAGACCGTGCCGGCGGGAAAGGCCGCGAGCAGCGCGTCGAGCGCCGTCCTTCCCGGCGCGAGCTCCGCCTCGACGCTGGAGACCAGATGCAGGACGTGGGAGTAGCGTTCGACCTCGAGGAAGCTCTCCACTGCGACCGTCCCCGGTCGCGCCACCCGGCCGAGGTCGTTCCTGCCGAGATCGACCAGCATGACGTGCTCGGCGCGTTCCTTCGGATCGGCGAGCAACTCCGCGGCAAGGGACCGATCGGCCTCGGAATCGATTCCGCGCCGGCGGGTGCCGGCGATCGGCCGGGTCACCAGACGGTCGCCGGTCTTCTTGACCAGCATCTCCGGGGATGCGCCGACGAGCGCCACCTCGGGGAACTCGAGCAGCACCATGTAGGGGCTGGGATTCACCCGCCGCAGCGCGCGGTAGAGCGCCTCCGGCGTCGCCTGCGAGGCGAGGCGGAAGTGCCGCGCCAGCACCACCTGGAAGATGTCGCCGGCCAGGATGTGCTCCTTCGCGGCCAACACGGCGCGCCGGAAGTCGGGTCCGGAGAGACTCGCTTCGGGCGCCCGGCCGAGTACAGGCAGCTCCTCGGGCAGGCGGATGGCGCGCACCCGCACATCGCGCGCCAGCGCCCCCTCGAGCCGGTCGAGCGCGCGTTCGGCCTCGGCAGCCGAGGTCTCGCCTTCGATCTCGTTGGCGACCAGCAGCAGCCGCTGCTGGGCGTGGTCGAAAGCGATGACCTCGTCGAAGCGGCCGAGAATCGCGACCGGCAGGTTCCAGGAGTCGGGAGGCCGCGACGGAAGGCGCTCGACCAGCCGCACGAGGTCGAATCCGAAGGTCCCGACGAAGCCGCCGGCGAACGGCACCGGCAGCTCGGGGGTCGAGTAGCCCTCGACCAGCGCGCGCAGAGCGGCGAGCGGCGCACCGGGCAGGTCGCTCCGGCGGCCGTCGCGCTCGACCTCGAGGCGATCGGGATAGAGGCGATAGATCTCGCGCGGGGCAGCGCCGAGGAAGCTGAAGCGCGCCACCTGCTCGCCGCCGGTGACACTCTCGAAGAGGAACCGGACCGGCGAGAGCGCCTGCAGTCTCTGATAGACCGCGAGCGGCGTCACCGTCTCCGCCAGCAGCTCGCGCAGATGCGGCGTGACTCTCCTCATGCCTCATTCTCCGCCTGGCGCCGATGGCGAGCCGAGAGCTCGCGGGCGAGATCGCTCGTCGAGACGCCGCTCGCGCGGAGCAGCACGACCAGGTGAAACAGCAGGTCGCTCGCCTCTTCGACCAGCCTCTGTGGGCGCGCCTGCCTTCCTTCACCGGTCATTTCGCTCTGCGGATCTCGAGCGTGATGCGCAGTGAGAGCGGCGATGACGACTTCGGTCGCCTCTTCGCCGACCTTCTGCGCCATGCGCTCGATGCCTTCGGCGAGAAGTCGCGCCGTGTAGCTGTTCTCCGGATCCGCTCCCGCGCGCGCAGCGACGATGCGCTCGAGGGCGCCCAGATCGAGCCCACCGAAGGAGTCCCCCTCACCGTCGAAACAGCTGGTGGCGCCCGTGTGGCAGGCGGGGCCCGCCGGCTGGACGCGCAGGAGGAGGCTGTCGCCGTCGCAGTCG
>CAZQTL010000091.1:0-15614 GCA_964595975.1 uncultured Thermoanaerobaculia bacterium | reverse complement strand
CGAGCGTCGGCTGGTAGCCGACCGCCGAGGGCATGCGGCCGAGGAGCGCCGAGACTTCGGAGCCGGCCTGGGTGAAGCGGAAGATGTTGTCGATGAACAGCAGCGTGTCGGCGCCGGTCTGGTCGCGGAAGTACTCGGCCATGGTGAGCGCCGAGAGGGCGACGCGCAGACGCGCGCCCGGCGGCTCGTTCATCTGGCCGAAGACCATGACGGTCTGGTCGATGACCGACTTGCCGGTGTCGCCGATCTTGGCTTCCTGCATTTCGAGCCAGAGGTCGTTGCCCTCGCGGGTGCGCTCGCCGACGCCGGCGAAGCAGCTGTAGCCGGAGTGGAAACGGGCGAGGCGGGCGATGAGCTCCTGGATGATGACCGTCTTGCCGACGCCGGCGCCGCCGAAGAGGCCGGCCTTGCCGCCGCGCACCAGCGGGCAGAGGAGGTCCATGACCTTGATGCCGGTCTCGAAGATCTCCGTCTTCGAGGACAGGTCCGACATCTCGGGCGGCAGCTGGTGGATGGCGCGACGGGCGGAGGTCGTCACCGGGCCGCGGTCGTCGATCGGCTCGCCGACCAGGTTGAACACCCGGCCGAGCGTCTCGAGGCCGACCGGAACGGTCACGGCGGAGCCGCTATCGGTGATCTCCTGGCCACGCTGCAGTCCGTCGGTCGAGCCGAGCGAAACGGCGCGGACCTGGCCGCCACCGAGGTGCTGGGCGACCTCGCACCAGAGCGTCTCCTTCTGCTTCTCGCCGAGCACGGTGCGCTCGACCTGGACGGAGAGGGCGTTGTAGAGCGCCGGCATGCTGTCCTCGGCGAACTGGGCGTCGAGAGTGGAGCCGATGACCTGGGTGATGCGTCCGACGTTGGGGCTGGACATGTCGTTCAACCTTTCGCTGCGAATCGTTGCGAGATCTAGGGTGTCTTTCCGGACAGCGTCAGGCGAGCGCGTTCGCGCCGCCGACGATGTCGAGCAGTTCCATGGTGATTTGCGTCTGGCGCGCCCGGTTGTACTGGCGGCTCAGGGTCTTGATCATCTCCTCCGAGGCTTCGGTCGCCGCCTTCATCGCCACCATCCGCGCGATCTGCTCGGAGACGGCGGCGTCGAGAAAGGCCTGGAAGAGCCGAATGCGAGCCACGGCGGGCAGCAGGTCATCGAGCAGCGCGCCGGGTTCGGGGCGGAACTCGTAGTCCACGGCCTTCGCCTTCGCCCCCTCCGGCATCGCCGTCGGGGCGAGGGGCAGGAGCTGAATGGTCTCGGGCCGCTGCTTGCTGGCGGAGTAGAAGCGCATGTAGGTGACGTAGACCGCCGAGATCTCGCCGTCGAGAAAGCGCTGGATCAACGAATTGGCGACCGGCTCCACCTGATCGAAGCGCGGCGCGTCGGCGATCTCGACCGTCGCCTCTTCGAAGGGCTGCCTGATGAATCGGAAGTAGGCGATCCCCTTCTTGCCGAAGACGGTCACTTCGGAAGGCTGCGCGCCTTTGCGGCGTTCCTCGAGGAAGCCGAGAGCCGAGCGCAGAATGTTCGAGTTGTAGCCGCCGCAGAGTCCGCGGTGGGAGCTCAGCACGACGACCGCCGCCGGAGCGGCCGGATTCTTGGTCTTGAGCAGCGGATGGTCGAGTCCGTCGCCCGCGCGGGCGAGGTCGGCCACCAGCTCGGCGAGCTTCTCCGTGTAGGGCCGCGAGGCCACCGCGCGGTTGAAGGCCGCCTGGAAACGCGCGGTCGCGATCAGCTGCATCGTCCGCGTGATCTTGCGGATGTTGCGGATCGACTTGCGTCGCTTGACGAGGACGCGGCGGTTCGCCATGGCCCTAGGCCGGCCTCTTGGCGGCCGTCGCCACGTACTGCGCCCGGAAGTTGTTGAGCACCTCGAGCAGCTTCTTGGCGAGCGCCTCCGGCAGGTCGCCGGTCCTCTCCATCTCCTGGAGGATCTCCGGGAACTCGTGGCGCACGTGGGCGAGCATCGCCGTCTCGAAGGGCAGGACGCCCGCGACCGGAATCTCGTCGAGCACGCCCTGGGTACCGGCGAAGATCGAGATCACCTGTTCGAAGGTCGGCAACGGCCGGAACTGGGGCTGCTTGAGGAGCTCCACCATGCGCTTGCCGCGGTCGAGCTGCTTCTGGGTGGCGGTGTCGAGGTCGGTGCCGAGCTGCGAGAAGGCCTCGAGGGCGCGGAACGACGCCAGGTCGAGGCGCAAAGAGCCGGCGAACTTCTTCATCGCCTTGCGCTGGGCGTTGCCACCGACGCGCGACACCGAGATTCCGACGTTGACCGCCGGGCGGACGCCGGCGAAGAAGAGGTCGGGTTCGAGGTAGATCTGCCCGTCGGTGATCGAGATCACGTTGGTCGGAATGTAGGCTGACACCTCGCCCTCGAGGGTCTCGATGATCGGCAGCGCCGTCATCGAGCCGCCCGAGTCGGGGAACCGGTGCACCCGGTACTTGTCCTTGTCGGGGAGCGTGGCGAGGAAGGCTTCGGCGACGTGCTTGCCGTGCGGACGATGGTAGAGACCGATCTCGTCGTCGGGACGCACTTCGGCCGGAGCGGCGAGACCCTGCGGGTGCTTCTTGACCTTGCTGCGGTCGGTGAGATCCGCGGGCGCGTCCTTGGGGACGACGCCGTACTCGTCGCGCAGCTTGACCGACCGCTCCAGCAGGCGGGAATGCAGGTAGAAGACGTCGCCGGGGTAAGCCTCACGGCCCGGCGGGCGCCGCAACAGGAGCGAAAGCTGGCGGTACGACGCCGCCTGCTTCGAGAGGTCGTCGTAGACGCAGAGAGTGGCCTTCCCCTGCTGGTACATGAAGTATTCGGCCATCGCCGCGCCGGCGTAGGGGGCGATGTACTGCAGGGGCGCCGGGTCGGCCGAAGAGGCCGAGACGACGATGGTGTAGTCCATGGCGCCGTGTTCGCGCAGCTTCTCGACCAGGCCGACCACGGTCGACTCCTTCTGGCCGACGGCGACGTAGACGCAGATGACGCCGGTGCCCTTCTGGTTGATGATCGTGTCGATCGCGATCGCGGTCTTGCCGGTCTTGCGGTCGCCGATGATGAGCTCGCGCTGGCCGCGGCCGATCGGAATCATCGAATCGATCGCCTTGAGGCCGGTCTGCAGGGGCTCGGTGACCGGCTGACGCTGGGCGATGCCGGGGGCTTTGAATTCGAGCGGGCGGCGATGCGGCGTCTCGATGACGCCGAGGCCGTCGAGTGGGCGGCCGAGCGGATCGACGATGCGCCCGATCATGGCCTCGCCACAGGGCACGGATACCAGCTCGCCGGTGCGACGGACTTCGTCGCCTTCCTTGATCTCGAGGTAGTCGCCGAGAATGACGATTCCGACCGAGCTCTCCTCGAGGTTGAAGACCTGGCCCATCGAGCCGTTCGAGAAGGCGATCAACTCGCCCGACTTGGCGTTCGACAGCCCGTAGACGCGGGCGATGCCGTCGCCGACCTCGAGGACCTTTCCGGTCTCGGCGAGATCGACCTCCTGCCGGTACTGCTGAATCTCTTCACCGATGACCGAAGAGATCTCGTCGACCCTGAATCGCATCCTTCAAACTCCTCGCGAAGACTCTTCGCTGTTGTGTATGTATTCCTGGATTCTGGCGAGCTCGCGGGAACCGCGGGCCGCGAAGGCTCCATAGAGCTGTTCGAGCTCCCGGGAGACGCTGTCGTCGAATTTCTGGTCGCCGACCCGCACGATCAGGCCGCCGAGGAGCTTCGGATCGACCTTTTCGGTGAGCTGGGCCTCCTTGCCGGCGAAACGGCTCGCCGCGGCAACGAGGCTCTGACGGAGCCCGGGAGAGAGAGGCACGGCGCTGGTGACCGCGACCTCCACCTGGTTCTTGCTCTCCATCCAGGTGTCGCGGAAGGTGACGGCGATGGGCCGCAGCAGGCCCAGCCGGCCCTTGCTGCCGAGGACCTGCAGCGTATCGACGAACAGGTCGCTCGCCTTGCCGCGGAAGCCCTTCTCGATCAGCTGCCGTTTCTCCTCGACGGAGACGAGTGGGCTTGCGAGCACCGCCTCGAGCTGCGGATCGCGATCGAGCAGCTCGACAAGGCCGCGCCACTCTTCGAGCACGCCGTCCTCGACGCCGCGGCTCGCGGCGATCTTGAAGACGGCATCGCTCCAGATGCGCGCCAGCGAATGTTCCGCTGCCTTGCCGCTCGCCGCCATCTCAGTTCCTCTTCCCTTCGCCGAGCTCGCGGATCGACTCCTGGATCAGGCGCTCGTGGTCGGCGGGCTGGATTTCGCGCTGCAGGATCTTGCCCGCCACCTGGGTGGTGAGCTTGGCGGTCAGGACGTAGAGCTCCTTGACGCCGGTTTCCTGGGCGATCTTGATCTCGCGCCTGGCGCGCTCGATCGTGCGGTTCGCCTCGGCCTGCGTCTCCTCCTGGAAGCGCCGCTTGAGCGCCTCGGCGTCGCGGCGGGCCTCTTCGACGATGGCCGTAGCCTCGGCGCGGGCCGCCACGAGCTTGTCGGAATACTCCTTGAGCCGGGCCTCCGCGGCCTCGCGGTCACGCTTGGCGGACTCGAGCGACTCGCGGATGAACTTCTCCCGCGCCTGGAGCCCGCCGAGGATCGGTCCCCAGGCGAACCTGCCGAGGACGAAGACCACGATGCCGAAGATGACCAGCGTCCACAGGGCGACGCCGAAGTTGCCTTCGAACGGTCCGCCCTGGGACCCGGCGTGCTCCTCGGCGAACGCCGGCAGCGCCGCCATCAGGGCGGCGCCGGAGAAGACGCTCAGGCGCAGGAAGAGTCGCTGTGTTTTCGATTCGGTTCTCATCGCTCCTCAGAGGGCGGCGAGAAGGCCGACGACGACGGCGAAGAGCGTGGCGCCTTCGATCATCGCAGCGGTGACGATCATGGCGGTGTTGATCTGGCCGGCCGCCTCGGGCTGGCGGGCCATCGCCTCGGTGGCGCTGCCGCCGACCCGGCCGATGCCCAGGCCGCAGCCGATCACCGCGAGACCGGCGCCGATGGCGCCGCCCATCTTGGCGAGGCCCGAGGCGGAAGAGGCCGCAGCCGCCGCGCCGCCCTCCTGGGCGAAAGCCGCGGGGGCGAACATGAGGCAGAAGCCGACGACGACGAGGGCGAGGACGATCTGGGCGTTCCGCTTGCGGTTCATGACGTTTCCTTCTCCTTGAGTGGTTTCGAGCGTGGGTTGCGAAGGTGGATGAGGACGGTTGCGTGACTGGAGGTCAGTGCGCCGAGGCGCGCGCGGGCTCGCCGCCGTGCTCCTCGTCGTGCGCGTGCTCGTGTTCGTCGTGATGGACGTTGACCGACATGCCGATGAAGAGGGCAGTCAGGAAGGCGAAGATGAAGGCCTGCAGGAAAGCGACGAAGACTTCGAGCAGGCTGATCGCGACCGAGCCCACCACGATGATCGCCGCGATGCCGAGGCCCAGGCCGGTGCCCAGTGCCTGGACCGCCGCGAAGATCAGGCCGAGGAGGACGCCCAGCAGGATGTGCCCGGCGATCATGTTGGCGAACAGACGGACGGCGAGCGCGAAGGCCTTGGCCACCAGGCCGATGATCTCGACCGGGACGAGGAGCGGCGCGAGCCACAGCGGTCCGGGGCAGAAGTGCTTGATGTAGCTCATGCCGCCGTAGCGCAGGCCGTTGACGACCATCATCACCAGGGTCATGACCGCCAGCGTTCCGGTCACCCAGATGTTGCCGGTGGCGGTGCCGCCGAGGTGCGTCCCGAGCAGCGCCGACACGGGCGCGATGGGCAGGAGGCCGAGGATGTTGACCGTCAGCACGAAGAAGAATGCGCTCCACACGTAGCGGATGAAGCGATCGGTGTGGACGCCCAGGACCGGCTCGGCGATCTCCTTGCGCAGGTACTCGCAGACGGTCTCGAAGAAGTTTGCGAAGCCGGTGGGAACCAGGCGGCCGACGGCGTCGGTGCCGGCACGGCGGCGAACCAGGACGGGCACCAGCAGCGCCAGGAGGAAGCCGGCGACGATCATCATGACGATCTGGTCGGAGAGCACCGTGATGACGCCCTTGGGAGTGAGCAGCCCGAGATCGGCGGGAATCTCCTTCAGCGGGTGCTGAATCACGTGGCTCAGTGGATTCTCAGGCGCCATCATCCGGCTTCTCTCCGATCTTCAGGCCTGCAGGCTCAGCTCTTCGCCGCCCTCAGGCGGCCCAGCAACCACCACGTCTCGACCGCCAACAGCACGACATAGCTCGTCGCCAGCGCGAACAGCAGCGTCCGGCGTTCCCAGCGTCCGCTCGTCACCGCGGCGAGCCCGGCGGCGAGTCCCACCAGCAGGCGCCACAGACTCGCCTTGCCGATCGCTGCGACGGCCGCTCCCGGCGACCCGCCGGCGGGCCCTTTCGCGCCGCTGGCGACCTCCTGAGCGAGCGGCACCGCTCCGGCGAGACTGCCCGCGAAGCTCGCCAGGCAACCGATCCACACGCCGCCCAGCTCCTGCAGTCCGATCCGCCGCGCCATCAACTGGCCTGCGGTGCCCAGCAGGAGGGTGGCGACCGCTCCGACTCCCGCGAAACCGAGCCAGACTTCGAATCGGCGGGCTCCGCTCACGGCTCTCCGTGCTCTCTCTTCCTCTCCTGATCGAGCTCGCGGGCCTCGCGGGAGGCCCGTAGCGAAGTCTTGATCAGGTTGTAGAACCCGCCGATCAGCCCGAGGAGCGCTCCGATCAGGAGACCCTTCGGTTGCGATCCGTAGTGGCGGTCCAGCAGGTAGCCGAAGAGCGCGAACCCGCCGACAGCCGCGGCAAGCTCGAGTCCCACGCCGCCGATGCGCATCCAGGGTTCCCGGTCCCGCGGCTCCCGCAGTTCGGTGCGACTGCGCGGATCCTTGCCTTCTTCGGCCATGAGCCTTGGGAGCCCTGAGATCGATGAGCCCGAAAGCGAGCCCGAGATTGCTGGGGTCCAACCCGGTGTGCTGCCGCCGCGCACTCCTGCCGCGACGGCGGAAAGTCTAACAAACGCCCGCCGCCCGGGGCAAGGCGGCGCGGGCGGGACCGGCTCCGGGGCGCGATGCGCGCCTCAGGCGGCGGCCGGCGGCGCCTCGACGCCGAAGAGGACCTTGACCGACGGGCGGAAGAGGACGATCAGCGTGAAGACGCCGAGAACCGTGCCCAGGGGCGTGAAGCTGCAGGAGATCGCCGCCACGACGACGCAGAAAGTGTGCCGCCGGCGTTCGGCGAGGAAGCGCGCGGCGAGGAAGAGAGCGAGCGCGTACGCGACGGCGAAGACGAGGAAGAGACCGCCGATGCCGGCCACGAAGCAGCCGGCGAGGAGGGGGGCGAACCGGTCGGGCTTCTCGCTCCCCACTCCCGCCATCATCGCCAGGCCCATGCCGAAGTAGATCAGCGGGAAGAGCGAGACCAGCGAGCAGATGCCGGCGAGCACGTAGTGGAAGACCGAGAGCAGGTGGAGCTGTTCGTCGTCCTGGGTCATCGTCGCCTCCGGGCAACGCTTGCGTCCTGGGTCGCCGGCGGGCGCGCCGGCCGGGCTCGATTCTGCTGCACGAAGTGCCCGCTTGGCGATAGGCTTGTCGCGAATGCTCGGCCGCGAGCCTTTCTGCGGGCAGACTGGGGATGATTCGTGGGTGACGCGCAGCTGACCGATCTTGAACGCCGCCTCGCCGCCTCGGCCGCCGGCGGAGGGGCCGACCGGGTGGCCCGCCAGCACAAGGACGGCAAACTCACCGCCCGCGAGCGCGTCGAGCTGCTGCTCGACGCCGGCTCGTTCGTCGAGATCGACGCCCTGGTGACCCACCGCTGCCGCGATTTCGGCATGGAGGACCAGCTGTTCCCCGGCGACGGCGTGGTCTGCGGCTACGGCACCATCGACGGGCGGCTGGTCTATCTCTTCGCCCAGGACTTCACCGTCTTCGGTGGCTCGCTCTCCGAAACCAACGCAGCGAAGATCTGCAAGATCATGGATCTCGCGGTGGAGAACGGCGCGCCGGTCATCGGGCTCAACGATTCGGGCGGCGCGCGCATCCAGGAAGGGGTCGTCTCGCTCGGCGGCTACGCCGACATCTTTCTCCGCAACACGCTCGCTTCGGGCGTCGTGCCGCAGATCTCGGCGATCATGGGACCTTGCGCCGGCGGCGCGGTCTACTCGCCGGCGATCACCGACTTCATCCTCATGGTCGAGGGCACGAGCTACATGTTCGTGACCGGTCCCGACGTGATCCGCACCGTCACCCACGAGGAGGTGACGAAGGAGGACCTCGGCGGCGCCGCGACCCACGCCGGCAAGAGCGGCGTTTCGCACTTCACCTTCGGCAACGACGCCGCCTGCCTGATGGGGATCCGCGAGCTCCTGTCGTACCTGCCTTCGAACAACATCGACGATCCGCCGGCCGGCCGGAGCTCCGACGACCCCGACCGCGAATCGGAGCTGCTGGACCGGCTGATTCCCGACGATCCGAACAAGCCCTACGACATCCACCGCCTGATCGGCGAGGTGGTCGACGACGGCAAGTTCTTCGAGGTGCATGCCGCGTATGCGCGCAACATCGTCGTCGGCTTCGCCCGTCTCGCCAACCAGAGCGTCGGCATCGTCGCCAACCAGCCCAACTACCTGGCGGGAGTGCTCGACATCGACGCCTCGCTGAAGGGCGCCCGGTTCGTGCGCTTCTGCGACGCGTTCAACATTCCCCTCATCACCTTCGAGGACGTCCCCGGCTTTCTCCCCGGCACCCAGCAGGAGTACGGCGGCATCATCAAGCACGGCGCCAAGCTCCTCTACGCCTTCTCCGAAGCGACCGTTCCCAAGCTCACCGTGATCACCCGCAAGGCCTACGGCGGCGCCTACTGCGTCATGGCTTCGAAGCACCTCCGGACCGACGTCAATCTCGCCTATCCGTCGGCCGAGATCGCGGTCATGGGTCCCGAAGGCGCGGTCAACATCCTCTTCAAGCGCGAGCTCGAGAAGGCCGGAGCGGGCGCCGCCGAGGCGCGCGCCGAGAAGGTCGCCCACTACCGGGAGAAGTTCTCCAACCCTTATGTCGCCGCCCAGCACGGCTTCGTCGATGCCGTCATCGAGCCGCGCAAGACCCGGCCGGCGCTCATCCGCGCCCTGCGTCAGCTGCGCAGCAAGCGTCAGACTCTGCCGGCCAAGAAGCACGGAAATCTGCCGCTCTAGAGCCGCTCCGAAGGCGCGCCAAGGCCGCGTTCGCTTGACAGTTGCGCCCCCCTGCGGCAAGCTGCAGGGGCCTGTTGGTCAACAATCGGAGTTGAGGAGAAGCTGTTATGCGTGAAAAAGATCGCGATCTCCGGCGCCGCCGTCAGCGCCGTCTCGAGCGGCTCAGACAACGCAACCAGGAAGAGGTCGCCAAGCGCAAGACAGCGCGGACGGAGGGGTCGAAGCGGACCCTGAAGGCGACCGAGAAGGAGGCCGAGGCCTCCACGGCTGCCGCCGCCGAGAAGAAGCCGGCGAAGAAGCCCGCAGCGAAGAAGGCAGGCGCGGAGGAGGGCGGAGCCGGCACCGACGCCGCCGACAAGAAGGTCCGCAAGGCCCCGGTGAAGAAGCCCGCGGCCAAGAAGGCCGAGGAGTCCACCCAGGAGACCCTCCTGCCGGAGCCGGAAGACAGCTGAGTCCGGCACCTCGATGCGCATCGCGATCGGTGCCGATCACGCCGGCTTCATCCTGAAGGAACACCTTCGCGCCCGGCTCGCCGAGGCCGGGCATGAGCTGCGCGACTTCGGCGCCCATTCCGCCGAATCGGTGGATTATCCGGATTACGCGGCGCTGGTGGCCGGCGCGGTCGCCGGCGGTTCCGCCGAGCGCGGCATACTGGTCTGTGGCTCCGGCATCGGCATGGCGATCGCGGCCAACCGGGTCCGGGGTGTCCGCGCCGCGGCCTGCATCGATCTCTATTCCGCCCGTCTCTGCCGGCAGCACAACGACGCCAACGTCCTCGCCCTGGGCAGCCGCATCGTCGCGCCGCCGCTCGCCGAGGCGCTCGCCGAGGTATTCCTCACCACCACGTTCGAAGGCGGCCGCCATGCGCGCCGCGTTGCCAAGCTGGACGGAGAGCCCGCATGATCGCCCGCCGCCTGACCGAGGTCGACCCCGAGATCGCGGCCGAGATCGCCGCCGAAGAGCGCCGCCAGAACGAGGGGTTGGAGCTCATCGCGTCGGAGAATTTCACCAGCCGCGCCGTGATGGAGGCCGCAGGCAGCGTCCTCACGAACAAGTATGCCGAGGGCTATCCTGGCCGGCGCTACTACGGCGGCTGCGAGGTGGTCGACCGCGTCGAGACGCTGGCGATCGATCGCCTGAAGCAGCTCTTCGGCGCCGAGCACGCCAACGTCCAGCCGCACTCGGGCACTTCGGCGAATACCGCCGTCTACTTCGCGATGCTGCGCCCGGGGGACACGCTGATGGGGATGGACCTCTCCTGCGGCGGGCATCTCACCCACGGCCATCGTCTTTCCTATTCCGGTCGCGATTTCAACGTCGTCGCCTACGGCGTCGATCGCGACACCGAGCGCATCGACTACGACGAGGTCGAGCGCCTGGCGCTCGAGCATCGTCCGAAGCTGATCGTGAGCGGCGCCTCGGCCTACAGCCGGACGATCGACTTCGAGCGCTTCCGCGCCATTGCCGACCGCGCCGGCTCGCTGCTCATGGCCGACATCGCCCACATCGCCGGACTGGTCGCGGCCGGTCTCCACCCGTCGCCGGTGCCGCACTGTCATTTCGTGACCTCGACCACGCACAAGACCCTGCGCGGTCCGCGCGGCGGTGTGGTGATGTGCAAGGCCGAGTTCGCCAAGGAGATCGATCGCTCGGTCTTTCCCGGACTCCAGGGCGGCCCGCTGATGCACATCATCGCCGCCAAGGCGGTGGCCTTCGGCGAGGCGCTCTCGGGCGGCTTCCGCGCCTATCAGGAGAGGATTGTCGCCAACACGGCAGCCCTCGCCGCAGCGCTCGCCGCGGAGGGCTTTCGCATCGTCTCGGGCGGCACCGACAACCACCTGTTCCTGATGGACGTCACGGGCCGTGGCTTGACCGGCAAGTCCGCCGAGAAGGCGCTCGACGCGGCGGCGATCACGGTCAACAAGAACACCATTCCGTTCGACACCAACTCGCCGATGGTCGCCTCGGGAATCCGCGTCGGCACCGCCGCGGTGACGACGCGCGGCATGCAGGAGCCCGAGATGGCCGCCATCGCGCGCCTGATCTCCGAGGCGCTGGCGGCGCCGGAGGATGCGGCGGTGCACGCCGCGGTGCGCGAGCGGGTGCGCCTCCTGTGCGGCCGCTTCCCGCTCTACGAAGCCCGGCATGCCGCTGCCGCCGGTTGAAGGGGCGGCGGCCGCGCCCGCCGGCTGGTCTCCGGACTCCTGGCGGCGCTTCCCGGCCGAGCAGCAGCCGGCGTACGCGGACGCGGACGCCCTGGACCAGGTCGTCGGGCAGCTCGCCGAGCTGCCGCCGCTCGTCACCTCGTGGGAGGTCGAAGCCCTGAAGGGCCAGCTAGCCGCGGCCGCCGAGGGCCGGGCGTTTCTCCTGCAGGGTGGCGACTGCGCAGAGAGCTTCGAGGACTGCAACTCGGCGGTGATCGCCAACAAGCTCAAGGTCCTGCTGCAGATGAGTCTGGTGCTGGTGCACGGATCCCAGCGGCCGGTCATCCGCGTCGGGCGCTTCGCCGGCCAGTACGCGAAACCCCGCTCGGCCGACCTCGAGGAGCAGGGCGGAGTGTCGCTCCCGGCCTACCGCGGCGACCTCATCAACCGCACGGCGTTCACCGCTCGCGACCGCGCCTTCGACCCCCAGCTGCTCCTGCGCGGCTACGAACGGGCGGCCTTGACGCTCAACTTCATCCGCGCCCTGGTGGACGGCGGCTTCGCCGATCTTCACCACCCCGAGTACTGGGATCTCGACTTCGTCCAGCACTCGCCCCTCGCCGAGGACTACCGCCGCATCGTCGCCGGCATCGGCGACTCGCTGCGTTTCATGGAAACGCTCGCCGGCCGGCAGGTAGGGGAGATGAACCGGGTCGACTTCTTCACCAGCCACGAGGGCCTGCACCTGCTCTACGAACAGGCCCAGACCCGCAAGGTTCCGCATCGCGAGGGCTGGTACAACCTTTCGACCCACTATCCCTGGATCGGCATGCGCACCGCGAAGCTCGGCGGCGCCCACGTCGAGTACTTCCGCGGCATCGCCAATCCGATCGCGGTCAAGATCGGTCCGGCGACGACGCCGGAAGGACTTCTCGAGCTCATCGCCGTGCTTTCGCCGCGCGACGAGCCGGGCCGGCTGACGCTGATCCACCGCTTCGGCGCTGGCGCCATCGCGGATCGCCTCCCGCCGCTCGTCGAGGCGGTCGCGCGCGCCGGACGTCGCGTCCTCTGGTCGTGCGATCCGATGCACGGCAACACCGAAACCACGCCGCAGGGACGCAAGACCCGCCGCTTCGAGCACATCCTCGACGAGCTCGAGCAGGCCTTCGTGATCCATCAGCGGCTCGGCTCGGTCCTCGGCGGCGTTCACCTCGAGCTGACCGGTGAGAACGTCACGGAGTGCATCGGCGGCGCGCGCGGGCTGGCGGCGGCCGGCCTCGATCGCGCCTACCGCACCCAGGTGGACCCGCGTCTCAACTGCGAGCAGGCCCTCGAGATGGTGCTGCGCATCGCCCGCCGCATCGGCCGCCCGGCCGTCTGAAGCGGCGCCTCACCCGGCGGCGCGGCGTGCCGCGAGCAGCGTGCGCAGCGACCCGATGAGGAAGATCGAGCCGCAGGCGACGATCAGCTCGGGTCCGGCGGCGAGCGCGAGCTCGAACGCGGAGGCTATCTCGGGCGCGATCTCCAATGGTTTTCCCTCCGGCAGGAGCGCAGCGAGCGACGCCGGATGGGCGGCGCGGGGCGACTCCGGGCGCGACAGAACCACCCGCGCCGCCCGCCTCGCGAGCGCCGGCAGCATCTCGCCGACGTCCTTGTCGGCGAGGGCGCCGAAGAGCAGCGTGAACGGCCTGTCGAGCTCGGTGAGAAAGGCGACGAGCGCGGCGCAGCCGTCCGGGTTGTGCGCCGCGTCCAGCAGGACGGTGGTCGGGCTGCCGGTGAGAGCGATCGGCTCCAGCCTGCCGGGCCACCGGCAGGCGGCGACTCCGCTGGCGATCGCCAAGCGGTCGAGCGGCGGCAAGCCGGCGTCGGCGAACCGTTCTGCCGCGACGACCGCGGTCGCCACGTTCCACGCCTGGTGGCGCCCCGCCAGCGGAGTCGCGAGGTCGTAGCTTCCACGGCTGGTGGCGAAGTGCAGCCCCAGTCCCGCCAGGCCGCGGAACTCCACCTCGAAAGGAGCCAGTTCGCGCGCGACCTCGATCGCCGGAGCGCCGCGCCGTGCCGCCTCTTCGAGGAGCGCCGCGCGCGCCGCGGGCGCCTGGGGAGAGAACACCGCGGGGCTCCCCGGCCGCAGCACGCCCGCCTTCTCCCGCGCGATGGCGTCGAGGGTCGGGCCGAGAAACTCCTGGTGATCGAGCGCGATCGTGGTGACGACGGCAAGGCGTGCGTCGGCGAGGTTGGTCGCGTCGAGCCTCCCCCCCATGCCGACCTCGAGCACGGCGAGGTCGACGCCGCGCCGGGCGAAACAGAGAAACGCGGCCATCGTCATCGCTTCGAAATAGGTCGGACTGGCGTGGCCGAGACGGGCGGCGGCGGCGAGAATCTCCCGCAGGAGTCCGGCCAGCTCCTCCGGCGGAATGGTCGCTCCGGACACCCGGATCCGCTCCTCCGGGCGCTCGAGATGTGGCGAGGTGTAGAGCCCGGTCGCGAGTCCGGCAGCGCCGGCGATCGCTGCCAGCAGCGAGGCCACCGAACCCTTGCCGTTGGTGCCGGCGACGATGACCGCGGGTGTCGCGCGTTCGGGCGAGCCCAGTTCCGCGGCCAGACCGCGCAGGTGGTCGAGCCCCATCCGGATGCCGAAGCGTTCGAGCCCGGCGAGGATGTCGTGGGCCGAGTTCACGAGTGAGCCCGGAGTCCGGAAGCGTCGGTCAGGCGAGGTGTCGCAGGCAGCGCGCCAGTGTCGACTTCAGCTCCGGGCGCGGCACCACGAGATCGAGGAATCCGTGCTCGAGCAGGAACTCGCTGCGCTGGAAGCCCTCGGGCAGACTCTGGCGGATCGTCTGTTCGATGACCCGCGGTCCGGCGAATCCGATGAGCGCCCCGGGCTCGGCGATGTTCAGGTCGCCGAGCATGGCGAAGGAAGCGGTCACGCCGCCGGTGGTGGGGTCGGTGAGCACGGAGATATAGGGCACACCGGCGGCTCGCAGGCGCATCAGCGCCGCCGAGATCTTGGCCATCTGCATGAGCGAGAGGATGCCCTCCTGCATGCGCGCCCCACCGGATGCGGAGACGATGACCAGCGGGCGCTTCTTCTCTCGCGCGGCCTCGGCGGCGCGCGTCAGCTTCTCGCCGACGACGGATCCCATCGAACCGCCCATGAAGCGATAGTCCATCACCGCCAGGACGACGGGGACCTCCTCGATCGCCCCGGCGACCACGATCGCCGCGTCGGCGACGCCGAGCGCCTTCTGATAGGCCTTGAGCCGGTCCGCATAGCGCTTCGTGTCGGCGAAGCCGAGTGGATCCGCGGGAACGACCTCGTCGAAAAGGGTCTTGGGCTGGGCCTCGTCGAGCAGGAGTGCGATGCGCGCCGGGGCGTCGATGCGGAAGTGGTAGCCGCACTTGGGGCAGATGCGGAGGTTGCGCTCGAGCTCCTTCGAATAGACGATCTCGCGGCAGCCGTCACAGCGCAGCCACAGACCTTCCGGAACCGTACTGCGCTCGCGCGACTCGCGGACGGCTTTCGGTTTCTTGTCTTTCTTGAACCAGGCCATGTCGGATCGAGTCCGCTAACCGGTACCGTCCGCCCCGAATGCGGGCGGAGGAAACGACAGGGGCGCCGCTCGACGTTTCGATCGGCGCCCCTGGCGGATCCGTGGAGCACGGAACCGAAAGCGGACAGGCGGGCTCAGATTTCGGCTGCGCCCTCTTCCTCCGCCTCGAGATCGTTGGGGATGCCGAGGCGAAGGCAGGCGGCGTCGTACATCTGACGCGCGGCCTTCTTGGCGTTCTGGAGCTGGGCCAGCTTCTCCTTCACCTTGGCGAGCTCGTCTTCGATCTGGCGATCGAGATCCGAGATCTCCTGCTTGGTGACCGTGAGAGTGTTTTCGTAGAACTTCCGCTGTTGGTCGTTCAGGCTCATGCGTTCTCCTTACAGCTTGAACGGAATCTTGAGTTGATACCACATCTTCACCCGCACGCCCGACTTGGTGGCGGGACTGAACACTGCCGATCGCGCTGCCGCGAGCGCCGCTTCGTTGATGCCGACATTCTGCGACACACCGCTGTCGAGACGCGTCTCCGCGATGTGGCCGGTTTCGTCGACCAAGAGGGACACGATGACGGTCCCCTCCACTTTCAGGCGTCGAGCCATCGCAGGATACTCTGGTTTGGTGAGGCTGACAAGAACGGGCGGCCTCACGCCGGGGCCGGGACGGACGAGATCGCCCTCCTTGACGTCGGGAACCTGCGGTGCCGCGGCGGGCGGTGCCTCGACGGCTGCCGCCGGCGGTGCGGCGGCCGGCGGCGTCTCGACGCCCGGCGCGGCGACCGGAGCCG
>CAZQTL010000090.1:0-15779 GCA_964595975.1 uncultured Thermoanaerobaculia bacterium | reverse complement strand
CGGCCTACCAGCCGGGCGAGAACGTCACCATCGAGCCGATGTCGAAGATCCGCCAGATCACCGCGGCGCACATGCGCTACTCGAAGGACACCTCGGCGCACGTCACCACGGTCTTCCACATGGACTTCACCAAGGTGGACCGGATCCGCGCCCGGGCGAAGGACAAGTTCTTCAAGATGAACGGCACCAAGCTCTCCTACATGCCGTTCATCTTCAAGTCGGTGGCCGCGGCGCTGCGCGCCCATCCGAAGGTCAACGCCTCGATCGACGGCACCAACGTGGTGTTCAAGAAGGACGTCAACATCGGCATGGCGGTGGCGCTCGACTGGGGGCTCCTGGTGCCGGTGATCCGCAACGCGGATCAGCTGAACCTGCTCGGACTGGCGAAGACGGCGAACGATCTCGCCGACCGCGCGCGGGCGAAGAAGCTGGGTCCCGACGAGCTCAAGGGCGGAACGTTCACGATCACCAACCCGGGCGTCTTCGGCAGCCTCTTCGGCACGCCGGTGATCAACCAGCCGCAGGTCGCGATCCTCGGCATCGGCGCGATCGAGAAGCGGCCGATGGTGATGACCGACGCCGACGGCTGCGACACCATCGCCATCCGAGTGATGTCCTACTTCGGCATCACCTACGACCATCGCCTGGTCGACGGCGCCGACGCCGATCACTTCATGAATTCGGTGAAGAAGATGCTCGAGTCCGACGCCTGGCCGGAGCTCGAGCCGTACCTCTGAGGGCCGTCTAGAGCGCGTTCGGATCGAACCGCAGGTCCGGCTGATTGCGGGCCTGCGAGAAGTACTGGCTGAGCCGGGCGAGCAGGCTCAGCGTGACGGCATCCTCCTGCGCGAAACGCTCGAAGATCGTCAGGGCCGCGAACGCCTCGCGCGCCACGCCCAGGCTGCGGAAGACCGCGATGAGCTCGGCCGCGAGGAGTTTCAGCTCGTTCCTCCGTCCCTGCTCGGCGAGCAGCACGGCGAGATCGAGCGCCACCGAGGCGGCCTCGTAGGGGATCCTGGCCTCGACGAACCCCTCGTGCGCCTCGCGGAAGGCGCGCTCGGACTCCTCCGGCCGCCCGAGATCCTTGGCCAGCCTCGCCTCCATCCAGCGCAGCTTGAGCAGCTGAATCGTGTCGTTGAACTCGGAGTAGGCAGGCCGAAGAGTCTCGAGCTCGAACATGGCCTCTTCGGCCCGCCCTGCGCACATGAGCTGCCAAACGAGATTGTGGTGGGCGGCGATCGCCAGTCTGCGATTTCGCTCAGGGTCGACTTGCCGCTTGGCCAGCCGACAGCATTCCACGGACTCGTCAGCTTCGCCGCGCAGGTCGCGAATCGCGGCCTCGCACATCAGCGAACGACCTTCGAGGTGACTGTCACCGACCATGCGATAGATCCGGCGCGACCGATGAACCGAGCGCAGGGCGTCGTCCAGTCGTCGTTCCGCTCGCTGCAGCGAGGCCGTGAAGTAGAGGTGCTCAGCCTCCTCCAGTGGCTCTCCCGAGCCGCTCTTCAGATGCCGCGCAGCGATCGCGAGGGCCTGTTCGGCGCCGGCGAGATCAGAAGTCGCGCGAAGGGCGTTCGCCGTCCGCCCCCAGGCACGTGCCCGCAGGTCCTCGACGAGGCGCTCGCCATAAGTTGCCGCTTCAAGTCGGTCGGCGATGGTTGCGCCCATACGGGAGAGCTCGACGGCGCGATGTGGGTCGTCGTAGATGGCCGTTAGTCCCGCATCGAGCAGTTGCTCGCAGAACGACCAGCTGTCGAAGCGACGAGTGTTCCGAAGCAGTGTCCATTGACGCGCCGGAGGGTGGCGCAGGAACTCGCGGAACTGCTCCAGGGCCAGGGTCCGCTCCCGGTCCATCTGCTGCTCGACATCGGCGAGATTGGCGAGTACCCGGCTGATCGAGAACTCGCTGGGTCGATGGTCGTCGATGAGACGAATCCGCGGAGCCAGCACCGCGCGGCAATTCAGGCAGCCGGAAAGCAAATGCTTCAAGACTTTGCGCCTCTCCGCAGGGTTGGTTTCGCCGTCGGCGAAACGGGCAAGCAGCGCTGCGTCGAAGTTGCAGTCGGGCATGGGCTGCGTGTCGCTCAATCGACACCTGCCTGGGTCGCCGGCGATGACTCGGCCGGAATGGCTGCCGTGGGGTAGCCCCCGGCGAGCATCTGTTGGGTTAGTGCGGAAAGGCAGCGGTGGGCGATCTTGCGGATGCCGGTCGGGCTGTAACCTAGTCGGAGGGCGACCTCGGGGTCATCGCAGCCGAGGCCGTAGCGCAGTCGCAGCAGGGAACGGCACCGATCCGGCAGGCGCCCAATGGCGCCGGAGAGGTCGCGGGCCAGGTCGTCGTTTTCCTGGCGCGGCGACGATCCGCCGGCAAGCTCCATCAGCAGCGTCTCGTCGACTGTCTCGAGGAGTCGCCGCCGCCGCTTTCGCCAATAGAGCAGGCAGCGAAACCGTAAGGTACCGATCAGCCAGGCGTCGGGAGAGACGATTTGTCGCCGCTTGGTGATGAAGAGGACGAACGTGTCCTGTAGCAGATCCTCGGCATCCTGCACCGGAATCCGGAAGAAGCCAAAAATCCGGGCGAACTCCGACGCCAGCCGGTCCGCCAGCTGGGGGAGTTCGTCCTGGTTGCGGCCCGGATCGAGTGCGCTCACAGTGGCCTCAGGTACATCGAAACTGACGGAAGTGTAACACCCCCCGCCGTCGGCGTGACCTGCTGGGCCCTTTACCCGATCCTCTTCGTGGAGACCAGGGCCTCCTCCCCTTGGCGCTCGCTTCGGGCGCCCGACCGTCTAGGGCTTGGGCGGGACTACGGGGGTTTCGACGACGGTGCCGTGCTCTTCGGCGATGATCGCCTGCAGCCAGGAGATCGCGACCCGGCCCCAGGCGAGGACGGAGCCCACGAAGCGCTCGCCCAGAGGCTCGGCGCCTGCGTGTGCCGAGACCTGAACGGCGTCACGCTGAGCTGCCCCGGGCGCCGGCAGGGCGGCGAAGAGCAGCGCGGCGAGACAGGCGGTAGCGACGGCGGGACGAAGTCGGGACATCGAACTCTCCTTTCGAGAGGGTGCGGGTTCCCGCCTGCATGGCAGGAGTGTCCCTCTCAATCAGATAGTTGCTTTGCCCCCCTCCAAACGTGACAAACGGCGCCGGCTTTCGCGCGCCTGAAGATTCTTCGCAGATTTGTCACGTTTCACCGCCCTCGAGCAACTATCTAAGTAGGGAGACCTCATCCGGCCTCCAGAGGGGACACGTTTTGGAACTGGAGCGAGAGCGGGAGTCGCAAGGCGCGGACGGCAGCGAGCGCGAGACGGTGCTGATCGGCGTCGGCCTCAGCCCGGCGGAGTGGCGGGCGCTACGCGCTTTCGCGCCCGAGGTCGAAGCGTCGACCCGCCAGCGTTGGCTGGAGGCGGCGACGATCGAGGGCGCGCTGGCTCGCCTGCGCCTGCTGCGCGAGCGCGGGGCGGCGTGCATCGGGCTGGTGAGCGCCACGCTCGGGGAGCGCGAGGTCGTGCGTCTCGTGCGATCGCTCGCCGGTCAGGAGGGGTTGTCGCCGGTCGTCGTCCTCGCCGGCCGCAATGATGAACACGTCGTCCAGGCGGCGATGGCGGCGAGCGCCTGCGACTTCGTGCTCCTCCACGAGCTCGACGCCGACTGCCTCGTGCGGGCCCTCCGGCTGGCGGCAGAGGTCGCGCGGCACGAGCGTGAGGCCGAACAGCGGCGGCTCCTGCTCGCCGACCACGAACAGCGGTTTGCCGCGCTCTGGGACCTGGTCGACGACGGATTGCTGCTGGTCGACGAACAGCGCATCATCCGGCGCTGGAACCGCGCCGCCCGCCGCCTGCTGGGCCTCTCGGACAGCGAGCTCGACGGTGTCGCCTTCGCATCGCTGCGCTGGGCCCATTCCGGCGACGGGAAGCCGGATCCCGCAGCTCTGTCGGCGCATGAGCTCCCCGCCGAGTTCGAGCGTCCCGACGGCTCGCGGATCCGGCTCGGCATGCGGGTGCGGGTTTTCCACAGCCGTTCGGGCGCCCCCGGATCCGGCGGCGCCGTGCGCATGCGCGCCGTGCTGCTGCGCGACCGGCGTGAGACGGAGGAGCATGCGGCGCTGCTCGCGGAGGCGCGCCATTTCGCCGGCCTCGGCCGGCTGCTCGCCGGCGCCGCGCACGACGGCAACAACCTGCTGACGCCACTGCTCGGCTACTGCGAGCTCCTGCTCGCCGGACTTCCCGCCGGCTCCGACCTCGAACGCTATGCAATGGAGATCGAACGCTCGGCGCGGCGCACCGCCGACCTCCTGCGCCGGCTGCTCGAACGCAGCCGCGGCCGTCCGCAGGAGATCCGCGCGGTGCCCGCCGACGCGACGCTGGCCGAGGTGACCGGGCTCCTGCAGTCTCTCGTCGGCAGGGCGATCGCGCTCGACGAGAGCTTCGGAGCGCCGGGTATCGCCGTCGCCCTGCGCGACGGTCAGCTCGAGCAGATCGTGCTGAACCTCGTCGCCAACGCCCGCGACGCCATGCCGGACGGCGGCAGCCTGAAGCTGCGCACGACCGCCGAAGGCGGGCGGATCTGGGCATTGGAGCTCGCCGACAGCGGCGTCGGCATCCCACCCGGTATCCTCGACCGCCTGTTCGATCCCGACTTCACCACCAAGGCGGTCGGCAAGGGCACCGGGCTCGGCTTGTGGATCGTGCGCTCGATCGTCCAGGAGTCCGGCGGGCGGATTCGGATCTCCAGCCATCCGGGCGAAGGCACGACGGTGCGGATCGAGCTGCCGGCGATCCCGGCGAGCGAGCCGCCGAACCCGCGAACGTAGCGGCTCGGGCCTAGGCGCCGGTCCGTTTCCGGCGCAGCCAGCCAAACAGCTGCTGCTCACCGATCGGACGGTCATCGGCGGGGATGCGGAAACTCTCTCGCAGCTCGCCGCGCGCGCCGGGATCGATGCGCAGGACGAGCACCAGGGTCACCGCCATGGCGACGATCGAGCCCAGGCCGGCGAGGCCCATGTCCTTCTGAGCATCCCAGACGTCTCCCTGCGCGCCGAGGAAGGCGAGCCCGGCTTCGGGGGGGACGCCCGCCGCCGCGGCCCACTCCAGGAGCTCGTAGACGGCGGAGAAGGCAAGGGTCAACTCGACCGGGAGATAGAAGCTCCAGAAGCCGCGCGCGCGGGTGATGCGCACGAAGACCTCGCGCACCGGAAAGGCGAGCAACAGGCCGAAGGAGAAGTGCACGAGCCGGTCGTACATGTTGCGGTCGGCGCCGAACCAGCTCTGCAGCGTGAAGCCGAACGGCACTTCGGCGTAGGTGTAGTGCGAACCGACCGCGTGCAGCATCATGAAGATCGTGATCAGGGTGTAGGAGAGATTCGACAGCCGGAAGTAGAAGCCGAGACCGACGATGAGCGGCACCCCGGCGAAGACCAGGACGTTCTCGAGCCACCAGTCGTCCGGAAAGACCGGGTGGATCGCCGCCCAGGTCCAGACGGCGAGAAACGCGGCCAGCAGCGCGAAGTGGCAACGGCTGAAACGGCGACTTGCGGGCGGTGCCGCGGGACCGTCGGGCGAAGTGCTCATGGCGGTGGAAGCTAGCATTTCGCAACTCCGCGGGCGATGCGTCGTTCGCGGGTCGGGGGAACCGGCGGCGCGAGGAATAGAATGGCGCCGTGGCGATGCGAAGCACGAGCTGGACCTGGCTGGGTCGCGTTCCCTACGCCGCGACGGCGGAGCTGCAGGTGGAGCTGCGCGAGGCCCTGCGCCGGGGCGAGGGCCCCGAGCGGCTCCTGTTCCTCGAGCACGAGCCGGTTTTCTCGCTGGGCAGGAATGCGACCCTCTCGGACGTCCTCTGGAGCCCCGCCGAGCTCGCCGAGCACGGCGTCGAAGTGCAGCCGACCGACCGCGGCGGTCAGGTGACCTTCCACGGCCCGGGGCAGCTCGTCGGCTATCCGATCCTCGACCTGAATCCCGACCGGCGCGACATCCGGCGCTACGTGCGCGACCTGCAGGAGGTCCTGGTGCGCACTCTGGCCGACTTCGGCATCGCGGCGGCCGGCGGCGAAGGCGAACGCATCGGCGTCTGGACCGGATCGCGCAAGATCGCGTCGATCGGGGTCCATCTCTCGCGCTGGCGCACGACGCACGGCTTCGCGTTGAACGTGGCGCCCGAGCTGGCGCTGTTCGGTGGCATCGTCGCCTGCGGGATGCCGAGCGTCGAGATGACGTCGGTCTTCCGCGAGGGCGGCATCTCGCCGAGCCTGGAGGAGGTCGCCGGGCGCGTCCGTGGGCACTTCGGCGAGGTCTTCGAGCGCGAGCTGATCGAAGATCCGGCGCTGGCGCCGTCGCCGGTCGGAGAAACCCGGTGACGAGCGCGCGGCCGGCGATCGAGATCGGCTTGAACGCCGTCATCGTCGCGGTCACCGACGAGGAGCCGCGCCTGCTCGCGGTGCATCGCAGCGAAGAGCCGGGAGGGGACGGCGAGTTGGCCTTGCCCTCGGGACCTCTCGATCCCGAGCAAGACCGGACGCTCGAGCTCGCCCTCTCCGGCTGGGTGCGCGGACAGGCCGGCGTCGAGCTCGGCTACGTCGAGCAGCTCTATACCTTCGGCAATCGGTTTCGCGACCCGCGCGAACGTCTCGGCGGGCCGCGCGTGATCTCGATCGCCTACCTCGCCCTGGTCCGCGAAGCGCCGCTCGATTCGACGGCCGGAGCGCGCTGGATGAACTGGTACGACTTCCTTCCCTGGGAGGACTGGCGGTCGGGCCGGCCCTGGGTGCTGGAGCGCGAGATCGCGCCGGCGCTCGAGAGATGGGTGCGCAGCGCCGCCGACCGCGCCGTGATGTCCCAGCGCCGGGAGCGTGCCGACATCTGCTTCGGCCAGGGTGGCGCACCGTGGAACGGCGAGCGCGTGCACGACCGGTTCGAGCTGCTCTACGAGGTCGGACTGGTCGCCGAGGCCGTGCGCGATTCGCCGCTCGCGACGCCCCCGGCCGCGCGGCCGCCCGCACTCGCCGATCGCGGCGTGCTTCTCGGCCGCCCGATGGCGCTCGATCACCGTCGCATTCTCGCCTCGGCGCTCGGCCGACTGCGCGGCAAGCTGCGCTACCGGCCGGTGATCTTCGAGCTGCTGCCGGGGACATTCACCCTGCTGCAGCTGCAGCGCACCGTCGAGGCCCTGGCGGGCGTCCGGCTGCACAAGCAGAACTTCCGCCGCCTGGTGGAGCAGGGGGGGCTGGTCGAGGGGACCGGCCGCCTGGAGGCCGGAACGGGCGGCCGTCCGGCGGAACTTTTCCGCTTCCGGCGCGACGTTCTGCGCGAGCGTCCGGCGGCCGGAGTCGGGCTCCCCGGTCTGCGCGCGGGTGCTTGACTTTCAGTAATACTCAAAATTAGGATAAGCCAGTTGCCGGCGCGTGCCGGTTTTTGTGGGCCTCATATATTCTCATATTGAGCATAAGAAAGTTCGAGCGATGACCGAAACGGAGCTCGCTGCGCGCAACGCCCCCACCGCCTCGCTGCCGTTCACCGCCGAGGTGGAGCGCGAGACAGCGCCGATCTACGCCCGCATGAGCCGCGTCCTGCCGGCCCTCGAGTGGCCGGTGCACGCCCCCTACATCGCCGCGATCCAGCGCCTGAAGAAGGAGCGCAACGCGGTCATCCTGGCGCACAACTACCAGACGCCGGAGATCTACCACGGCGTGGCGGACTTCGTCGGCGACTCGCTCGCCCTCGCGCAGCAGGCGGCGAAGACCCCTGCCGAGATCATCGTCCAGTGCGGCGTGCATTTCATGGCCGAGACGTCGAAGGTGCTGTCGCCGGACAAGACCGTGCTCATCCCCGATCCGCACGCCGGCTGCTCGCTCGCGGCCTCGATCACCGGCGCCGACGTCAGGTTGCTCAAGGAGCGCTTCCCTGGCCTGCCGGTCGTCACGTACGTCAACACATCGGCCGACGTCAAAGCCGAGTCGGACATCTGCTGCACTTCGGCCAACGCCGTCGAGGTCGTCGAATCGCTCGGCGTGCCGAAAGTGATCTTTCTCCCCGACGAATACCTCGGCAAGTGGGTGGCGACCCAGACCGCCGTCGAGCTCGTCCTCTGGAAGGGGCATTGCGAGGTGCACGAGCGCTTCACCGGCGCCGAGATCCGGGCGCTGCGCGCCGCCGACCCGGGCGTGTTCGTGCTCGCCCATCCGGAGTGTCCGCCGGACGTCCTCGCCGCGGCCGACTATGTCGGCTCGACCGCCGGCATGATCCGCGAAGTCGGCGCCGCGGGAGCCCGCCGGGTGGTGATGATCACCGAGTGTTCGATGAGCGACAACGTCGCCACGGCGCATCCCGACGTCGAGTTCGTGCGGCCCTGCAATCTCTGTCCGCACATGAAGCGGATCACCCTGCCGAAGATCCTGCGCAGTCTCGAAACGCTCGAGCATCGTGTCGAGGTGCCGGCGGAGATCGCCGGCCGCGCCCGCCGCGCCGTGGAACGGATGCTCGAGGTGGCCAGGGGAGCCAAGCGATGAGCCCGAAGATGACGCTGGCGGCGGGCGCCGCGAACCCCGCCGGGGAGGATCCGCTGGCGGGTATCGAGCGCCGCACGGCCGATGTGGTGGTGATCGGCACCGGCGTCGCAGGCCTGGCGTGCGCGCTCGAGCTGCCCGGCCGGAGAGTCGACCTGCTGACCAAGACGACCCTGTCCTCGGGCTCCAGCCTGTGGGCGCAGGGGGGAGTCGCCGTAGCGATGGGTGCCGGCGACTCGCCGGAGCTCCACGCCGCCGACACGGTGGCGGCCGGAGCGGGCCTCGTCGATCCGGTGATCGCGGAGCTGCTGGCGGAAGAGGGCGTGACGGCGATCCGCCGCCTGATCGAGCTCGGGGCGGAATTCGATCGCTCCGCCAAGGGCGATCTCGACTTCGGCCGGGAAGCGGCGCACAGCCGGCGGCGGATCCTCCACGCCCACGGCGACTCGACCGGCGCCGAGCTGGTGCGGGCGCTCGCCGAGCGCATCCGCACCGCCCCCTGGGTGCGTCTCTTCGAAGGTGCCTTCGCTGCCGAGCTCGTGGTCGCCCCGGAAGGCGCGACCGGCGAGCCCGCCGTCGTCGGCGTTCTCGCGCGTCACGCGGACGGACGCCTCGTGCTGCACGAAGCGACGCAGGTGGTGCTCGCCACCGGCGGGCTGGGACAGCTCTTCCGTTTCACCACCAACCCCCCCGAGTCGACCGGCGACGGCATCGCGCTCGCCGCCGCCGCCGGCGCGCGGCTGGTCGATCTCGAATTCGTGCAGTTCCATCCCACGGCGCTCGCGGTCGATCTCGACCCGTTGCCGCTGCTCTCGGAGGCACTGCGCGGCGAAGGCGCGACGCTGGTCAACGACGCTGGACTGCGCTTCATGCCGTCCGAGCACGCCGACGCGGAGCTCGCCCCGCGCGACGTGGTCGCCCGAGGGATCTGGAAGCAGCTGGCGGCCGGCCGCAAGGTCTTCCTCGACGGCCGCGCGGCGATCGGCGAGCGCTTTCCGGCCAAGTTCCCGACCATCTTCGCGAACTGCCAGCGCGCCGGTGTCGATCCCCGTATCGAGCTCATGCCGGTGGTCCCGGCGGCGCACTACTTCATGGGCGGCGTGGCAGTGGACGAGTGGGGAAGGGCCAGCCTCCCCGGACTGTGGGCTTGCGGCGAGGTCTCGGCCACCGGCGTTCACGGCGCCAACCGCCTGGCTTCGAACTCGCTGCTCGAAGCGCTGGTCTTCGGCTCGCGGGTCGCCGAAGCGATCGGCTCCAGCACCCGACGCGAGCCCCAGCCGGACGCTGCCGCGGCGGCCGTCGCTGGCCGCGTGCACGCCCTCGCGAGTGCCAGCGATCCGCTCGCCGCCTTCGCCGACCTGCGGCGGGAGATCCGCCTTCTGGCGTGGGAGCGGCTCGGACTGGTGCGCGACGCCGCGGGCCTTGCGTCCGCCGCGCGGCGCTTCGCCGAGATCCTCGAGCGCCTTCCGGCGTCGCCGTCGGAGGTTCGCAATCTGGCGATCGCCGGTTCGCTGGTGGCGGCCGCGGCGCTGCATCGGGAGGAGAGTCGCGGTGCCCACTTCCGGACCGATTTCCCGCGCACCGAGGAGGCGTGGCGATTCCGTCAGTTCCTCCAGGTCGAGATCCGCGGCAGCGAGGTGGCGGTCCGTTTCGCGCCTCCACCCGAGGCCCCTTCCGAGGACGCGGACATCCTGGCCACGGCGATCGCATGATCCGGCCGACGCCGCCCTACCCGCTGGTCTACGAGCCGCTCCTGCGCCTCGCCCTGGCCGAGGACCTCGGCCGCGCCGGCGATCTGACGACCGAGGCGACGGTGCCGCCCGAAGCGACGGCCAGCGCGCAGGTCGTCGCGCGCCGCGGCGGCTCGATCGCCGGCCTGCCGATGGCAGAGCGGGTCTTCGCGCTGCTCGATCCGGCGGTCCGGTTCGAACCGCGGGTCGCCGACGGCGATGTGGTGACGGCGATGACGACGCTGGCCCGGATCAGCGGCCCGGCGCGGGCGATCCTCACCGGCGAACGCACGGCGCTCAATCTCCTCGGCCACCTCTCTGGCGTGGCGACGGCGACACGGGCCCTGGTGCACGCGGTCGCCGGCACCCATGCGGCGATCGTCTGCACGCGCAAGACGACCCCCGGATTGCGCGCCCTGGAGAAGTACGCCGTCCGCTGCGGCGGCGGTGCCAATCATCGTTTCGGCCTCGACGATGCGGTGCTGATCAAGGACAATCACCTGGTCGCGGCCGGGGGCGTCCAGCCGGCGATCGAGCGGGCGCGCGCCGCGGTCGGCCATCTGGTCAAGATCGAGTGCGAGGTGCAGACGATCGCCCAGCTTGAGGCGGCGCTGGCCGCCCGCGCCGACGTCATCCTGCTCGACAACATGTCGCCTGCCGAGCTCACCGACGCGGTGAAGCGGATCCACGGCCGGGCCATCGCGGAGGCCTCGGGGGGCATCACGCTCGACACCGTGCGTGCCGTCGCCGAGAGCGGTGTCAACCTGATCTCGGTCGGTTGGATCACCCACTCGGCACCGACCCTGGACGTGGCGCTCGATTTCGACGAGCCCGCCGCGAGCTCGCCGCGCGGGACGATAGACTAGGGCGCGTGAGCGACAAGCTAGTCCAGATCGGCGGCCGGGCGGCGGCCCCCGGCGCCGCCCCCGATCGCCGTCAGCGCCGGCCGGAGTGGCTGCGCATCAAGCTGGCGACGCCGGAGCGGTACCACGCGGTTCGCAAGCTCGTCGACGGGTTGAGTCTGAACACCGTCTGCAAGGAGGCGAAGTGCCCCAACATCTACGAGTGCTGGGGCGAGCACGGCACGGCGACGTTCATGATCCTGGGCGAGATCTGCACGCGGCGTTGCGGCTTCTGCGCCGTGACCTCCGGCCGTCCGAATCCCGGCGTCGATGACGCCGAGCCGGAGAACGTCGCGGCGGCGGTCGCGACGATGGGGCTGCGCCACGCGGTCGTGACGTCGGTCGACCGCGACGACCTGCCCGACGGCGGTGCACGGCATTGGGCAGCCGTGATCCGGGCGATCCACGCCCGCAATCCGACCTGCGCCGTCGAGGTCCTGACGCCCGACTTCCGCGGCGTCCCGGACGCCCTCGACATCGTCCTCGCGGCGGCGCCGGAGGTCTTCTCCCACAACACCGAGACCGTGCCGCGGCTCTATCGCCAGGCGCGCCCCGGCAGCCGCTACGACCGGACCCTCGGGCTGCTCGCCGACGCCTCGCGGCGGCGTGACGAGGGGAGCTACTCCGGCCGGGTGAAGACCGGCATCATGCTCGGCCTCGGCGAGACCGCCGACGAGGTTCGCTCCACGCTCACCGACATTCGCGCCAGCGGCGTCGAAGTCCTGACTCTCGGGCAGTATCTCCAGCCCACGCCGAAGCACCTGCCGGTCGACCGCTACGTCCACCCGGACGAGTTCGCGGAGCACAAGGCGTTCGCCATGGCGCTCGGATTCCTGCACTGCGAAGCCGGCCCGCTGGTGCGCTCCTCGTACCACGCCCACGAGCACGTCCCTCCGGGCCACCCCGCGCAGACCGCCGTCCGCTGAGCCTGGAGTCGCGCCGTGCAGGGCGCGGCGGAGCGCTGCGCGCGCCGTGCTAGCTTGAATCTTGCAGAGTCCTTCGAGGAACGTCGAGGCAAGGGAGGTTCCCTATGTGCGATTCATCCTGTGCGCCCCTGCAGCATCGTCTTCCGCTCCTTTTCCTGTTCGTCGGAGGGCTCGCCGCCGGAGGCGCCGGCCTCGCCGCGCCCGCGGCCGGGCAGATCGTCCCCGTGGGCGATGACATCGCGGTCAGTCAGCGCGACGGAGACCACGAGAGCGGTGCGAGCGTCGCCGCCGACCATCAAGGCGGATGGGGCGTCACCTGGCAGTCGGAGGATCTCGATTTCGCCCATCCGGCCGGTCGCCAGCGTCGCTTCGATCGCGACGGCGGGCCGGTGTCGGGAACGTTGCGCGATCACGAGCTCGTCGGCGCCGACCTGGGCCTCGACGGCGAGGGCAACGGTGTCCTCGCCGGAGTACGCCCCCGTCCCGAGCTCGGCGGCGCGGAGGTCGACGCCCTCTGCGTCGATCTCCTGGGCGCTCCCCGCGGCGCGCGCGTGCGGGTCGACGCCGGGGCGATCTCTGGCGCTACGCGGCGGCCTTCTTCCGTGCGGGTCGCAACGGCGACCGACGGCACGAGCGTCGTCGTCTGGCAGGAGACCCCGGTCGATTTCGTCACGCCGCCGAGCGTCTTCTTTCGCCGGCTGCTCGCCGACTGCACGCCGACGGGCAACGTCGGGTCGCTGGGCGCGGTCGGCGTCGTCGGGCGGCTAGAGCCCGAGGTCGCCTCGCGTCCCGACGGCGGTTTCGTCCTCGTCTTCCTCGAAGGCGAAGCGACGGACGACCTCAAAGTCGCGGCGCAGCAGTTCGACGCCGACGGCGCCGCACTGGCGCCCGCTTTCCAGGTCTCGCAGACCGTCGTCCAGCCGATCTTTGGTCCGAGCGTTGCCGTCGCCAGCGACGGGAAGTTCGCCGTCGTCTGGCGGACGTTCTCCGCCGCCGCTTCGCTGGTGCCGGAGGGCGCCTCGAGCGGCATCTCGGGGCGCGTCCTGGCCGCCGATGGGACGCCGCTCGGCGGTGAGCTGCCGCTGCGCCTGCCGCGGCCGGCGAACGCGACGGCGTCCTCGGTCGCGGCGGTCGGCGAGAGCTTCGTCGCCGTCTGGGCCGAGAACGGCTTCGTCGAGGAGGGGAGCGCGGTCTACGGCCGCGCCTTCGAGGCGGCGGGGCCGCTCGGCGCCGAGGTCGTGCTCAACGCCGAGCACACCGATCCGGGCGACGTGCAGATCGCCGCGCTCGGTGGCAACGAGTTCGTCGTCGTCTGGGACGATTTCGCCGAGCAGACGCTGCCGCAGGACATCGTCGCCCGGAGGTTCGTCCTGGTGCCTTCGGCAACCGGGTGCGCGGAGAGCTCCGCGGCGCTTTGCCTCGGTGCGGACCGCTTTCGCATCGCGGTCGAGTGGCGCGACTATCAGGGCCGGCGGGGCAGCGGCCACGCCTACCCGCTGACCTCCGACTCGGGCCTCTTCTGGTTCTTCGGCGCCTCCAACCTGGAGGTGCTGGTGAAGGTGGTGAACGCCTGCAACGGCTTCTCGCGCCATTGGGTCTACGCCGCGGCGACGACCGACGTCGAGTACACCCTGACGGCGACCGACACCGCCACCGGCAGGTCGCGCAGCTACTTCAATCCGCTTGGCCGGAGGTCGGCGGCGATCACCGACAGCGACGCTTTCGCCAGTTGTCCCTGAGGCGGCGCGCGATCAGGTCCGTCGGGAGACGACCGCCAGTCCGGAGACGATCAGTCCGAGGCCGGCCGCCTGCAGCCAGCCGAAGCGCTCGTGCAGGAAGAGCGTCGCGAGCAGCGCCGTGAACAGCGGCTGCAGGGTCGTGAACGCTGCCGCGAGGGAGGGCGAGGTGCGCCGCACGGCCCAGGTGTTCAGGGCGTAGGTGCCGACGGTCGGAAAGACGCCGACGTAGGCGATCGCCAGCCAGGTGACGCCGTGCACCGACCGCCAGTCGACGGCCGCGAGGGTCGGCAGGGAGACCAGCAAGGTCGCCGCGCCACCGGTCGCGAACGCCCCGGCGACGACCGTGCGCCAGGGCAGGCGCGCGAGCTGCGGGCGGAGGAGCACGAGATAGAAGGCATAACAGAGGCAGTTCCCGGCGACCAGCAGGTTGCCGAGCGAGGTATGGCCGCCGAGCTCCAGCCGGGCAGGATCGAGCAGCACCAGCGCGCCGACGGCGGCGAGGGCGACGCCTCCGACCCGCCGCCGGGTGAGCCGTTCCGCACCGAGCAGCGCCGCCGCGGCGACCGTGAAGACGGGGATCGACGGCATCAGGATCGCAGCGTTGGTCGCGGTGGTGAAGCGCAGGCCGACGAGGTAGAGCACCTGGTTGGCGAAGACGCCCAGGAGACCGAGGATCGCGAGGGCGCGCCAGTCGCGGCCGGTCGGAACGTAGCGGTCGTGACGCCATGCAGCGAGGGCGAGGAGCGGAGCGGCGATCAGCACCCGGCTGGCGGCGAAGGCGAGCGCGGGGACCTCGGCCAGGACGACCTTGCCGACGACGTGCAGGGTGGCGAAGACGATCTGGACGACCAGCAGCGCGAGGATCGCGGCACGGTCGGCGCTCGGGGCGCTGCGCGGCGCCGGACTCGGGGGCATCGGCGGATCTTAGCGGCAGGACGCGGTCCCGCCAGCGGTCGAAGCGGACGGCTTCCTCCGTGGGCGCAGCGAATCGAGGATTGGCGGACGCCCGCTCTGCCGATACAATGCCGCGGCGAGGTAAACCTTTGTCTGCCGAGGCCATTCAAGTCCGCTCCCTGACCGAGCTCGATCTCGACGGCATCGTCCGGATCGGCGAGAAGACGCGTAACCGATATGAGCCCGATCTCTGGGAGAGCCGGGTGACGTACTACCTGCGCCGCGCGCCCGAGGGCTCGCTGGTCGCCGAAGTGGACGGAGAGGTCGCCGGCTTCATGCTCGGCGACGTCCGCTCCGGCGAGTTCGGGATCGAAGAGCAGTGCGGCTGGATCGAGGTCATGGGCGTCGATCCCGACTTTGCCGGCCGCGGCGTGGGACGCGCGCTCGCCGAAGAGATGCTGCGGCGTTATGCGGCGCGGGGGGTGGGCAAGGTGCGGACGATGGTCGACAGCTCGATGCCGGAAGTCGAGGCGTTCTTCTCTCGCCTCGGTTTCGCGGCCGACACCCTGCGGTCGTATCGCATGGACCTGGGCATGACTCCGGGCCCGAGCCGGACTTGAGGATCTGAGGAACCATGACGACGACGACGACCGAGATTCCGAAGCGGTTCCACCAGGCGGTGGAGAAGTGGCGCGACACCTATCTGCCCGACTTCGCCTACCTGATGGAGAACTGGGACCGCTATTTCCCGCGTGACGACAGGTTCCGCCTCTGCGCCTACCGCGAGTGCGGCATGCCGTGCAGCATCGAGTGCGGGGAAGACCAGGGCAAGCCCAAGTACACGCGCGCCTGCGACATGAAGCCCGAGGCGGCGCAGCACCTGGTCAGCGCCATCCGCGCCCAGGCGTCGACCGAGTTCGGCTCGATCCAGCAGCACCAGCTGACCCTCGCCCGCGCGCAGGACGAGGAGGAACAGGCGATGGTGCTGCGGATGATGGCCGAGGAGCTCCGCCACGGCTACCAGATGCTGCATCTGCTGACCGACGACGACTGGCAGCCGATCACCGGCCAGACGCAGGATCAGACGG
>CAZQTL010000089.1:0-15798 GCA_964595975.1 uncultured Thermoanaerobaculia bacterium | reverse complement strand
GCGGCTGGTAGAGCCCCTCGCCGCCGTGCTCGAGCAGCACGTCCTTGCCGGCCACCCCCGCGTCGGCGGCCCCGTATTGCACGTAGGTGGGCACGTCGGTCGGGCGCACGACGACGAAGGAGACGCCGGGCCGGTTGGTCGGCAGGATCAGCTTGCGCGACGTCTCGGGATCCTCGGCCGGCACGATGCCGGCCGCCGCGAACAGCGGCAGCGCTTCTTCGAGGATGCGGCCCTTGGACAGGGCAATCGTCAGCGACGACACGGCGGGCGGGTCACGAGGCAAAAGACCATTCTAACCCAGCGATTTCGCGGCCCTGCCCCGCCCTGCAGCGGATCGCCCGCCGCGCCCGCGGCGCACGCCTACCCGCTGCCGCCCGCGCGCCGCAGGATGGCGAGCGTGGCGGCGTCCGGAGCCCCGTCGAAGAACCGGGCGAGCGCCGCGTGGAACACCGAGCCCTCGCCCGCGACCTGCGCGAAGAGCGTCACGCACGAGTGGAACTTCATCGCGTCGACGCCGCCGAGGATCGACGCCGCGCTGCGGCCCGCGTGGCCGTTCATCGCGGCGACGCACTCGCGCAGTCGCGCGCCCAGCACCGGGTGGTCGAGGTAGGCCTTCGCCTCGGGCAGCCCGGAGAGCGCGTAGCGCACCGCCATGCCGCTGGAGCCAAGCCCGCGGAGCTGCGGCAGGACGTACCAGCTCCAGTGCGTGACCTTCCGCCCGGCGCGCAACTCGGCCAGCGCGTCGGCGTAGTTGACCGCCTGCGCCCGCACGAAGCGGTCGAGGTCGAAGGGGTCGGCGGCGTGCCGGGGCATCGCGGCAACGGCCGCACGCGGCGTCGCGTCAGGCGATCACCGTGTCCGCGCGCGCCAGCAGGGCTTGCGGAACGGTGACGCCGAGCGCCTTCGCCGTCCGGAGGTTGACGACCAGGTCGAACTTCGTCGGCTGCTCGAGCGGGAGGTCGCCCGGACGCGCGCCGCGCAGGATGCGGTCGACGTACCGCGCGTGCTGCCGCTCCAGCGCGGGCCAGTCGGGTCCGTACGACAGCAATCCCCCCGCCTCGGCGTATTCGCGCAGCGTGAACGCGCCCGGCAGGCGGTGCTCGAGCGCGATCGCGGCGATCCGGCTGCGGTTCCGGAACGTGAGGAAGTGCGGCTCCAGCACGAACGCCTGCACGTGCGCGCGCGCCATCGCCGGCAGCGCCGCATCCACTTCGTCCGGGCTCGCGTAGTAGAAGAACTCGAGCGCAACGCCGACCGCGCGCGCGGAGGCGCGCAGACGCCCCTCGTACTTCTCCCGCTGGCCGGGATCGGCGCGCGCGTTGGCAAGCGCGCCGAAGCGTGTTGCCGCCGGCAGGGTCTCCCTGAGGTAGGCGAGGCGCTTCGCGTCGGTCTCGCCCAGCATCCGCGACACGCCGGTGACGTTGCCGCCCGGCTTCGCGAAGCTCGCGGCGAAGCCCTCCTCCACCGGATCGACGCCGCTGAACACCATCACGATCGGAACGGCCGAGGTCGCCTGCATCGCGGCAAGCGTGTCCGATCCGCCGAAGGTGGCGATGACGTCCACGTTGGCGCGCACGAGCTCGCGCGCCAGTGCGGGCACGAGATCCGCCTTGCCGTCCGCCGCGCGCCGCTCGAAGACCACGTTCTGCCCGTCGACCCAGCCGAGGTCGCGCAGGGCGAGCACCCAGTTCGACTGCCGGAACTCGGCGTCCGTCCGCATCGCCCCACTGGAGAGCAGGCCCACCCTGCGCACGTTCGCGGCCGGTTGCGCGCCGGCGGCCGGCACCCACGCGCCGAAGCCCAACGCGGCGCCGGCGACGAACTTGCGGCGGTCCATCACCGAGCGGCCCGGTCCACCCGGTGCGGCCACGACGGCGCGGCCACGGTTCCGCAATCGCACGCCAACCTCGAGCTCACCCCGCCTCCCCGGCCGAAATCCGGAATCGCCCGGGCCACGCTACGCCGACGCGATCCGGTGGTCAATCGTCAGCGCCGCCGGGCCCGCGACGACCCGGAGCATCCCGATCGTAGGCGAGGTTGCCGCCCACGTACGTCGCCCGGATCGCGCGATCGCCGGCCAGCGCCATCTGCACGGCCAGCGCCTCGTCGACGTCGTCGACGTCGCGCATGCGGAAGTCGATCAGCGGCGTCGAGCGGAGGTCGAGCACCGCGAGGTCCGCGTCCATGCCGGGCGCGACGCTGCCGATGCGGTCGTCGACGTCGAGCGCGCGGGCGGCGCCGCGCGTGGCGAGGTAGAGCGCGCCCGCCGGCGACAGCGGCGCGCCGGCCATCTGCGCCACCTCGCACGCGGCCTGCATCGTCCGCAGCATCGAGAGGCTGGTCCCGCCGCCGACGTCGGTCGCGAGCCCGACGCGCACCGGCCGTCGAGGGTCGGTGGCGGTCGCCAGCGGGAACAGGCCGCTGCCGAGGAAGGTGTTCGACGTCGGGCAGTGCGCGAGCGCAGTCCCGGCCGCGTGCAGCGCGCGAAAGTCCGCCTCGGCGAGGTGCACGCCGTGGCCGTAGATCGTGCGCGGTCCGGTCAGGCCGTACTTCGCGTAGACGTCGAGGTACGACGCCGCGTCGGGAAAGAGCTCGGCGACGCGCGCGATCTCCGCCCGGTTCTCCGCAAGGTGCGACTGCACGTAGGCGTCGGGGTGCTCGCGCTTCAGCGCGCCCGCCGCCTCCAGCTGCGCCGGGCTCGACGTCACCGCGAAGCGCGGCGTGATCGCGTACGCGAGCCGTCCCCGGCCGTGCCAGCGCGCGATCAGCCGCTTCGACTCGTCGTAGCCGCGCTGCGCCGTGTCGAGCAAAGCGGCCGGCGCGTTGCGGTCCATCAGCACCTTGCCGGCGACCATGCGCAGGCCGAGCGCGTCGGCCTCCTCGAACAGCACGTCGACGGACGCCGCGTGCACGGTGGCGAACACCGCCGCCGTCGTGATGCCGTGGCGCAGGCTCTCGCGCAGGTAGACGCGCGCGACGGCGCGCGCGTAGGCGGCGTCGGCGAACCGCGCCTCGGCGGGAAAGGTGTACGTCGCGAGCCAGTCGAGGAGCGGCTTGCCGCCGGCGCCGATGATCGGCAACTGCGGGTAGTGGACGTGCGCGTCCACGAAGCCCGCCGTGATCAGCGCGTTCGCGTAGGCGGTCACCGGCACGCCGGCGGCGAGCCGCCGCGCCACGTCCGTCGCGGGGCCGCAGTCGCGCACGCGGCCGTCCTCGACCACGACGATGGCGTCCGGCTCGTAGCGGCGGGTAGCCGCGATCCCGTCGACGAACGGGTCGCCGGCGAAGGTGACGAGCGCGCCGCGCAGCGCGAAGGCGGTCATCGCGTCGGCGGCCGCAGGCGGCCGGACGTCACGGCCCCATTTCCGGCGGCCACTGCGCGTACTGCGGCAGCGCGTCCGTGATCTCGTGCCACGGGGCCTTCGATCCCACGAAGATGTGCTCGCGCGGTCGCACGCCCGGATCGCCGTCGAGGGTACCCGCGGCCACCTCGCCGACGACCCCATCGTGCGTGCTGACGAGCGGCGATCCGCAGTTCCTGCAGAAGCACCGCTGCCTGCCGGGCGAGGATTCGTACCCCTGGACGAACTCCGCTCCGGACGTCCAGCGGAACTGGTCGGGGTCGAGGATCCCCCACGTCGCGAACGCCGCGCCGTGGGACTTCCGGCACTGCGAGCAGTGGCAATTGCCCAGAAACCGGAGCGACCCTGCGACTTCGTACCGCACGGATCCGCACAGGCAACTTCCGCTCAGTGCCATCGGGCCTCCCTCTGGGCGATCACGACGCGTGTGGGCACGCGTCCCGGGCGGCGCGTGCCCGCGGCCGACCCGCGTTCGGGCGCGGTGCCGGAGTTCATCGGACCGGCCCCGTCCTGCCGCCACCCGGCGCGTCGGAGCTTGCCGAGCCCGCCCACGACGCCTTGCCCGTGAACCGGTGCACGAGCACGGGCTCCTTCGCCACGGTGCCCGAGTAGCCGACCTTGAGCGGGAACGCCCAGTAGTCGCCCTGCAGCGTCGGCTCGGCGACCGCGGCCTCCATCCGGAGTTCGGTGGCGACGAAGCGCCGCGCCACGACGGCCGCCTCGGCCTTGCCGAGGCCGCCGGCCTTCGGCGCGTCCGCGGCGATCGCCCGCGCACCCGGCCCGAGGGCCGCGCACGAAACGAGCAGGCGGATGAAGGTGCGTCGACGCATCGGTGGCGGGCTCCGGCGCCATGCTACCCGGGATGCCCCGGCATCGCCCAGGGCGAAGCGCCGGCGGAGCGGCGACGCGCTACGTCGCGCCCGGCGGCGGCTTCACCGGCACCGGCTGCCGGTCGCTGCGCACGAGCGCCGGATCGAGGCAGGCCCAGCCGGGCGCCATCGACGTCCAGATGTTCGCGGCCGGCTTGACCGAAGAGGGGTCGTCGAGCGTGCCCACGCGCACGACCGTGACGCCCGGGTAGCCTGACGACTCGGCGAACAGGTGGCATCCGCACTCCGGGCAGAAGCGGCGGCTGACGCGGTTGCCGCTCTCGGCGGTGCGGACGTACTCGCGGGTCGCACCGGTGACCGCGAGCGCCGGCGTGGGAAAGAGCGCGTTGACGAGCCCGTTGCCCGCGATGTGCTGGCAGTCGCGGCACCAGCAGATCCTTGCGCCGACGGGCTCCGCGGTGAGCCGGTAGCGTACGTGCCCGCAAAGGCATCCGCCGGTTCGTTCGGTCATCGGGTCATCCTCGCGCGTGGAAGGTGGTGGGAAAGGCGGGAGCGCCGTGGACGGCGCAGGGCAACGCGATCGAACGGCGGACGCCGGGCGCGCCGACGCGGCGACGGGCGGGCGTCATTGCGGGGCCTTGCGGCGGGTGTACCTGCCGTCGAACGCAACGGTCCACTCGCCCTTGTCGTTCGTGCTCTCCCACAGCTGGCGCACCGAGCCGTCCGCATCGGGAGTCCAGGTGATGCGGTGACGCGTGCGGCTTCCGTCGGCGCCGCGGACCTCGCCCTCCAGCACCATCCGGTTCGCGCGGAACGCGCCTTCGAGCACGAGCAGCAGGCCGCCGTTGTCGACCCACGTCTGGTGCCAGACCTGGCGGCCCGCGTCGTAGACGTTGAGGCTCTCGCCCCGGTAGCCGCGCTGGGTCTCGTACCGTTCGTGGACGACGCAGCCGTCGTATTCGCTGGCGATGCGGTTGATGCCCGCCAGCCGACCGGCCGGGCCGCGCACCTCCCACTCGCCGAGCCAGAAGTCGAACTGCCGGTGATCGGCGGTCGCGCAGGGGGTCGGCCGGGGCTGCGCGAAGCAGGCCGCTGCCGCAACCAGCAGCACGACACCCAGCGAGCGAGCGACGCGGGCAACCATCATTCGACCGACTCCTGTGGCACGGCATCGGGAACCGCAGCCAGCGCGGGCCGGCAGTGCGCGACGGCGCACGGCGGCGGCTCGCCATCCATGCTACTACCGTCTCCGGCCAGGCGGCCCGGCGCGGACGGCCAAGATAGTTCGCCGTGCGGCGGCTCGTTCCCTGCGGCCGGCCGTGTTCGGTCAGGACATGGCGTCGCAGTCACGCGGCACGTTCTGGGCGATGCGCCACAGGACACCGGAGGGATCGAAGAGGACGAAGTCACGCATGCGCCAGGGCTGAAGCTCGACCGGGCCGACCTCGACGCCGTACCTGGCGGCAATACCGGCGTCCGTGATGGCCGTGTGCCAGGCGTCCACGTCCTCGACCAGCAGGTGCATCATGAAATTCCCGGCCAGCGCCTCGGTGAAGTAGTCCTGCAGCAGGAAGCTCGCGTCCCCGTGATGGAAGTAGGCAACGCCGTCGTCATCCGACGCCATCGTGAAGCCGATGTCCCGGTAGAAGCGCTTCGACAGCGCGAAATCCTTCGCGGGCACGAAGGCCTTGATCTCGACGACGCGCAGGTCAGGCACGGGGGTCCTCTCGGTGATGCCCGACGGCCGGCGCGCCACCGCGGCGGCGCTCCGTTCGAGCAGGGTCCGGCGCGTCACTTTGCGCCATTGCCGTTCGCTTCGGCGGGCAGCGCCGCGATGGAGCGAAGGACCGCCCGCACGATGGCCTGCCGCTTGTCGAGGTCGCCGGTCCTGTTCGGCGTATCGATGTTGAGCGCAAAGAAGACCGGCCCGGCAGGCCATTCGACCCAGCCGACCCACCAGCCGACCTTGCCGTCCCACCCGGTCTTGGCGCGCAGTATCCAGTCGAACTCCGCCTCGTTGATCATGAGGTCCTTGACCAGCCTCTGGTGCTCGACGCGAAACGGCAGCGCGTTCCGGTAGAGCTTGCGCAGGAACGCGACCTGTTCCTGCGCCGAGATCGCGAGGTTGCCGTCGACCCAGTAGTCGCCGGCCCGCGCCGTCGGATCCGCGTTGCCGTAGTCGGCCTCGGCGAGGTACTTCCTCGCCCGCGGCTCCCCGATCCGCTTGGCGAGGATCTGGTACACCCAGAGTGCCGACGTGCGCATCGCGGATCGGAGGTCCTGATCCTGGTTGTGGCCCGGCCAGCGGCGCTTCACCCCGTCCCATGGAAAGACCTGGAACTCGTCGCGCACGGCGCCCGCTTCCAGCGCGAACAGCGTGTGGGGGACCTTGAACGTCGACGCCGGCGAGTACCGAGTCCCGGCGCGATGCGCGTCGTAGACGAGATGCGCCCGGCGACGCGCGCGCTCGTCGACCACGACGATCGTGCCGGTGGCGCCGGCAGCGTCGAAGTGCGTCTTCCAGTCGGGGCGCTCGGTCTGCGCCTCCCCTGCGGCACGGGCGGCCGGGAACGAGAACAGCACGGCGGCGGCCAGGGCGACGCAGCGGATGGTCATCAGCCGTTGGCTCGACGCCCGGGCACGAGTCGACGGGCGCGCAGCGGCAATGCTGCCCGGCCGCTTGCCCGGCGGGCCAAGCGACACCGGCAGGCGCCGCGCGCGGCCGACAATCGCCAGCGGCGGTTCGGCAGGTGGAAGCCCGGCATCCGCCGCGTGGGTGGCCGGGTTTGCCGAAAGCGCCATGCGTCGGTCAGAACGCCTTGGGGTCGATGCCGACCACCGGGTCCCTGGACTCCAGTGCCGGTGAATCGACCGCCTTCACGACATGGTCGTCCTCGACGTACCCGGAGATCCTGATCGGCTGCGACCGCCCGCCGATCGAGGGGCGCCGGATCGGCAGGTACCGGATCTCGTAGGTCCCGGCAGGCAGGTCACGGAACGCGAACACGCTTCGTTCCTGCACGAACGCGTGGCGCAGACCGGGACAAGACTGCTTGCCGGCTTCGCAGAGCTTCACGTAGATCCCGTGGGAACTTGCCCTCACCACGATTACACCATGACCACCCTGCGCCGCCTGCCGCATGTCGAGGTAACCGGTGCTCGCGGGCCACGACTTTCCGACGGGAGGCGCAAGAGGCGCGATGCTGGCGTCTCTCGTGGAGGTCGAACGATAGGACTTGAAGGCGTTCGACGGCTCAGCGGGAGCGAGGGCCAGGTAAGCCGTCGCCAGGGCCGCGGCTACGACCGCAAGCACCACGAGAATCGTGGTCCCGGCGTTGCGCTTGCCGGTCTTGTCGCTCCGGCGGGCGGCGACCCACGAAATGACGGCGAGCAGCGCGAGCACGGGAGCCAGGACGAGCGCAAACTCGCCGGCCGCATGGACGACCAGCTTCGGGAATGCGCCGATCATGGCGAGCCAATCCGGGCCGACCATGTCCTTTTGCGCGTGCACGGGCCGCGCGACCAGCAGTACAAGCGTCAACCATGCGGGCTCTCCCCGACGCCACGTCACCGCGCGCTTGCCGCCCGAAACGATCGGCACACGGCCGACACCGAATCGGCGTCGACACCGACCGCAACTGGCCCGCCGCGCCCGTCGGACCAACGACGGCAGGCTCGATCCTTCGTGCAGAAGCCGTCGGTCGGCCTCGCGCCCTGCCGGATTTCGACCCGCTCCGATCACTGCAATTTCGCCATTGCAGACATGCGCGGCCCTACTGGATGACCCTGTCTGCACGCGCGAGGACGCCGGGCGGGATCGTCAGGCCGATCCTCCTGGCGGTGTTCAGATTGACGACCAACTCGAACTTCGCCGGCTGGAGGACCGGGAGATCGGCGGGCTTCGCGCCATTGAGTATTCTGGCCACGTAGAGGGCGGCCTGACGATCGCGGTCCGCGATGCTCTGGGTGTAGGCCAACAGGCCGCCAGCGTCCGCAAAGCCCTGCCCGGGGGAGGACGACGCGAGCCGATGCTGCATCGCCAGCTCGACGGCACGCTTGTGCGGAAGGCTCGGCTGGACGATGAGGGCGCTTGCTCGCGCCTTGCCTATGTCCTCGAAGGCGGCGTCCAGCGGCTCGCCGCCGCGCACCGAGAAGATGCGCAGTTCGATGCCCAGCGACCGGGCGGCGAACTGGTTCTGTTCCAGGAACGTCTTCGTGAAGGTGTCCGCCGCGTTCACGAGCACGGCGACGTGCCTCGCGGAGGGCACGATCTGCCGGATCAATTCGAGGTTCTTGGCCGCAAGCTCCGCGGTTGCACTGGATATTCCCGTGACGTTGCCGCCGGGCCGGGCGAGGCTGGCGACGAGCCCCGTTCCCACCGGATCGGCTGCCGCCGCCATGACGATCGGAATCGTCGTCGTGGCCCGTTTGGCCGCCAGGGCGGCCGGTGTCTGGAACGTAACGATGACGTCGACGTTCAGGCGCACGAGCTCGACGGCCAGCTCGGCCAGACGATCGTTGTTACCTTCAGCCCAGCGCGACTCGACAGCGAGGTTCGTGCCTTCGACATAGCCATGGTCCCGCAGGTTCGCCACCAGGGCGGGGGCCCAGCTCGTGCCGCCGGCAACGAAGCCCGGCCCCAGCAGACCGATACGCGCGGGCTTCGCGGCAGGCGCCTGCGCCAGCACCGACAACGGCGCGGCGAAGGCGCCGGCACCCAGCGCGATGACCAGTTTGCGGCGATGGCTCAATTCGGCTCCTCGGAGGGCTGCCATTATGTCAAGTTGCGCCGAGGGCAGCATACGAAGGGCTCGCGGCCGGATGCGGGCGCCGATCGGCGATCGAATGCAAACCGGCATGCACTGCCGCGTGACCCCGGTCGCCGTACGGCAGGTTACGGCACGGCGCCGGCTCGTCATGGAACGACGAAACGGATGGCAATGCGGTGTTCGCGCGGCCTGACGGAATGGCTGACCGGCGGGCCGCGCCAGTGCGGACCAACGTCGAGCCGCATGCCGGCGCGTCCGCTCGAGTGCACGGGCGGGCCGAAACGCATCGTCCGGCTCGACTCGATGCAGCACGCTCAGTCGGGAAACAGGACTTCGAAGAGCGCCCTGGCCTTTGGCGACAGGTTCCTGGGGTCCGGACGAAGCAGATCGTCGTCGGGCACCAATCGGAACCCGGCGTCAGGACTCCGGATCGTACTGGAACACGCGCAGCTCCTGGTCGCAGCGGCAGGCCTTCGCGATGCGAGCGGCCCATTCGACTGCCTCCTTGCGCGAGGGAAGTTCGAGCACGGCGAATCCGCCGTCGAGAGGAGCGGCCCACGGATATCCGCCCTCGGCGACTGCGCCATCACCCGAGACGAGTGCGGGACGAACGGTCTCGTCGATGCCGCCTGCGAAGACATAGACGCCGGCGGCCTTCGCCTCGCCGATCACCGCGTGCGCGTCGCGGCCCACCGTCTCCCACTCGCCGTCGGGCACCGCCATCGCCGCGCTTGGAAACGAGATCAGGTACTTGGCCATGCGATTCTCCTTCGGCGAGTAAAGTCGCGGGCCTCGGCGAACGGTTCCTGCCGGCCGGCGAGCCGGGGAAGGCGGCGGCCCGCCGCGCGCGAAGCCCGCGGCCGCAGGGCGGCGTCCGCTTGCGTGGATCGTCAGACCGTCGTCCGGTCACGAACCGCCGCCTCGATCACCGCGACGTCGATCTTCTTCATCGTCATCATTGCATCGAAGGCACGCTTGGCTGCGGAGCGATCCGGACCGGTATACGCTTTGGTCAACGCGATTGGCGTGATCTGCCAGGAGATGCCCCACTTGTCTTTGCACCAGCCGCATTCGCTCTCCTGGCCGCCGTTGGAGACGATCGCGTTCCAGTAGCGATCCGTTTCGGCCTGATCCTCGGTGGCGACCTGGAACGAGAACGCTTCGCTGTGCTTGAACGCAGGCCCGCCGTTCAGCCCGAGACAGCGAACACCCATCACGGTGAACTCTACCGTCAGCACGTCCCCCAGCCTGCCCGACGGAAAGTCGCCGGGGGCGCGATGAACCGCGCCGAGGGACGAATCGGGAAAGGTGTCGGCGTAGAACTGCGCAGCTTCCTCGGCATCGCGTTCGTACCAGAGGCAAATCGTATTCTTTGCAATCCTCGTCATGCCGCTCTCCCATCGAGATCGGAGCGAGCGCCTGCGCCGCTCCCGGATGAAGTCGCCGTGGGTTCCCAGGACCTGGCTGGCAGGTCAGGAGTCCGGGCTTCCCGGAGGTCCGACATCCTGCCAGCCAGGTTGGGCATGTTCGGTCGCCGACATTCTCTCCTGACACGCCGGACATCTCGGTAGCGCCACCGTCCTTCCGCCAAACGCTCAAACTCAGCCATGGCGCCAGCTTCGCGCAAGCAGATCTGGTGAGGTCGGCTGGAGTGCGTCGTTGGGCGGCATCCGTGAAGAGTCCGGCATCCTCTGAACGAGCGTGACTACGCCTCGTTGTAGGCTCTCTCGAGCTCGGCCACGTCGAGCTTCACCATCGTCATCATGGCTTCCATCACGGCCTTCACCTTCCTGGGGTTCCTATCACGGATCAGCTCGGTGAATCGTCGGGGGACGATTTGCCAGGAAAGACCGAACGGGTCCTTGATCCAACCGCATTGCGTGGGCTTCGCTCCTGCCTTCACGAGCTTTTCCCAGTACTCATCCACTTCATCCTGATCCGCGCAGTCCACGTAGAGCGAAACCCCCTCGGAGAAGCTGAAGTACGGACCTCCGTTGTAGCCCATGAAGCGTTGACCGCCGACGACGAACTCGGCGGAACTGACAGGACCGTCCCTGCCCGTGCGGGCGACGTTGCGTACTTCGGAGTCGGGAAACGTCGCGGTGTAGAACTCGATGGCCGCTTCGAGCTGGTCGTTGAACATGAGGAAGGGCGTCACCTTGTTCATGGGAATGTCTTCTCCGTGAGTGCGATGCTCTTCTCCGCCCAACGTAGAGTTCGGCGGCGGCCGGCGGCCGTCCGTTGCAACGGCCTGTTGGGCAGCTTCTTCACTCGTGCCTTGCCACGGCCGGGTGCTGTCCCGATTGCGGTGGAAACGGCGGCGCGGCCTTCGGTCATTGAATGACGTGATCCGCCCGCAGCAGCACCGACTGCGGGAGGGTGAGGCCCAGGGCCTTCGCGGTCTTCATGTTGATCACGAGTTCGAATTCGGTCGGCAGTTCGGCGGGCTTGGCCCCCTTGAGGATCCTGTCCACATAGGTGGCGGCCCGCCGGAAGAGTTCGACAAAGCTCGGTGCCGGTGACCGTCCCCGCCGACTCCTGGGCCAGGATGCCGACGATCTGCTCATCTGAAAACTTGCTCTTGCGCATGGGCTCCTCCGGTGGTCAATATACCCGGCAGAGCGTCACCTACCTTGGCCTGGAATTCGGGCGGAAAGTCAAACCCGATCCGCTGCCGCCAGCCACCAGGCGGAAGAGCGGGACCGGTGCCGCCTCCTCGGTGCGCAGCGAGCCTTGCATCCAGGAAGACCCCGGCCATTCGCGCAATGCCGCCGGCCAGCGGTGCCGGGAACAGCGCGGCGACAGTGCGCGATCGCATCACGCCCACCGTTCGAGGAAACGCGGGACCAGCATTGGGACGCCTGGCCCGCCGCTGGGCCTCGTGTTGGCCGAGGGGTAGGGATTCACTGCCTGCCAACAGCAGCAGGCTGCCTTTTGGCCACTGCTTGATCCGAGCGCAGGAAGAAGTCCGCAGGCGAGCGGAGCCATTCCCTCTTCTGGTTATCCCAGTGTGCGCGTTGCCAGCCATTGGGCTCTACGAGGGTCGAGGCCCAGGACGGGACCTCTTCTCCCGGTGCTTGTCCAAGCCCCGCCAAAAAGCAAACTTCCTCGCCGGTCCGGGTCCTGACGCGTCTTGTTCCAAAGGTGAAAGGCGACTCCAGACCGCTGAAGTCGCGCGCGGTTGTTCCACCGTAGACCTTGCGGCTTCCCGCAAGGCAGACCACATGGCTGCGTAGACAGGCCAGGAAAGCCTTACACAAGCCCTTCATGGGCTCGTCACTGCAGCCTTTGTTTCCCGTTAGATTGGGGATGACCAAACCACCGGCCGTCTCCGCAGCCTCGCAGGTGTTCGCATCGGCGGGACTGCAGGTCAGCGCGACAGCGGTGAACGCTGCGATGGCAATTGACAGGTTCATTGCGAGGCCTGACGGACAAAGCCAATCGGCCGCGAGCGGACGGCGCGCCAGCGCCGCCGGCGGGCGGTCCGGTTGAGCGAGGGTTCAGGCCGCAAGCAATGCCGCGAGGCGCTCATTGGATGAGGCGTGCACGCGCTTGAAGGACTTGCGGAATCGTGAGCCCGAGCGACTTCGCGGTCGCCATGTTTATGGAGAGCTCGAACCCGGTGGCCTGCTGGATCGGCAGATCACCGGGTTCGCCCCCTTCAGCAACTTGTCCACCAACGCGCCAGCGCGTCGATACCCTTCGAGCCGGTACGGGCCGTAGCCGATCACGCCGCCGGCGTCGGCGTACTCGTTGATCGCGGACGCCGAAACCAATCGATGCTTCAATGTCGACTCGGCGACGGCTCGGGCGTTTACGGCGAACATGGTATCGCCTTGCACGAGCGCGGTATCGCACCGCGCTCTCTCAGCCTTGTCAAAGAAACCGGCGAGCTCAGCCGGCGTCCGCGCCTCGAACATCGACAGACGATTCTTGAACCACGCCGCCGTAGACTGCATCGCCGGCGTGCTTGTCGTGTGATCCGCAGGATTGGCAAGGTACGCTACGCGCGTTAGGCGTCAACATCAATGTTGCTCGACGAAGCGCGGAACACTGTCACCGCTCAGATGTTTCAACAGTACATCGGCGACAGCGTCGGCAAAGTCCTCGTACTTCTTGTCGGTGGGCCAACCCAAATGCGGCGTGAGAATGACGTTTGGCAACGTCAACAAAGGATGACCGCGCGGTAGCGGCTCGCAGTCGAATACATCGAGACCGGCGCCTGCAATTCGACCGTCCGCCAGCACCGAAACCAGCGCCGCTTCATCAACGATCGGCCCACGAGCGGTGTTGATCAAACAGGCGGTAGGTTTCATGAGCCGAAGCCGCCGAGCGTCAAGCAACCCTCGCGTCTCGGGTGCGAGCGTCGCGTGCACTGAAACGACATCCGATTCCCGCATCAGATGATCCAGATCGCACCACTCTGCACCCAGCGACGCCGCGGCGCCATCGTCGCGACGACGGCTCCAGGCGAGGACTCGCATGTCGAAGGCTCGTGCGATCTTCGCGACATGCATACCAACGTGCCCGAGTCCGATGACGCCAAGCGTCTTGCCATTGAGCTCGTGACCCAACGGGGCAGGCCAATGTCCGGACTTCACGGCAGCGTCAGCCGCCGGTATGTGTCGCAGCAACGCAATGGTGAGGCCGATGGCCAATTCCGCCGCACCGGTGGAGAAGCCACCGCTCGCCTTTGCCACAATCACCCCGCGCTCCCGGGCGGCCGCCAAATCGACGTGGTAAGCGTGGTTCCCGGTCTGCGCGAGAATCCGGAGATCGGGCAATCGCTCGAAGAGCGCCCGAGTGAATTTTGTGCGTTCGCGGTTCGCTACGAGGGCATCGAATCCACGCAATGCCGCTGCATCGCCAAATGGACCGACGAATATCCGAACCTCGGCTCGCTCCCTCAGCCGTCGGACGGCCTCGGTACGCTCATACGCCTGGTGGATATCATCAAGAATGGCGACACGCACCCGCTGCCTCCATTGACGCCTGACGAAAAAGGCGAGCGGCGCGCCGCCGCGGCGCCCGCCAAGTAGAAGCTGCGTACCGACGCGTCCGCTCGTCCGCAGGATCAGGCCGGTACGTCGACGTACCGAACCGAGCCAGTTGGCGCGGGAATGGGGGCACCATCTTCGCGCATGCCCTCAAGGTGAACTCGATAGCGTCGCGGATCTCCCGCTCGACTTCCTCGACGGTCGCGGTTGTAGCAACGCAGCCGGGAAGATCAGGAACGTCTGCCGAGTAGTTGGGCCCGGCGCTTTCGATCACGATCGCGTAGCGCATCTGGTTCCCCTCACCTCGTCGCGCCCGCCTGCTCTCGAATGCTATCGAGTGTCCCAGGAGCGCGTTCGTCGCTTGGCTTGCCAGGAACAGTGACTCGCCGGGTTTCGGCGGATGCTTGAACCGACGATGACTTCCGCGAGTGGCGACCAGGAACCACCTCTCGTCAGCAAGCAGCGGGAGCATCTCGCCCACCTTAACGCGCGGGATTATGCGCTCTCGGCCACGAGCTTCTCAACCTGAGGCCAAACGGGATTCAGGCCTCAGTGCGGACAGCGTTGCCACGGTTGTCCTTTAGTTCGTTGATCCACCATTGGCGATTCTCGTCAGGGGTCACAAACCTCATGTGGCTCGCGATTGCAGTTAGTCGCGAAGTGTCCAGGTCCAGATTTCTCTTGACGAAGTCCGGCAAGCTCTGACCCAACTCGACGAACTCGAATCCATCGTGTTCGAACTCGAAGACCCTTCCCGTGTATGGCCCGGCAGCAGGTACCAGGAGATAGTTGCCGCTTCGCGGAATCTCTCCAACTACTAGGCAGTTCTTGATCCAGTCCGGCAGATAGTCTTCTTCCTCGTCCTCTTCGATACATTCCAGCCATGGCCTGAAACAACTATCCAGCTCGGGCCACTGTGAAGGACTTGCAATGAAGAAAGCGGCGTCTCCGCTCTCCTCCTCAAAATAGAGTGTGAGCTGCGCAAACGTGTCGTAGAAGTCCCGAAGTCCTTGAACGTCGGGCACGTCAACACTGGGGTCCGGTGGAAATGCAGCGTGACGGAAGCTCACGGCCTTGGTGTTCTTCTCGCTATGAATCTCACTGCAGATGAACTGCCCGACGTGTGACTGCACTTCGGAGCGTAGTGATTCGAGTGTGGGCATTGATCTTCCGAGGCGACGAACGGTGATTCGGAGGCCTAACGTTCGAGTTCACTCGCAGCCGGAAGCAGGCGAAGCCTGCTGGAGGCTGTCGGGTGCAACGACGGGTTAGCCCGCACGCTGCTACTTCCAGGCGAGGTTGAGCTTCTTACCAGATGCTGCGCACTCCTTGAGATAGAGGTTGATCAGACTCTGGTAAGGGATGCCGGTCTCGGCCGACATGGACTTGAAGTACGTGATTGACTGTTCGTCAAGCCGAATGGTCACCGGCTTCTTAAGTTGCGACGCGTACGGGTTCTTTCGGGAAGCGCTGAAGTCATACTGCTTGCGCATGGTGTCACCTATCGGTAGAAGCCCTGTTCCTCGCGCGTGGCCTTGCGCGCGGAGATGATACGGATGATGCCTCCTGCTTCACGATAGCAGTGCGCTACGACCAGTAGGCGCAAGCTGCTGCTGAGGCCAAGGAGAAGAAAGCGATCTTCGTCTGCGGAGTGGTCCGGATCATCGATCAGGCGGGCACGCTCATCGGCAAACACGGACTCGGCATCCTCGAAGGACACGCCGTGCTTGCGGAAATTCGCCGCCGCCTTGCGAGGGTCCCACTCAAAGCGCAGGCTCATGCCGACATTGTATGTACAACGTACGTATACCGCAACCCGGGGCCTTCGTGCGGGCTAACG
>CAZQTL010000088.1:12674-15840 GCA_964595975.1 uncultured Thermoanaerobaculia bacterium | reverse complement strand
CGCAACACCACGGTGCTGCGCGCCAACTACAAGACGCCGGAGACGATCCGCTTCTATCAGGCGAGCTTCGACCTCTACCGCACGCTCGCCGAGGAGCTCGACTTCAACCTCCTGCGGTCGGAGCGCGGGCTGCTCTGGCTCGCGCACTCCGAGGCGCAGATCAACAACCAGCGCGAACGCGCGTTGCAGAATCAGGCCTTCGGCGTCGATACCGTCTTCCTGACGGCGCCGGAGGTGGCCGAGGTCTGCCCCCAGCTCGACATGAGCTGCGGCGGCGTGCGGCCGATCCTCGGCGCCGCCTACCATCCGCCGGGCTCGATCATCCGTCATGACGGCGTGGTCTGGGGATACGCGGCGGCGGCGGAGCGGCTCGGGGTCCACGTGCATCAAGGCGTCGAGGTGACCGGGCTCACGATCGAGCGCGGCCGCTGCACCGGCGTGCGCACGAACCGCGGTGAGATCGCGGCCGGCGCGGTGCTCTCGGCGGTCGGCGGCTACGTCACCCGGATCGCCGACATGGCGGACCTGAAGCTCCCGATCGTCACCCATCCGCTGCAGGCCTTCGTCACCCAGGCGTACAAGCCCGTGCTCGACCGCATCGTCGCCTCGGCGGATCTCCACATCTACGTCTCGCAGAGCGCCCGCGGCGAGATGCTGGTGGGGGCGGAGATCGACCCCTACACCAGCTACTCGACGCGCTCGACCTATCCGTTCGTCTCGTCCTGCGCCTCGCGGGCGATCGACCTCTTTCCCTTCATGGCCAAGCTCCGCCTGCTGCGGCAGTGGTCCGGAGTCTGCGACATGACGCCGGACTACTCGCCGCTCCTGGGCACGACGCCGGTCGAACGGTTCTTCCTGTCGTCGGGCTGGGGAACGTGGGGCTTCAAGGCGATTCCGGTCTCGGGCCGCAACATGGCCGCGCTCATCGCCACCGGCCGCGTGCCGGAGCTCATCGCGCCGTTCGCCCTCGATCGCTTCCGCCGCGATCGCGCGGTGCCCGAGCGCGCCTCGGCGGGGACGCACTAGGAGCGCCGATGAGCGACGCTTCGGGCCAGCCGCCGGGAGGACCGCTGTGGTCTTCGCGTTTCGCCGCCTACCTCGCCACGATCGGCGCGGCGGTGGGACTCGGCAGCGTCTGGCGGCTGCCGTACCTCGTCGGTACCAGCGGCGGCAGCGCCTTCGTGCTGATCTTCGTCGTCGCCTGCCTGGCGATCGCGACGCCGCTGCTCGTCGCCGAGTTCGCGCTCGGCCGGCGCGCGCGCCAGAGCCCGCCCGATGCCGCCGGTGCGGTGGCGCTGGAGTACCGCGGCTCGCGGCGCTGGAACGCGATCGGCATCGTCGGCACGATCGCCTGCTACCTCATCACCTCCTACTACATGGTCGTCGCCGGCTGGGTGCTGGCCTATACCTGGAAGGTCGCCTCGGGCGCCCTGGCCGGGCTCGGGCGGCCCGAGGTCGCCGCGCTCTGGCGCGACTTTCTCGCCAGCCCGCTCGAGCTCGGCGCCTGGCAGATCGCGTTCATCGCCGCCGTCGTCTTCGTCTCGGCGCGCGGCGTGGGGCGCGGGGTCGAAGTGGCGACGCGGCTGCGCGCGCCGATGTTGCTGGTGCTCCTGGTCGTCCTCGCGGCCTATGCGCTCGCGACCGGCGACGTCCCGGCCGGCCTCGCCTTCGCCTTCGCGCCCGACTTCGCCGCGATCACGCCGGCGGTGGTGATCGCCGCCGTCGGCCAGGCGTTCTTCGCCACCGGAGTCGGCATGGCGATGATGCTCGCCTACGGCGCCTACCTGCCGCGCGGCACCTCGCTGGTACGCTCGGCGCTCGGTATCACCGGCTCCATCCTGCTGGTCTCGCTGCTCGCGACGCTGACGATCTTCCCGCTCGTCTTTCACTACGGCATGAACCCGGCGGGGGGGCCGGAGCTGGTGTTCGGCGTCCTGGCAACGGTCTTCGCCGAGATGCCCGGCGGGCGGCTCGTCGGCTCCCTCTTCTTCGTCCTGCTCCTGCTCTCCGCCTTCACGCCGTCGCTGGCGGCCTACGAGCCGCCGGTAGCCTGGCTCGAGCAGCACCGCGGCTTCTCGCGCCGCCGCGCCGTCGTGACCGTCGCGCTCGCGGTCTGGGCGCTCGGTCTCGGGACCGTGTTGTCGTTCAACCGCTGGGCGGCTTGGCATCCGCTCGGCTTCCTCCCGGCCTTCGCCGACCGCACCTTCTTCGACGTCCTCGACTACGTCGCGTCGAACCTGCTGCTGCCGGTCGGCGCCTTCGCCACGAGTCTGTTCGTGGGCTGGCGGCTGCCTGCTTCCTTCCTGGCGGAGGAGCTCGGCGAGACGACGCCGTTCGCGCGCCGCCTCTGCGTCTGGGCCCTGCGCTGGGTCTGTCCGCTGGCGATCGCCGCGATCTTCGTCTCGACGCTCTTTTAGAACGCGCTCAGCGGCCGCGGCGGAAAGCGGCCTCGTAGATGACCGGACGCGTCGGCGCGGCCGGACCTCCGGCCACCGGTCGCGCGCCGGGCGCCGGCCGGTTGTACTCGGTGAGCGGCACCGCGGGCTCGGGCAGGAACCCGACCGCCGCCAGCTCGTCGACGAGCTGCTCGCCGGTGAGGAAGCACTGCGGTGCGCCGGAGAACTGGGTGAAGACGAACGGCTCGCCGGCGCCCGGCGCGACTCCTTCGGGGAACGTGTTGCGCGAGAAGGTGAAGACGAACAGCGCGGCGCCGGGGGCGGCGACGCGGGCCGCCTCCGCCACCGCGCGGCGGAACTCGGCCGCCGAGCGCGCGAGATTCCAGATGCCGTGGGCGATCACGAAGTCGCAGCTCGCGTCGGCGAGAGGAATGCCGTCCATGCCGGACGCGGCCAGCCGCAGCCGGGCGCCGGCGGCGAGCTCGACGGTCCGCCCGTCGGCGGCGCGTAGCATCGGCAGCGAGTTGTCCAGGCCGACGACCTCCCACCCCAGATTCGCCAGTGGCACCGCATTGCGCCCCGCGCCGCAGCCGAGGTCGAGCGCCCGCGGAGCGCCCGGGCGCGCGCCGCCGCGGCGCGCCAGCTCGTCCGCCGCGAAGCGCATCAGGACCTGGTTCGGCGCCGAGCTGGCGAAGCCTGCGACGACCGACGGGGCGCTCCAGGGGGACTCGGCGGGGGGCGGCATGAGCGGAACGTAGCATGGCGGGGCG
>CAZQTL010000088.1:0-12574 GCA_964595975.1 uncultured Thermoanaerobaculia bacterium | reverse complement strand
TTCTTCGCGGCGCTCGATCGCGTGATGCCCGGCGGTGGTCCGGTGACCGCGATGCGCGCCGAGCACGAGGAGATCGAAGGCGAGCTGGCGAAGGTCGCGACGAGCCGCGACGCCGACGCGGCGCGAGCGCACCTCGAGGCGGCGATCGCCGAGGCGCGCAGCCACTTCCAAAAGGAGGAGATCGTCCTCTTCCCGATGGCCGAACAGCTCCTCGGCAGCGACACCCTCGAAGAGATGGCAGCCGCCTGGGCTCAGAACCGCGGCGTCGCCCTCCCCGCAGGGCGCCGCATCGCACGTGCGGCCGGTGCTGCGATGAACGAGATGGCTGCCGCGTCGCGACAGCGCTAGCCGGCGAGCGCTGGCCGGCGTCAGTCGCCGGGGACGACGATCGCCCGGATCGGCAAGCCGGCGCGCAGGGCGTCGAGGCCGTCGTTGATGCGGTCGAGGGTGAAGCGGTGGGTGACCAGTTCGGCCACCTTGATCTTCCCCTGGCGGGCGAGCTCGATGACCCGCGGATAGTCGACCGGGCGGCAGCCGAGCGAACCGGTCACTTCGATCTCGCGGAACATCACGCGGCCCGAGTTCAGGCTCATCGGATGCGGGCTGTAGCCGACCAGCACCAGCCGGCCGCCGGTCTTGAGACAGTTGAAGGCCTGCTCCTGGGTTTTCGGATTGCCGATCGCCTCGAAGGCGACATCCGCGCCGCCGCCGCCGGTGTGCCGGCGCACCTCCTTGTCGAGGCGCTCGCACTTCGCGGCGTCGATCACCACCTCCGCGCCCATCCGCCCGGCCCAGGCGAGCTTGTCGGCGGCCGTGTCGACCGCGATCACGCGCGCGCCGATCGCCGCCGCGAGCTGAACGACGTTGACTCCGACACCGCCGCAACCGAGCACCAGCACCCAGTCGCCGGGCACCACCCTGCCGCGCCGCACGACGGCGTGGAACGGCGTGGTGATGGCGTCGGCGATGATCGAGCCGGCATCGAGAGGAATCTCCTTCGGCAGGCGGTAGACGTCCTTCGCCGGCGCGACGACGAACTCGGCGAAGCCGCCGTCGACATGATTGCCGAACATCTGGTTGTGCTCGCAGATGTTCTCGCGCCCCTCGCGGCAGGCGTCGCAGGCGCCGCAGGTCAGGACTGCCGGGAGCAGCACGCGGTCGCCCGCCTTCCAGCCCGCGACGCCGGCGCCGAGCCCGGCGATCGTCCCGGAGATCTCATGGCCGAGCACCAGCGGCGGCGTCTTGAACGTCGGCGTGTCGTGGTCGATGAAGTGCAGATCGGTATGGCAGAGGCCGCAGGCCGCGACCTTCACCAGCACCTGGCCTGGTCCGGGCTCGGGCGTCGGGATCTCGCTCACTTCCAGCGGGCGGTGCGCGGCATGAAAGACGGCGGCCTTCATCGCTCGGTCTCCTTGGGCTTGCGGGTATAGATCGTCTTGAAGGCGAGCAGGGTCGCCAGCTGGCAGTCGGTGCAGTCGGACGGCAGATCGGGCCCGGAGAGCGGGTCGGCGGCGACCTCGAAGCCGAGCGACTCGTAGAGCGCCACCGCCTCCGCGGCGCGCGGCCCGTCGGCGAGGAAGCGCCGCTCCCAACCGGCGGCGAGGCGCGCGGGATCGGCAGCGAGCGCCGCGGCGCTCAAGACCCGATGCTCCTCCTCGCGCAGCAGGCGCAGGAGGGTGGCCTCCTCGTCCATGGTCAGGCTTCGCCGGCGTGAGCGGCGGGCGAATCCGCTGCCGCCGCCAGGTGCGCCGCCTCGGCGAGCCGCTCGAGGCGCAGCTGCCCGAGGAGCGCCGCGCCGAGCGCCGAGGTGAACTGCACGAGATCGCCCTCCGGCACGTTCACCTGCTCGCCCAGCTGTTCCCTCACCACGGTCACCATCTTCTCGAAGCGCATGATGCCGCCGATGAGGGTGAACTCGGGCTCCATCTGGGCGCGCTTCATGAGCTGCACCGAGCGCCCGACCAGCGAGACGATGGCGCCGTGCATGATGTCGGCCGGCGGCGTCCCTTCCGAGAGCTGGTTGATGACTTCCGACTCGGCGAAGACGGCGCAGACGCCGGAGATCGGCACGGCGCTCTTCGAGGTGTTGACCAGCGGGCCGATCTCGATCGTCGAGTAGCCCATGTAGCGCGCGGTCTTCTCCAGGAAGGCGCCGGTGCCGGCGGCGCACTTGTCGTTCAAGCGGAAGCTCTTGACCGACGCCGTCGCGTCGAGCCGGCTCGCCTTCATCGTCTGGCCGCCGACGTCGAGCACGGTGCGCGTGCCGGGGAAGAGGAACATCGCGCCGCGCGCGCTCGCGGTCAGGTCGGTCACCTGGGTGTCGGCCGAGGCCATCTGGTGGCGCCCGAAGCCGGTCGAGACGACGTACTCGACCTCGGAGCGGTCGACGCCGGCCGCGGCGAGCGCCTGCGCCAGGACGTTCTCCGCCACTTCGTCGAGCTTGAAGCCGGTCGGCTCGAGCTGCCGGCCGAGGATGCGGCGTTCCGAGTCGAGGACCACGGCCTTGGTGTAGGTCGAACCGACGTCGATGCCGGCGGTGATTCTCATGCCGTCGCCTCCTTGCCTTCGGTCGTCGCCTGGAGCTCGGCGGCCGGAATCCGGCTCGCCAGGATGCGGTCGAGGGCGAAGAGCGCGGCGCCGATCGCCCCCATGAAGTGCGACTCCTCGCTGACGTTGAGCTTGAGGTCGAGGCGGCTCTCGAGGGCGGCGATCATCGCCGGGTTGCGCGCCACGCCGCCGGTGAAGGTCACCTGGTCGGTGACGCCGACCCGGCGCAGGAGACCGACCGAGCGCGCGCCGATCGACTGGTGCACGCCGAGCAGGACATCCTCGATCTTCTTGCCCTTGCCCAGCCAGGAGAGCACCTCGGACTCGGCGAAGACGGTGCAGGTGGTGCTGATCTTCACCGGCCGCTCGCCGCGCAGCGCCGTGGCGCCGAGGTCGCCCAAAGGGATGTCGAGAGCGCTCGAGGCGGCGCCGAGGAAGCGGCCGGTGCCGGCGGCGCACTTGTCGTTCATGCAGAAGTCGACGATCTCGCCGTTGGCGGCGACGGAGATCGCCTTGGTGTCCTGCCCGCCCATGTCGATCACCGTGCGGGTGCCTGGGAACATGTGCACCGCGCCGCGCCCGTGGCAGCTGATCTCGGTGACCTGGGTGTTGCCGAAGGTCACCTTGTAGCGCCCGTAGCCGGTGCCGACGACGTACTCGACCTCCTCCTCGCGCAAGCCGCTCGCGGCGAGCGCCTGGTCGAACGACTCCTGGGCGGCGCGCACGACGTTGGCGCCGGTCATCATCAGGGCGCGGCCGACGATGCGGCGCTCCTCGTCGAGGATGACCGCCTTGGTCTGGGTGGATCCGACATCGACTCCGGCTGCGTAGGCCATCGTTCCTCCCTAGGCTCCGGCATCCGCGGTGCCCGCGGCTCCCGGATGGTTCGTTGCAGTCGCTGCGCTCGCAGCCGTTCCCGCGATCACCGACTGCCGCTTGCGGGTCGCCAGGCCCTCGAAGAAGGCGTCGACCCGGTTCTTGAGCTGGGCTTCGGAGACCACCCGGCGGTCCATGTGGTCGGACTCGATGAACAGCGTCGCGGTGTCGAGGCGCGAGAGCAGCGAGCGCCGGCTGTCGGCGAGGCCCGTGGAGACGGTGCGGCAGCTCTTGATCGGGTGGAAGACGACGCCATCGGCGCCGTAGTCGGCGATCATCCGCTCGAGGATCGCGGGGGTGTAGAACATGCTGTCCATGGCGTCGCGCACCGACAGCAGCATCCCCTCGGCGAGGCTCTCGAGCGGGCGAGCGAGGTCGTATTCGAAGCCGAGGTTCGAGCCGCCGGAGGCGAACCAGAGGTAGGTCGAGTTGACGAAGGTGCCGCCCCATTCGGTGAACAGCTCGTTGAAGCGGCGGAAGATCGGATAGCAGGGGACGCCGACGAAGAGCAGGCGGTACTCCTCGGCCGTCAGGGTGCCGATGCCGTGCGCTGCCTTGTACTCCATCTCCTCCACCAGGTCGGTGAAGTAGGCGGCCCCCCTGGCGTCGCCGCGCAGGCCGTTGGCGACGCCGAGGTAGATGGTGCCGTCGGTGAGGGCGTTGAAGAGGGCCGGACGCGAGCGGTTGAGCTCCAGCACCCGCTTCCAGCAGCGGTTCATGGTGTTGGCGTGGCCCAGGGCCTCGCGCAGGCGGTCGATGTCGAACCGCTGGCCGCTCACCCGCTCGCACAGCGCGATGAGCTCGGCGATCTGGGCGCCGACGTACTTCCTGTCGTTCTCGAAATCGACCTGGCCGGGGCCGGTGACGCGGCCGCAGGAGCGCGTGCCGGGGATGTCGAGGGTGAAGATCGGCGTCTCGTACAGGCGCTCCCAGATCTCCGCCCACTTGATGTAGGTGTTGCAGGCGTTGGTGTAGACCGCGAGCGCCGGCTTCGGAATCCGGCCCATCGGCAGCTCGCCGCCGCGCATCTGGGCGGCGAAGTCGGCCTTGACGTAGCCGCAGATGTCGGGCGAGTAGCCGAAGTCCTCGGCCTCGTTGAGATAGTCGTGCGCGAGGTGGCGCACGGCGGTCTGCAGCGAGTTGATCTCCGGGAACACGATCGGGAAGTCGAAGGTGCGCAGGAGCTCCGCCAGGCTTCCCATGACGAAGACGTAGGCGCCGCCCTGGCCCCGTTCGGCGGCCTCGCCGAGGGAGGAGAACCAGTCGCGGAAGAGCTGGGCGCCGTCGCGATTGGCGCGGCCCACGAGCGGATGGGCCGGCGGCTGGGAAAGCGCCGGGGCGGACGACGGGGTGAGCGGCGGGTTGCCGGATTCTGGAGTTGCCATCAGGGCGCCCTCAACGGAAGAGGAGGTTCTCGACGAAGGTCTGGAGCTGGATCTCGAGGTGGTCGAAGCTCGTCATGCTCTCTTCGAACTCGCTCACGAAGTACGGAATGCCGGCGTGGTCGAGGGCCTTGGTGTAGGCCACCTGCTCCTCGAGCCCGGGCTCGCACATCTTGGCCGCCATGACGATCGCGGCGTCGGCGCGGGCGTTGCGGATGCGCTCGAGGAGCATGCGCTCCTTGGGCTTGCGCAGGTCGTGCTGCACCGGGCTGTAGCTCGACTGCTCGATGTAGGCGGAGGCGAGGTTGGCGAGCGGGTCGCCGGTGGTCGGGACGTCGCTGGTCAGGAAGCGCAGGCCGATGAGCAGGTCGTCGTCGACGACGTAGCAGGAGCGGCCGATCGAGCGCACGAGATCGAGCGGCGGCTGCTCGCAAAAGCCGCCTTCGAGCACCACCCGGGTCCTGTCCATCCGCTTGGCCGGTCGCTCGGCGAGGCGCGGCAGCATGAAGCGCAGGATCTCGTTGTGCTCCTCGCGCGGCAGGAGGCCGGCGAGCGCGACCAGCACGTAGGCCTCGTCGGCCGAGACCTGCCACGGGGTCTCGCGCTTCAGGCGGTAGAGCTCGCGCATCAGGGCGCGATTCTCGTTGAACACCGCGATCGAATTCGCCAGCGCGGCATCGGCTCGTTCGCGCGTGACTGCGATGCCCGCGGCCGCTGCCACGCTGCGGCGCAGGCGGTCGTACTCGCCGCGCAGCCAGAGGGCGGCATGACCCGAGTTGGCGTTCTGCGGCAGGTAGAGGATCTCGGCCGGGTACGGGAAGTTGCGCCCCCAGATGGCCGCGAGGTTGCGCGCGGCGTCGCAGATCGGATGGCTGACGAACAGATCGAGCTCGATGCGCTTCGCGAGCGCGAGGTCGAGCGAGGTCTTGAGGATCGAGCACAGATAGGAGCCGAAGCGCGAGTCCGACTGCGTCGGCTCGATCGGCGCGCCGCGCACCTTGAACGGCAGCGCGCCGGCGGCGTGGACGATCTCCTCCGGGAAGTAGACCTGGAAGTGCCCGACCACCTTGCCGCCGGCCGCGCGCCAGCGCTTCACGGTCGGAAAGTCGGTGTCCTCGACGAGCTCGCGACACTCGTAGAGGGCCGCCTCGAGCGGCTTGTCGAGCCACTCCGGAAAGACGCGGGGCCGCGCGCCGGCGGCGCTCATGCCGGGGTTCCCTTCGCGGCAGGGGCGCTCGGCGCAGGCTCGAGGCCGGCGCCGCAGGCGCCGCAGAAACCGTGTCCGGCCGGCAGGTTGCCGGCGCCGCAGGCGCCGCAGACCCGGGTGGGCGGCCCCCACTGCGTCTCCGAGGAGCCGCCGGCGGCGGCGCGCTCGCGCAGCAACTCGAAGCGCGCTGGGCGCTTCTCGACGAAGGCGCGCATCCCTTCGACCGGCTCCCAGGCAGTGTAGTGCAGGGCGAGCCAGTCCTGGGCGTGGCGCACCGTCTGGTGCCAGGCGAGGTCCTTCCAGAAGTTCACCTGCTGCTTGGTGTAGCGCGCGCACTCGGGGAAGCTCGCCAGCAGTTTCTTGGCGAGCTTCGCCACCTCCGCATCCAGCAAGGAGAGGTCGATCCGATAGTCGCGCTCGCCGCGCTGGGCGTGGCGGATCTCCTCGGCGGTGGCGTGCTCGATCCACTCCTCGCCGCGGCGCACCGAAGGCACCACCCAGTTGACCAGGCCCCAGTCGAGGGCCTTGGCCGCCGGGATCGGCTCGTTGAGGAAGAGGATCTCCCGCGCCCGCTTGTCGCCGACCGTGATCGGCAGCCACTGCGTCGAGCCGCCGCAGGCGACCGAGCCGACGTGGGTGCCGACCTGCTTGATGAAGGCGTGCTGCGCCATGACCGTCAGGTCGCAGGCGAGCTGGGATTCGTTGCCGCCGCCGACCGCCATGCCGTTCAGCCGCGCGATGACCGGCTTGCCGGTATTCAGGATGCTCTCGATGTAGGCCCGGAAGAGCGCCATGTACTTCCAGTAGTCGCGCGGCGTGGTGACGTAGTCCTCGGCGTACTCCTTGACGTCGCCGCCGGTGCAGAAGGCCTGGTGGCCGGCGCCGGTGAGGACGATGACGCCGACGGCGTCGTCGAAGCTCGCGTCGCGGAAGGCGGTGGCGAGCTCCTCCAGCGCCCGGGTGCTGTAGGCGTTGTAGTTCTGCGGCCGCTGGATGGTGATGGTGGCGACGAACTCGCTCTTGGCGTAGAGCACTTCCGCAAATCCGAAACTGGCGGCGGGACGGGAGGGGAATTGGCCCATGGCTGGTCTCCGCGCGGTATATTACAGGAACACAACGACCGTGTGTAAACTGACATATCGGGTCGTGCGATGCTACCCCTGCGGGGGGGCAGCCGGAGGCCGCGAGACGGAGGTGGCGTGATGGGGTTCTATTTCGAGGAGCTCGCGGAAGGCCGTGACTTCGACTGCGGCGAGCGCGCGATCGGCGACGCCGAGATCGTCGCTTTCGCCGAGCTCTCCGGGGACGCCAACCCCCTGCATCTCGACGACGACTTCGCCCGCCGGTCGGCGTTCGGCGGCAGGGTCGCCCATGGCGCGCTGGGAATCGCGGTGGCGACCGGCCTGATGGCGCGGGCCGGGATCACCGCCGGGACGCTGGTGGCCCTGCTCGGCCTCGACTGGCGGTTCGTGGCGCCGATCCGGCCGGGGGACCGCCTGCGCCTGAGGCTCCGGGTGGCGGCGCGACGGGAGCTGCCGGGAAGGGACCGCGGGGTGGTGAAGTTCGTCGCCGAGCTGGTGAATCAGCGCGGCGAGCTGACGCAGAGCGGCGAGATCGTCGAGCTCATCCGGCGCGACCCCGGCGCCGCGGCGCCGGCCGGCGCGCTCTAGGATTCGCCGGCGGCGCAGACGCGCTGGATGTAGCTTTCGGCCGGCGCGGCGAGAACGGCGTGGTAGGTGTCGAAGAGCGCTGCCGCGCGATCGCCCAGCCAGCCCTCCGGCAGGAGCTCGGCCGGCAGGAAAGGATCGCTCGCCGGAAAGGCGCGATAGGCGTGCACGAGCTCGAAGCGGCGCTCGAAGCAGTCCTCGGGGCTCGTGCAGGGGAGCGCCTGACGCCCGCGCGCCGCCTCGCTGCCGGCGTGCCGGCACTGCCCGCAATGGGCGAGCTGCGGCGCCCAGCGATCGATGAACTTGCGATAGCTGGCGTTGACCTCGGCCAGATCCCAGCACTGGGCGACGAGCTGGGCGGCGCTCGAGAAGCCCGTGTGCTCGGCGCGGAAGACCTCGACGTTGCGGGTAACCTTGAGGCGCCGGGCGATGTCGGCGACCTCGTCGCGGACATCGTGCGGCGTGATCCAGAGGCCGTTGGTGAGCGCGCCGCACCCCAGCCAGGAGAGCTTCGCGCGCAGGCTGTCGCGCAGACGCCGCCGGGTCTCGGGGATCGAGTAGGCGACGAGAAACCAGGTGCCATCCCAGGCGGGGTGGCGCGGCGGATGGTAGATGCGCTGCCGGCCCTCCTCGAGGAGCTTCCGGCCGCGCGGCGAGAGGCCGTAGTAGCCGCGGCCGCCGCGCCGTTCGGCGACCAACCAGCCGCGGGCGGTCATGCGGGAGAGGGCGGTGCGGGTCGCGGGAGCCGACATGCCGAGACGTCCGAGCAGGAGGATCAGCGATCCGACCCACACCGGCCCTTCGCGCCCGAGCAGGTAGTCGCCGAAGAGGGTGAAGACGAGGTCCTGCGAGCGCGGAGCGGCCATCGCCCCGGAACAGTATGGCGATCTCCGAACGACCGTCAAACAACTGTTACGTCCCCTGGCCGCCGGTCCTGCGGGGCAGAGACCGGGCCAGCCCGAAGGGGCGGCGACAGCTGGGCGCGGGGGAGAGATCCTTGCACCGGGCACGACGATCGGGTCGTGACGGAGGCCACCATGGGCGAGATTCACAGCACCTATCCATTTTCTGTTCGCTGGCTGGATGGCAAGCGCGGGCGGGCCAGCGCGCCCGACGGTCTGCCGGACATCGAGGTCGCTTCGCCGCCGCAGTTCGGAGGCCCGGGCGGCCGCTGGACTCCGGAGCACCTGTTCGTCGCCGCGGCGACGACCTGCTGGCTGACGACGTTCCTCGCCTACGCCGAGCGCGCGCGACTCGAGATCGCGGCGGTCGAAGCGGCGGGTGAAGCAATCGTCGAGCGCGGGGAGGACGGCCGCGTCTCCTTGCCGCGGATCGTCCTGCGCCCGCGCGTGACCGTGAAGGGCGAGGAGGGCAGGGAGGCGGCGCTCAAGTGGATCCACAAGGCCGAGGAGACCTGCCTGATCGCCCGCGCCATGCGCGCCACGGTGGAGCTCGAGCCGATGGTGCTCGTCGCCGCGGAGCTCGCGCCGATCGCCGTCGGCTGACCCCCTTCAGCCGGGCAGACCGGCGACGCCTTCGATCTCGAGCAGCAGATCGGCGCGGCAGATGTCGGCGGCGACGAAGTGCAGCGCGGGCCGGGGGCCGACCCGCCGGAGCAGCGATTCCCTCACCAGCTCGAGGTCGGCGGCCTCACGCAGGTAGATGCGGAAGAGCTCGAAGTCGGCGAGGCCGGGGAGCGTCGCTTCGTCCGAGGCGGCCGCCGCGAGCAGCGTCTCGATGTTGTGCAGGGTCTCCTCGAGCTGCAGGAGCAGCTCGCCGGCATGCCGCGTCTCGTGTCCGGCGATGCTCGCCGTGCCCGAGAGAAAGAGCACCTGACCGAGCTCCGGCGGCGAGATCGTCGCCCGGGTGAACGACGGGGGCCGGGGCCCGTATTCGACCGGATAGCGGAAGGCATGCACCTGCCGCGGATTCCCGAGATGCCGCCCGGGCGACCGCGCAGCGGCGAACCAGGTGACCAGGCGGTCGCCGGAGCTGCCGACCGCCGACGAGGCGGAGAAGCGCGTCTCGGCCTCGGCAGCGCCGTAGCGGGCGTCGAAGGCGGCCGCCCGCCCGGCGTTGAACAGGCGGTAGCGTTCGACGCCGTTCTCCTCCTGATTGATGCCGGGGAGGAAGTTCCACACCCGGAGCAAATACGGAAAACCCTGCTCCTCGGCGGCCGCCAGGAGATCGGCGAAGTGGGCCGCCGTCTCGCCCTCGAGGTCGCCGGCGAGCGCAGAGGTCAGGCTGCCGAACAACACCCTTCCGTTCTCCGCCCAGTGGACGCGGCCCAACCGCCCGCGGCGCGTCTCCAGTCCGGAGCTCCAGACTTCGACCGGCGGGGTCGAGCCGAGCACGCGGTTGGCGACGGCGGCGCCGGGTGCGGCGCCGAGCTCGGGGCAGGCTCCGGCAAACCGCACGACGAGCAGCTCACGGTTCGCCACGGCACCGGCCGCGGCGGCGGTGGCACCCTCGCCGCGGACGAGTGGCAGCGGCCGCTCGACGGCCGGCTCCGCCCTGGGCGCGGCGAAGCTTCTTTCGGAGTCCTTCATCCAGAACTTGAATCTAGTCCGCGGCGGCGGGAGAGGGCCCACACTTCGGGGTAGGTCGGGGCGACGGCGTGGGGCGCGGCCCGAAGCGCCGATAGACTCCGCTCCGAAGCTACCCGGAGAGAGCTTGGCCGAAACGACGCCCGACCTCCTGCAGGCCCCCCGCGCGCTGTCGCGCTGGCGCAGCGCGTTCGCCCGGCTGCCGCTCTATCCCTTCGAGTGGATCTGCCTGCTGCTGACGGCCGGCAGCGTCGGTTTCCTGCGCTGGCGCGGAATGCGCGTCGATTGGCGGACGGTCGAGTACACGGTCTACCCGATGGTGCGCGCGCTCGGCTGGCCTCTCCTGCTCGGCGTCGGCCTGCAGCTCGCCGTCCACCTCGTGCAGCGCAAGCCGCTCGCGGGCTATTTCGCGACCCTCCGAAACTGGCGCTGGTGGGGGCTGTGGCTGCGCCTCTGGATCGCCTGCATGGCGCTCACCTACACCTATTTCTGGGTCAAGGTCTGCGTACCGCTGCTGCGCGCCGACCTCTACGACCCGGCGCTGTGGAAACTCGACCGCCTGCTGCACTTCGGGCTTTCCCCCTCGGTCTTCGTCACGGCGCTGTTCGAGAACAGCCCGCTCGCTTCCGGGCTCGACCGCTGGTACGGGCTGTGGGCGTCTTCCGTCCTGGTGGTGATCGCCTTCTTCACCGCCAGCCCGGACGATCTGCTGCGCCGCCGCTTCATGCTCTCGTGCATCTTCCTGTGGGGCGCGGGCTGCTGGCTCTATGTCGCCGTGCCGGCGCTCGGCCCGATCTTCTACGTTCCGGAGCTGTGGAAAGAGCTCGCCGTCCGGATCCCCGGGGCCGCCGCGATGCACGAGGCGCTGTGGGCGAACTACCAGAAGATGGTCGCCGGCCGGAGCGGGGTGCTGCGGGAGTTCAATCCGATCTACGCCATCGCGGCCATGCCTTCGCTGCACGTCGGCGCCCACGCCCTCTTCGCGACCTGGGCGCGGCGCAACGCCCGGCCGCTCGCCCCGCTCTTCCTTCTGGCGACGATCGCCACCTTTGTCGGCTCGCTGCTCACCGGCTGGCACTATGCGGTCGACGGCTACGTCGGGATCCTGCTCGCCGTGGCCAGCCTGCGCCTGGCGACCGCCTGCGAACGCGGGAGCGCAACGACCGCCGGTTCCGTCGCCTCCGCTGCCCCGGGCGCTCCGGATTGAGCCACGCGCCCGGCTCTTCCCGGCCGGGATGACGCGGGTCATACCCGGCCGATCCGGCAGGCGCCATGCTTCCTCCCTGCCCGGTCGGCCTACCCGCCCGGATGGTGACGGACTTGCCGGCCCGGCGCCATGCTGTAGCCCTCCTGGAGGAGCGATGCTCGACGAACTGCGTACCAATCCGGCACTGCTGAAGCTCGATCTCTATTGCAAGGGACTGCGTCTGGACGACTCCTGCTTCATCGAGGAGGACGGCGGACGGAAGATCCTGCGGACCCGTGCCGGCCTCGGCTCCGGGCTCGAGCTCATCCTGCCCGGCGGCCTGTGGACGAATGCACCCGTCTCGGAGCCGTTCGCGGCCAAGTCGCCCTACGTCCTGCACAAGGGCGCCGGTGCGAAGAGCCAGTACTGGCTGCATCGCGACGGCGAGCCGGTGTCGCCGGTCGATCTGTCGCCGCGTCCGGCGTGGTACGACGCCAACACCGCGACCGGCAAGCCGATGACCCGCATCGGCACCCTCCAGGGCACCTACCTCGGGATCTACCAGGCGAAGGTCTGCGAGTACTGGACCGAGAAGCCGCAGAAGGTCAACTGCAAGTTCTGCTCGGTGGGCCTGAATCTCGGGATCGACGACGCCGACGAGAAGTCGGTCGACGAGGTTCTCGAGGTGGTGCGCGCGGCGCGCCGCGAGTCGGGCATCACCTACGTCGACTTCAACACCGGACACTACGAGGGCGACACCTACCTCGACATCCTCGAGCCGTACATCGTCCGCATCAAGGAGGAGCTGGGTCTGCTGATCGGCGTGCAGACGCCGCCGCATCGCGACCTCAAGCGCTACAACCACCTGAAGGAGATCGGCGTCAACCGTGTCTCTTTCTGCTTCGAGATCTTCAACCGCGGATTGTTCGAGGAGATCTGCCCTGGCAAACACGCCGAGTACGGGCTCGACTTCTACCTCGAGGCGATCCGGTACTGCGCGGCGTTGACCGGCACCGGCCGGTCGGACGAGCCGTGGGTGACCAACGGCGAGATCATCGCCGGACTCGAGCCTCCGGGCTCGTCCATCCGCGCCATCGACTGGATCACTCGGCTGGTGGACGAGGAGCTTTCCGCCGACCTCTCCAATCTGCGCTCCTTCTATC
>CAZQTL010000087.1:0-15973 GCA_964595975.1 uncultured Thermoanaerobaculia bacterium | reverse complement strand
CCCCGGTGCCGCCGCTGCCGCCGCCCGCCGCCACGCCGCCCGCCGCTGCGCCTCTGCCTGCGGCGCCAGCTCCTGCCGCTGCCGGGCCGGCGGTGTCCAAGCCGTTCACCGGCTGGGTGCGCATCGGCCTGGCCACCGATCTCGAGAGCGTGACGCTTCCCTGTTGCGAGGGCGAGCTGTCGGTCGACGTCGGCGGCACGCGTCTGGATGTCGCCTCGCCGTTGCGCATCCGGCCGGCGGCGACGAGTGTCGGCGGCGCCTACTACCGGGTGCAGATCGCGGCGCTCAAGGACGAGGATCAGGCGAGAGAGCTCGCTCGCCGGCTCGGCGGACTCGCGGGCTTGCCGGCGGACGCCCGGTTCGACGCCCAGGCCGGCATCTATCGTGTCCGCCTCGGGCGGTTCCCCGACCGGGTGGCCGCCGAGGAGGCGGGGCGCAAGCTCGTGCGCTTTGGCGTCGACAGCTCCTGGATCGTCTCCGAGGGTGCCCGCCTGGGGGAGGCGGCGCTCGAGCTCACCCACCGCGGCCAGAGCTACCGCGTCGCCGGCAGGACCTTCGTCTTCGCCGCCCCGGCGGACGCCGGGTTGCGTTGGGAGGGCAAGCGCTATCGCGGCCGGCTGGTCGTCTTTCTCAACGATCGCGGCCGGCTCAATCTCGTCAACGAGCTGCCGATCGAGCAGTACCTGCGCGGCGTCGTGCCGCGCGAGCTCGGCCCCGGCGCCTACCCCGAGCTCGAAGCGCTCAAGGCGCAGGCGATCGCGGCGCGCAGTTACACCTTGCGGAACCTCGGCGAGTTCGCCGACGAGGGCTACGACCTCTGCGGCACGCCGCGCTGCCAGGTCTACGGCGGCATGGACGACGAGCACCCGCTCTCCGACCGCGCCGTCGCCGAGACCGCTGGCGAGGTTCTGCTCTACGACGGACAGCCGATCGACGCCCTCTACAGCGCCACCTGCGGCGGTCACACCGAGAACGTCGAGGTGATCTTCCCGCTCAAGCGGGCCTCCTACCTGCGCGGCGTGCCGTGCATCGAAGCGGGGGCGGTGACCCTGCGCTCGGCCGCCGCCGGGTCGCAAGCCCTGGCGCGCCGGGTCCTCGACCGCGCGCTCCCCGGCCTGCCCGAGCGGTTGTCCAGCGCCGCGCAGCTCGAGGAGGCTTTCGCCCGACTCGCCCGCGCGGCCGGGCTCGCCACGCCGGAGGATCACCTGGCGAGCCTCGATCGGCGCGAGGTGCAGCGCTTTCTCGGTTCGATGTTCGACCTCGCGGCCGACGCGCGACTCTTCGTGCGTCCCGAGGAGCTCGGCTATCTGGTGGCCCATCCGCCGCCGGAATGGGATGTCGCCGACCGGCGTCTCGCCGCCTTTCTCGTCCAGAGCGGGCTGCTCGCCGCACCGGCGGGGGGCGAGTCGCGGGTGACGGGGGACGAAGCGGAGGAGTTGCTGCTGCAGCTGGCGCTCTTCCTGCGCGTCGTCGAGCAGCGTCAGGCGAGCTTCTCGAGCGTCGCCGCGACCGCGGGGACCTCCGGCGCCGGAGGCCGGGAGCTGGTGGCACGCGACGACGGCGCCGAGCTGCACTTCGCGCTGCCCGGCGATCTCGCCACCTTCCGCGTCGAAGGCGGGCGGACGCTCGCCGGGGACCTCGTGCTGGAGGCCGGCGACGTCCTCCATCTCTACCTCCTCGACGGCGGACTGGTCGCCGTGGCGCAGGAGGTCGATCCGCGTGGCGCCACCTTCGACCGGACCCACAACCTGTCGCGCTGGACGCGCTTCCGCAGCGATGCGGACCTCGCCGCGTCGGTGTCGGCGCGCCTCCCGGGGTTCGATTTCCGCAGCTTCGACATCCTCCTGCGCGGGGTCTCCGGAAGGGTGGGGCGGATCCGGCTCGTCGGGCGCGACGGCGAGACCATCGACGTCGAAGGGCTCGCCGTCCGCTGGACGCTCGACCTGCCCGATACCCTGTTCACCGCCCGGCGCCTCGCGCCGGCCAAGGGGGCGGCGGGCTGGCAGTTCTCCGGCCGCGGCTGGGGACACGGCGTCGGGCTCTGCCAGGTCGGCTCCTACGGCATGGCCCGCCGCGGACACGCCTACCGCGACATCCTGGCCCACTACTACGGCGGGGCGACTCTGCAGAAGCTCGCTTATTCGGGCCTGCCGGCCGCTTCAATTGCCGCTCCCGGGGCGGCGCGGTAGCATCGGCGGGCCGCACAGGAGCCCCAATGGACTTTTCCCTCACCGAAGAACAGCGTGCCATCCGAGAGATGGCGCGGAAGTTCGCGCTCAGCGAAGTCGATCCGATCGTCGACGACATCGACGAAGCGCAGAAGTTCCCGCTCGACGTCATGCGCAAGGCGGCCGAGCTCGGATTCCTCGGCATCATCTTTCCGGAGGAGTACGGCGGCGCCGGCCTGGGCTACATCGAGTATGTTCTGGTCGTCACCGAGCTCTCCAAAGTCGATCCTTCGGTCGGCATCAGCATCGCCGCCCACAACTCGCTCGGCACCAACCACATCTACAAGTTCGGCAATTCCGAGCAGCGCCAGCGCTGGGTGACACCCCTCGCCACCGGCAAGAAGATCGCCGCCTGGGCGCTCACCGAGCCCGGCTCGGGGTCCGACGCGGCGGGACTGCGCACGACGGCGCGCAAGGTCGACGGCGGCTGGGTCCTGAACGGTTCGAAGGCCTTCTGCACCCACGGCACGGTGGGGGAGATCGCCGTGGTGCTGGCGATCACCGACCCCGAGGGGCGCAAGGGGCGCAACGTCTCCGCCTTCGTGCTCGAGAAGGGCATGCCCGGCTTCCGCTCGGGCAAGAAGGAGAACAAGCTCGGGATCCGCGCCTCCGACACCGCCGAGCTCGTGCTCGAGGACTGCTTCGTGCCCGATGCCCACCTCCTCGGCGCGCCCGGGGAGGGTTTCCGCCAGGCGCTCGCGGTGCTCGACGGCGGACGGATCTCGATCGCGGCGCTCGGCCTCGGCACGGCGATCGGCGCCTACGAGACGGCGCTCAAGTACTCCAAGCAGCGTGAGCAGTTCGGCCAGCCGATCGCCGAATTTCAGGCGATCCGCTTCGCCCTCGCCGAGATGTCGACGCGCATCGCCGCCGCCGAGGCGTTGACGATGGCCGCCGCCACCGAGATGGACAAGACCGGCAAGGTGACGCTCAAGGCTTCCGAAGCGAAGCTCATGACCGGCGAGGCGGCGGTCTTCTGCAGCGAACGCGGGGTGCAGATCCACGGTGGCTACGGTTTCATCAAGGACTACCGCGCCGAGAAGTACTACCGCGACGCGAAGATCTGCACCATCGGCGAAGGCACCAGCGAGGTGCAGCGCCTGGTCATCGCCCGCGAGCTGCTGTCGGCATGAGCCGGGAGGCTTCCCGGGAGCTGACCGCCGCGGGCCTCGACGACCTGCTCGCCCGCCTTCGCCGGCGCGAGACGAGGGCGGTGGCGAGGGCGATTTCGATCGTCGAGCGGGGCGGACCCGCCCAGGTCGATCTGTTGCGCGCGGTCTATCCGTCGACCGGCAGGGCGCAGGTCGTCGGCATTACCGGCCCTCCCGGCGCCGGCAAGAGCACACTCGTCGACCGTCTGGCGCAGGAGTGCCGCCGCCGCGGCGAGACGGTCGGCATTCTGTGCGTCGATCCGACTTCGCCGTTCACCGGCGGGGCGCTGCTCGGCGACCGCATCCGCATGCAGGGGCTGGCGACGGATCCGGGGGTGTTCATCCGCTCGATGGCGACCCGCGGAGCCATGGGCGGACTCGCCCGGGCGACCCGCGATGCCGCGGACCTGCTCGACGCCGCCGGCTTCGACCGGGTGATCGTCGAGACCGTGGGTGTCGGCCAGGACGAGGTCGACGTGGTCTCCAGTGTCGATACGGTCCTGGTCGTCGCGGTTCCCGGCCTCGGCGACGACATCCAGGCGATCAAGGCCGGGATTCTCGAGATCGCCGACATCTTCGTGCTCAACAAGGCCGACCGGGACGGCGCCGACCGCGTCGCGCACGACCTCGAGATGATGCTCTCCCTCGGCGCGCACGGCCACCACACCGCCGCCGAGCACCGCGGCTTCCACATGGCCGGGCCGCTCGATCCCTCCGGTCACCACGGACCGCAAGGCGACAGCGAGAGTCCCGGCCAGCAGGCGCCGCCGCCCTTCTGGATGCCGCCGATCGTCCGCACCGTGGCGAGCCGTGGCGAGGGGATCGTCGAGCTCCTCGCCGAGGTCGAACGCCATCGCGCGCATCTCGAAGCGAGCGGCGAGCTGGCGAAGCGCCGGCGCGCGCAGCTCAAGCTCCGGGTGGCGACGATCCTCAAAGAACGCGTGCTCGCCGCCGCCGAGCAGCACGCCGGCTTCGAGCACGCCATCGAGCGCGGGCACGCGGCGCGCACCGACCCGTATGCGCTCTCGGCGGAGCTCTTCTCGGGCGTCATCGCGGCCGAGCGCCGGCAGGCCGAGCGCAGCCGCAGCGGGGAGGCGGGCGGATGATCGGGCGCATCGACCATATCGGCATCGCCGTTGCCTCGATCGCCGAGGCGCGTCTCTTCTACGAGGCGATGGGCCTCGTCGTGGAGGCGATCGAAGAGGTGCCGCAGGAGGGCGTCCGCGTCGCCATGATCCCCTGCGGCGAGGCGAAGATCGAGCTCCTCGAACCCACTTCCGACGACTCGCCGATCGCCCGCTTCCTCGCCAAGCGGGGCCCCGGGATCCACCACCTGTGCTTCGCCTCCGACGACCTGCGCCACGACGATCGCCGGCTGCGCGCCGCAGGCGTCGAGCTGCTGCGGCCGGAGCCGACGCCGGGCGCCGGCGGCTGCTGGGTGCAGTTCGTCCATCCGAAGAGCGCCGGCGGCGTGCTGGTCGAGCTCTCGCAGGGCGGCCACGCATGAGCATCCGCCGCGGCGCGCTGGTGCTCGTCCATCTGGTCAATCCGACCGAGAAGTTCTGGGGCACGCTCGACCGCCTCGAGACCGTCGGTGTCACCTTTCGCGGCATCAGTCTCGACAGCTTCGAGGAGTGGGTGACCGAGCTCGCGCGCCAGGAGCCCTCCGGGCTCGGCCTGGCGACGATGTTCGTGCCGCTGTTCCGCGTCGAGCGGATCTTCCTCGACGAGCAGGTCGGCGAAGTCGAGAGCTACCGCCGCCGCTTCGAGCGCCGCGTCGGCGCCCGGGTCGAGAGGTTCGTCAGCGTAGGCGAGGAACCGGCTGCCGCCGAAGCCCCCGAGCCCGGCTCCGGCAACGTCTTCTGACGCGCCGTGTCTAGAACTCGACGTTCTGGACGAAGAAAGTCGGCAGGTCGATGCGGCCGGCGACGAGGTCGGCGGCCTGGGGCGGCGTCAGGGTGAATCGGCCGCCGCGGCCGCCGGAGGGGCCGTCGCAGATCAGCTCGAACGACTCCACCTGACCGGGGAACTTCTCGCGCACCTCGATCAGCGCGCCGGCGCTGGCCTGGATGGCGCGGAAGACCTGGGTCTCTGAGGAGGTCTGGAAGACCAGGCGGGGCCGGCGGCTGCTCGGACCTTGCTGCACCTCGAGACTGGTGATGCCGCGGCCGAAGACGAAGGTCCGGATCTCGGTCGACAGGGAGACGTCGCGTAGCGGTGCCTGACCGGCGTGGGAGGTCGGCTGGCGGGTCTGCGCCGTGCTGCCCGGGGTGGCGTCGATCGCCACTGCGCCGGCCGGACGCACGCCACCCTCGGCGGCAGCGCGCTGCTGCAGGAGGTCGCGGAGCGTCGGCTTGCCGCCGGGCGGAGGCGCGCTCTGCGTCAGGTTCGTCGCCTTGCCGTTCTCGATCACGATGGCGGTGCCCAGGTCGTCCTGGTTGGCGGCATCGGTCTTCGCCGTGTCGATCTCCGCCAGGGCGAGCGCCGTCTCGGTACCGGAGGCCAGGATGAGAATCGCCTTGTCGCCCTGGACGATGTACTTCTTCTTGGCGACGATCGACGAGCCATCCTTGAGGTAGACGGTGTAGGCGGCGAGGCTGCCTGCCGAAAGCAGGCCGGCGAGGCCGATCAGGGCGAGCCGCGCGAGCCTCGACGCTCGCGGCCGGGTGCGGGTGTGCGGTCTGCGCATGCGCGTCCTCTCCTGGGCCATGAGGACGATAGTATACGGGCGGAAGGCTTCGAGGAGGATCCGCCCCGCCCATGACTGCGACCCGTCCCGCTCTGCTCGTGCTCGAAGATGGCTCGGTTTTCGAAGGGCGCGCCGTGGCCCGCGGAACGCGCTTCGGAGAGGTCGTCTTCAACACCGCGATGAGCGGTTATCAGGAGGTCCTCACCGACCCGTCGTACCGCGGACAGATCGTCGTCATGACGCAGCCGCACATCGGCAACTACGGCATGAACCGGGCCAGCGCCGAGTCCGGACGCATCTGGGTGGAGGGCTTCGTCGCCCGCCAGTTCACCGGCCAGCCGTCGAACTTCGCCAGCGAGGGCGGACTGGTCGCCGATCTGCAGGCTGCCGGCGTGCCGGCGCTCGACGGCATCGACACCCGCGCCCTGGTGCGCAAGCTGCGCGATCGCGGCGCGCTGCGCGGCGTGCTGACCTCGGAGCGGAGCGATGTCGCGGGCCTCCTCGCCGAGGTGCGCGACTTTCCGGTGATGACCGGGCGGGCGCTCGTGGACGAGGTCACCTGCGCGGCTCCGCACGAGCTCGGGGCCGACGCCGGCGTCGAGGAGCGCTGCCACCTCGCGGTCTACGATTTCGGCATCAAGACCAACATCCTGCGCTCGCTCACCGCGCGCGGCGCGCGCCTGACCGTGGTCCCGGCGCGCACTCCGGCGGCGGTGGTGCGGGCGCTCGACATCGACGGCATCGTGCTGTCGAACGGCCCCGGAGATCCGGAGCCGCTGGTCGACGTGATCGCCGCGGTGCGCGAGCTCACCGACGCCGGCCTGCCGACCTTCGGCATCTGTCTCGGACACCAGCTGCTCGGCCTGGCCATGGGGGGCCGGACCTTCAAGCTCAAGTTCGGCCACCACGGCGGCAACCAGCCGGTGGTCGATCTCGCCACCCGCGCGGTGACGATCACCAGCCAGAACCACGGCTTCGCTGTCGATCCCGACTCGCTCCCCGCGGGCTGCGTCGCCACCGAGATCAACCTCAACGACGGCACGGTCGAGGCGTTCGGCGTCGCCGGCCGGCCGATCCTCTCGGTGCAGTATCACCCCGAGGCAGCCCCGGGCCCGCACGACGCCAGCCCGCTCTTCGGCCGCTTCCTCTCCCTGGTCGCCGCCGGCACGCGCAGCCTGCGGGCGTGAGCGCCGCTCCGCCGCCGCTCGGCGGGTCGCTGCTCACGGCCCTCGCGCTGCGCTTCCTGCGCGGGCGCGGGAGCCGCCTGCTGTCGTCCACCGCCATGGCGGCGCTCGCCGCCTCGACCCTGGGAGTCACCGCCATGGGCGTCGCCATGGCCCTGATGACCGGCTACCGCGGCGACCTGCAGAAAAAGCTGGTGGGGGCCAATGCCGCCGTGCTCGTCTACCCGCCGCCGGCGCTCGACCGCAGCGAGAGCGCGCGCCGCCTGTCGGAGGCGATCCGCCGCTTGCCGGAGGTCACCCGGGTCGACCGCGTCGCTTACGTGCAGGGGGTGATGGCGACCGGCCGCCGCGAGGCCGAAGTGACGCTGCGCGGGGCCGCCCCGGACGCCGGCCTGCTCTCCGCCGGCGCCGCCGAGCTGGCCGCCGACGCCGACGGCATTCCCGGGGTCGTGCTGGGCGTCGATCTCGCCCACGACCTCGGTGTCGCGCCGGGCGATCGCCTGCGTCTGGTCGTCGTCGCCGTCGGCGAAGGGGCGCCGAAGTTCGTCTACCGCACGCTGCGCTTCGCCGGGACCTTCTCCTCCGGCTTCGCCGAGTTCGATCGGGAATGGGCGGTCACCTCGCGCGAGACGGTGGCGGCGCTGGCGCCGGGCGGCGCGGAGAGCCTGGAGGTGGTGCTCGATGACCTCGAAGGCGCGCCGGCGGTCGCCGAGGCGATCCGCGGCATCTCCCCCGACGGCACCCTGGTGACCGACTGGAAGGAGCTGAACCGCGAGCTCTTCGCGGCTCTCGCGCTGCAGAAGACGGCGCTGTTCCTGCTCCTCGGTCTGATCGTCCTGGTGTCGACCTTCAACGTCGCCTCGAGCCTCGTCGTGCTGGTGCGCGAGCGCCGGCGCGACCTCGGCGTCCTCGCCGCCCTGGGCCTCGCGCCCGAGCGCATGCGCTGGGTTTTCCTGCTCTATGGCGGGGCGCTGGGCGCGGCCGGGACCCTGCTGGGGCTGGCGCTGGCGGCGACGATCTCCTGGGTCCTGAACACCTTCGAGCTGATCTCGTTCGGGCCCGAGATCGCCGCGATCTACTTCCTGCGCGCCGTGCCGTTCCACCTGGCGCCCGGCGATGCAGCGCTCATCGCCCTCTTCACCCTGGGCGTGACCTTCCTCTCCTGCTGGCTGCCGTCGCGGCGCGCCCTGACCCTCGATCCCTCCGCCGCCCTGCGTTACGAGTAGGGACCACCCGGAGCTGCCGGCGGGAAGAGCGGACACGGCAGGACGTCGGGGGGGCCTTTTGGGCCCCCCCGGCTGGATTGGAGTCGCGCGGCTCGCTGCGAGCGCGGAGTGGGAGGACTGCGACGAGCGGAAACGCTTCGTTCCGCCGGCGGGGACCCCGATCCCGGAAGCGGACGCTCCCGGTGGCTCCCCGGCGGGAAGAGCGACCCGGAGGCCGCTCTCTTGCTACATTCAGTCATACGCAGCAGAGTGGGTTTGGGTTTGAAGGGGGTCCTGGTGAAGAATTTCACACCGCTGTCCGCCGTCCTGCTGCTCGCGCTGCCGGTTTCCGCTGCCGTCGCGGACGACGCCGACTGCCTCTACTTCCCGCGCGCCACGGCAGCGGCGCCGGCGCCGCAAGGGACGACCTTCGCGAAATGCGGCAGCGAGAAAGACGACGGCACGGCGGCGATCCTGCCCGAGCATCTCGCGGCGCTCGACTTCGCCGCTGCCGGCCTCGCCACGGTGCGCGTCGGCGCTCACTTCTACTACTTCCGTCCCGACGGCCGGAGCGCGCGCGTGCCGACCTGGGACAACTGGGCGGACGACTTCGCCGACGGGCTGGTACGGACCGTGCGGAAGGTCGACGGAGTCGAGAAGTTCGGCTACCTGGATCAGGAGCTGGCAGTGGTCATCGCGCCGCGCTTCGATTGGGCCTTCCCGTTCGAGGGCGGGAGGGCGCTCGTCTGCATCGGCTGCCGCCCCGAGGCGCCGGACGACGACGGCCATGCCATGGTGACCGGCGGGCTCTGGGGTTACGTCGACAAGGCCGGGCGCGAGGTCGTGCCGGTCCGTTTCTCGCGCGAGGAGCTCCTGAAGCAGACGGCACGACCCTGATACATTCCTGAGCTTCATGACGCTCACCCGGTCCGGGGTTGCCCGGTGGCTGCGCAGGCTGTTTCGACGGGTGGAGTTCGTCGTTTCGCGGCGCTTCGCCCTGTCGACGCGCGAGGACCGGATCTTCTTCGCCCTCGTGCCGACCGTCGGGCTGGTCGCCGGAGCGCTCGCAGTGATCGTCCAGCGGCTCTCCGAAGGCCTGCGGGTGCTCCTCTGGGGCTACACCCCGAACTTCGAGTTCGCCGTGCGCGCCGGCCTCTCGGGCTGGCGGGTTCTGCTCGCGCTCGTCACCGGCGGCGTCCTCGTCGCCATCCTGCAGCGCCTCGCCAAGGCACCGCTCGCCACCCACGGCGTCTCGAGTCTCGTCGAAGCCGTGGCCCTCCACGGCGGCAGGCTGTCGATCAAACCGGTGCTCTACTCGGCGGCGGCGGCGATCGCGACCGTCGGTTCCGGCGGTTCGCTGGGCCGCGAGGGACCGATGCTGCGCCTCGGCGCGGCGGTCTCCTCCGGCCTCGGGCAGCGCTTCGGCCTGACCTCGCGGCGGCTCAAGATCCTCCTCGGCTGCGGCACCGCGGCCGGCTTCGCGGCGGCGTTCAACGTGCCGATCGGCGGCTCGCTGTTCGCGATGGAGGTCGTGCTGGGGAGCTTCGCGCTCGAGATCTTCGGCCCGATCGTCGTCGCGGCGGTGCTCGCCACCCTGCTGTCGCGCGCCGCCGAGAGCGCCGCGCCGATCTACCCTCTCACCGGCTACGCTCTCGCCAGCCCCTGGGAGATCGGCTTCCACTTCGGTCTCGGCCTGGTCGGCGCTCTGGCCGCGGTCGCCTTCGTCCTCGGCGTGCGCCTTTTCGCCCGCCTCTTCCGTCAGGCGGCCGTCGTCCCCGAGGGGGTTCTGCCGATCGTCGGACTGGCGCTCCTCGCCGGACTCGGCTTCTTCTGGCCGCAGGTGCTGGGCAACGGCTTCTCGACCATCACCGCGGCGCTGCAGGAGGGGATCCCCTGGCGCCTCCTCCTGCTCCTCGCCGGCCTGAAGCTCGTCGCCACCGCGCTCACCGCCGGCAGCGGCTGCCCGGGCGGCCACTTCACGCCGTCGCTGTGCTTCGGCGCCCTGGTCGGTGGTGGCTACGGCGAGCTCGTCCACACCGCTTTTCCGCACGCCACCGCCTCGTCGGGCTCCTACGCCGCGGTCGGCATGGCGGCGGTCGCCGCCGGCAGCTCGCACGCGCCGCTGTCGGCGATCCTCATCCTCTTCGAGCTCACCGGCAACTACGACCTCATTCTGCCGTTGATGATCGCCTCGATCGTCTCCAGCATGGTGGCCAAGCGGCTCTATCCCTACTCGATCTACACCGAGCCGCTCGAGCGCCGCGGCGTCGAACTGTCATGGCGGATGGAGGAGGCGGCGCTCGCCGGGCTGCGCGTTCAGGATCTGGTGCGCGACGACGCCGAGACGCTGCTGCCTTCCGCCACCTACGCCGAGGTGGTCGAGCGCTTCCTCGGCACCAAACGCCATCGCCTCTTCGTCGTCGATGCGGCGAAGCGCCTCGTCGGCTTCGTCTCGCTGCACGACATCAAGCACTCGCTGCGCGAAACCGAGTCGCTCTCGGCGGTCGTGGCGCACGACCTGATGGCGCCGGTCACGACGACCCTCGGCATCGCCGACCGCCTGCACCGCGCGGCGGAGGACTTCGCGCGCAGCGACTTCGAGCGCCTGCCGGTGCTGGCGGAGGACGGCACCTTTCGCGGCGTCGTCACCAAGCGCGACCTGCTGGCGGTTTACGCCCAGGAGGTGCTCGGCCGGCCGGCGGTGCTGTCGACGTTCGTCGCCAGCGACCAGCCGGGGCAGGCCGGCACCGCCGTCGAGCTCCCCCCCGATTTCTCGCTGCGCTCGATCGCGGTCTCCGAGGAGCTCGCCGGGCGGACGCTCGCCGAGTGTGCCCTGCCGCAGCGGTTCGCCGTGCGCGTGATCGAGATCAGACGGCCCGGACCGGCGGGTCCGGAGTGGATCGTTCCGGATGCGACGACCGTCGTCGGCTATGGCGACGAGCTGGTGGTTCTGGGGCCGACGAAACGGGTCGATGCGCTCTCCGCCGGGCGTTTCGACGAGCCGCCGGCGACCGGCGTCGGCTCGTGACCGAGGGCCCGGAGCGGCTGGCGCTCTCCGCCGGGCTCTGCGCCTCCTGCCGCCACGCCGAGATCCTGCGCTCGAAGCGCAGCGCCTTTCTGCGCTGCGCGCGCGCTGCCGCCGATGCGCGCTTCGCGCGCTATCCGACGCTGCCGGTGCTGTCCTGCCGGGGATTCGAGGCGGCCCCCGCTGGAGGCCCCGACGAGCAGGCCTCCGGCGGCTGATCCGCCGGCCGCGTCGCGACCGCCCTACTCGGAGTCTGCGGGCAGATCGACCATGCGGTGGCGCAGGGCGTAGCCCACCGCCTCGGCACGGTTGTTGAGGTGGAGCTTTTCGAGGATGTTGCGCAGGTGGAACTTGACCGTGTTCTCGCTGACGTTCAACTCCTTCGCCAGCTTGCGGTTCGAGGTCACGCCGCGCACCAGGAGCTCGAGCACTTCACGCTCGCGCTCGGTCAGGTCGTCGGGGTGGCGTTCCTTCTCGGCGCTGCGCCGCGGCTGCGCGAACTCGGCGAGGACGCGGCGGGCGAGGCCCGGGGTGAGCGCCGGCTCGCCGCGGGTGATGCCGTCGAGCAGGGCGAAGAAGCTCGCCGACTCGAGATTCTTCTGCATGTACCCCTGGGCCCCCGACTTGATGGCCTCGAACAGCGGCGCGTCGTCCTCGGAGGCGGTGAGCACCACCACCTTGACCTCCGGCGCCTCGGCCTTGAGCAGCCGGGTGGCGGCGATGCCGTCGAGCTCGGGCATGGCGAGGTCCATCAGGATGACCTCGGGGCGCAGGCGCTTGCCGAGCTCGACCGCCTCTCGGCCGTTCCTGGCTTCGCCCACGACCTCGTGCCCGCGGCTCTCGAGAAGGCTTTTCAGGCTGTCACGGAAGAGGGCGTGATCGTCTGCGATGAGGATTCTCATGATGCCTCCCTGGCGTCGCTCGAAGTGGGAAGTCTAAACGTCCATTGGGTTCCCTGGCCAGGGGCGGTCCGGAGCTCGACCGTCGCCCCGATGCTCTCCGCCCGTTCGCGGATGGTGAGCAGGCCGAAATGGGGGAATTCGCCGCGTGCCGGGATGCTCGGGTCGAAGCCGGCGCCGTCGTCGGCGACCCGGAGCTCGAGCCCCGAGGGCAGCTGCCGCAGGCTCACCTGAACGAGGCTGGCGCGCGAGTGTTTGCGGGCGTTGGCGAGGGCCTCCTGGGTCATGCGCAGGAGCTGCAGCTCGGCGCCGGGGGTGAGGATCGGCGCTCCCTCGGCGACGAAGCTGGCGTCGATGCCGGTCTCCGTCTCCCACTTCTCGACGAAGGTGGCGAGCGCGGCGCCGAAGTCGAGGTCGGGATTGGCCGCCAGGCGCAGTCCGACGATGCCTTCGCGGACATCGGAATAGACCTCGCGCGCCGCCGCCGAGAGCTGGTCGAGCTGGCTGTCGGCCTCCTGGATCCGGCCGTTGCGCAGGTAGCCCTGGACCGCCTGCGCCTTGGTGTTGACGTAGGCGAGCACCTGCGCCAGGCCGTCGTGCATCTCGTGCGCCAGCCGCAGCCGCTCCTCGGCCACCGCCAGCTCGCCACTGCGGCGGTGCATTTCGGCGTTGTCGATGGCGATCGCGGCGCTCACCGCAAAGCGCTCGAGGGACTCTTCGTCGTTGCGGTCGAAGGCGCCGCCGTCGAGCTTGTCGCAGAGGTAGAGGTTGCCGCGGAAGGGCGGCTTGGACGGAATCGGCACCGCGAGCAGCGACTTCATCGCCGGATGGTTGGCCGGGAAGCCGGCGCTCTCCGGGTGGTGCGAGAGCTCGCCGACGCGCAGCGGCTTGCCCTGGTGGAGCGGGATGCCCAGCAACCCCTTGCCCACCGGCGGTGTGCCGATGGCCTGGCGCTGGTGAGCTTCGATCCCCGAGGTGATGAAGGCGACGATTCCCCCGTGCTCGTTCATCACCGACAGCGCGCCGTATTTGGTGGCGATGAGCATGCGCGCCTGGTCGACGACGACCTGCAGCACGACTTCCTCCGACAGCTCGGAGAAGATCAGCAGGCCGGCCTGGCGAAGGGCGGCGAGCTCGCGGTTCTTGCGCTCGAGCTGGGAGTGGAAGCGCTCGATGACGTCGAAGACGCCGCCGAGCAGGAAGAGCGTCGAGACGAAGACGAAGGCGTCGAGCAGCAGGTTCGCGCCCCACCCCGAGAGGTAGGGGAAGAGGGCGTGGCGCGCCGACTCGAGGACGAGCACGAACGCCACCGCTGCCGCCAGGGCGATCCACTTCAGGCGCCGGATCGTCGCCGGGCGCTCGACGTCGCTGGCGTCGGGTTTCAGCGCGGCCGCCCGGACGGAATCCGGGGTGGCGGGGGCAGGACTGGGCGAGGGGTGGGGGTTCGGGGAGGTCACTCGCGATGGGATCCGATACGCAGAAGAGCGTATATCGGATCCCATCCAAAGGCGCCGGTCACCAGCGGCACCCAGGCGAACAGCAGCAGGCCGACGCGAAGGACTCCCTCCACGGCTCCGGTCGAGGCGAGGAGCAGCATCAGGATTCCGGTGCAGATACGCAGGATCCTGTCCCAGCGAGCGATGTTTTTCGTGGACATTGGGCGGTGGCGCCTCCCCGGAAGCGGCGTAGGCGGACCATGATTCAACTGGACGCGCCGGAGAACCCCGGATCGGGTGGCCCGGCGACCGCCCCCAGGGGTGGGCGGGGTACGGGCGAGATAGAATCCGGGTGAGATGTCAGGTCGAGACCCGCTTCCCGCTTTCGATCGCGAACCGATGCGCCTTGCGGCGACGCCGCGCGTCGATGCCGTCGGCATCGAAGAACGCGTTGCGGCGCTCGGCAAGCGGTCGATCAAGAAGGAGGCCAAGCGCGCCGGCATCCGCCTCGCGATCTCGATGATCGATCTGACGACGCTCGAGGGCAAGGACTCCGAAGGCAAGGTTCTGCAGCTCTGCCAGAAGGCGCGCCACCCGCTGCCGGGCGATCCGAGCGTCCCGCCGGTGGCTGCCGTCTGCGTCTATCCCAACTTCGTCGCCGTCGCCCGGCGGGGTCTCGCCGGCACCTCGATCCGGGTCGCTTCGGTGGCCACCGGCTTTCCCTCCGGCCTCGTGCCGCTCGCCATCAAGCTCGACGAGACCCGCCGCGCCGTCGAGGCCGGCGCCGACGAGGTCGACATGGTGATCGATCGCGGGGCCTTCCTGTCGGGCGAGCTCGACCAGGTGGCCGACGAGATCGCCGCCGTCAAGGAGGCCTGCGGTCCGGCGCACCTCAAGGTGATTCTCGAGACCGGCGAGCTCCTGACCTACGACAACGTCCGCCGCGCCTCGGACCTCGCCATCGCCGCCGGCGCCGACTTCATCAAGACCTCCACCGGCAAGATCCAGCCGGCGGCGACGCCCGCGGTCGTGCTCGTCATGCTCGAGGCGATCCGCGACCACTATCTTGCGACCGGCCGCAAGATCGGCATGAAGCCCGCCGGCGGCGTGCGCACCACCAAGCAGGCGCTGCACCTGCTGGTGCTGGTCAAGGAGACGCTGGGCGACGCCTGGCTCACGCCGGACCTTTTCCGCCTCGGCGCCTCGACCCTGGCCAACGACCTGCTCATGCAGCTGGTCAAGGAAGCGACCGGGGCCTACCAGAGCGAGGACTACTTCTCGAAGGACTGATGCATCGGTCGCGGCGCAGCGCTAGGATGTAAGGGACCGGTCGATCCGCGACGAATCGTGTTTCGCCAACCCCACAGCGGCTTCAGCCGCGTCCCCTTCGTCCAGGGCTGCACCGTGTCGTGGGACGGCCTCGAGACCGCCTGTCTCGTCTGCAACATCTCGATCCTCGGCGTCTACCTGCATCTCGAGGCGCCGCTCGACCGCCGCCGCGAGGTGACGCTGCGCTTCCGGCTCGCCGACGATGGGCCCGAGATCGTCGCCGCGGCGGTCGTCACCTGGGTGAACGACACCGCTCCCGAGGGCGCGACCGACCTGCCGCGGGGCTGCGGGCTGCGCTTTCTGCGCGTCGCCCCGGACGACCTGCGGCGCATCGCGGCGTTGGTCGCGGCCTACGTCGCGGCGCCGCAGGAACAGGCCGGAGCCGGCGTCGGGCAGCCGTTCACCGGCCGGGCGCGCATTCCGTTGATCACCGCCTGCACCCTCACCGGGCGCTTCGGCGTTCGCCACGGCAGCCTTTGCAACCTGAGCGCGCTCGGCGTCTACGTGGCGCTCGAGGACATGCCGGCGATGGGCGCGCAGGGCCGGGTGTCGTTCCAGCTTCCCGGCATCGACGAGGAGTTTTCCGCCGACGTCCGGGTGTGCTGGCAGAACCCCGAGTTCCCGGCGCGCGCCCACGCCCTGCCCCCGGGCTGCGGACTGTGCTTTGAAAACCTGGATGCGCGCCAGGAGGAGCTGCTGACGAGCCTGGTCCGCGACTACCAGCGCTCCCTGGTCAGCGCCGCGCGCTAGGTCGGCCGGCCTCGCCGAGCGCGATGCCCGCTTCGGCAAGCGCCGCGTCGGCCTGCCCCGCCCAGTCGCGGTTGGCG
>CAZQTL010000086.1:0-16181 GCA_964595975.1 uncultured Thermoanaerobaculia bacterium | reverse complement strand
GAGCTCGCCGGCGAGCTGCGGCATCGTCACCGGCTCGTCGGGCGAGGCCGAGGCCCCCTGGCCGATGTAGTCGAAGAGCAGCACGTCGTAGCCCGCGAGATCCTCGAGGAAGGGATACCAGGCGCGGGTATGCATGGCGAGGCCGTTCAGGAGGCAGACGACCTCGCGCTCGCCGGTGCCGTGGAGCTCCCACCAGATCCGGTGCTGCGGGCGCGCCGGGTCGGGCAGAAAACCGCTGCGATACGGGGTGACTTCGGCCATCGGACTCCTCGATCCCGTCAGGCGATGCGTGCGACGGTCAGTCGCGCCGCAGCACGGTGCAGACCGAAGCGCAGAGCGGTCCGCCGATGTTGAAAGTGGCGGCGACGCGTGCATCGCGCCGCTGCAGGGGTGCCGGTGCCCGGCCGAGGAGCTGCCGGAAGCTCCATCCCAGCATGGCGATACCGGTGGCGCCGATCGGATGGCCCTTCGCGAGGAGTCCCCCCGAGGTGTTGATCGCGCAGTCGCCGTCGACGGCGGCCCGCCCGTCGCGCCAGAAACGGGCGCCGCTACCCGGCGCGGCGAGACCGAGCACCTCGACGCCGATCGCGCCCATGACCGAGAAGCAGTCGTGGATCTCGGCGACGTCGAGCTCGGGCGGAGCGGTCTTCGCCATGGCGAAGGCCTTGCCCATGGCGGTGAGCGCTCCGGCGGGCCGCAGGACGTCGCGTCCGGCCTTGCGCAACGGATCGGTCGCCTGCGCCCAACCGGCGAGCCGGATCGCCCGGTCGCGCGGCACACCGAGCCGCGCCAGTCCCTCCTCGGTGGCGAGGATGAGGGCGGCGTGGCCATCGGTGATCTGCGACGAGTCGTAGGTCTTGAGCGGCAAGCCGTCGACGATGTAACGGTTCGGTCCGGCGATGGTCATCGCCTGCTCGAGCGAGAGCGCGACACCGTTCATCTGCGCATCCGGGTTGTGCCCGGCGTTGGCGTATTCGGCGACGGCGATGCGCGCGAGATCCTCCTCGCTCACCTTCCAGGTCGACATGTACTCGGCCATGATCTCGGCGAACAGGTGCGGAAAGACGTAGACCTTGCCGGCGCGTTCGTCGGGGTGCGAGAAGTACCCGAGAACCTCGCCGACCCTTGCGCCGTCCACCTTTCCGTCGTCTCCGCGCATCTTCTCGTAGCCGACGGCGATGCCCACCTCGCCAATGCCGAGCAGCAGCTTCTGGGCGACCGCGAGAACCGCCTGGCCGCCCGAGGCGCAGGCATTCTCGACCGCCTCGATGGGCTTGCCGGCGAGCCCGGGAATCGAAGCTACCAGGCCGCCGAGGAGTCCCTGGCGATTGAGGGTGAAGTTGCAGGCGGCGGCGACCGTGGCGACGTCGATCTGGGCCGCGCTGCAGCCGATCTCGCCACAGGCTCCGCCGACGGCCGCTGCGAGCATCTCCGGCACCGTCGCCGCTCCGAGCTTGCCGAAACGCGACTGATGGTAAGCGGCGAGGTAGATGGTCTTCATCCGCGGGCGGGCTCCTGTCGGTCGAGAAAGGCGAGGCAGGCGTCGGCGACCCAGTCGGGGTCCTCGACTACCAGCGCATGCCCGGAAGTGGGGTGGACGGCGACCTCGGCCCCGAGGGCGGCCGCCAGCGCGCGCGCCCGCTCGCCGTCCATGATCCGGTCGTCGGCGGCGACGAGGGCGAGAGCCGGGCAGCGGATCCGGCCGAGACGGGCGGTGAGATCGAAACCTTCGAGCGCCGCCAGCAGACGATCGACGCCGGCGAACCAGGCCTCGGGCAGGAGCCCCGTCTGTGCCCGTCGGGCCTCGAGCGTCGCCGCTTCCGCCTGCCGGTACGAGCGCGAATAGACGCCTTCGACGAGCAGGTCGTAAAAGCCCGACGCGTCGCCGTCGGCGGCTCGCCGCGCGAGCAGCGCCCGCATCTCGTCGCTGCCGCGGCGAAATTCCGGCGTCTCGCGATCCATGGCGGTGATGGCGACCAGCGAGCGGACCCTCTCGGGCCGGGAAGCGGCGAATTCGAGCGCCACTTCGGCGCCGAACGAAGCACCGACCAGGTGGGCGGAAGGCCAGGCGACACGGTCGAGCAGCTCCGCCAGGTCTGCCGCATGGCCCGCGAGGTCTCCCGGGATCGCATTCGATCCGTCGGCGGGCGACAGCAGCTGACCGCGAAAATCGAAGCGCAGAACGCCATAGCGCACCCGCAGGCGAGCGGCGATCGCCTCCCACGAAGGGTAAGTCATCATCCCGCCGTTGAGCAGGACCACGGGGGGGCCGGAACCTTCGAGGCGGTGGGCGAGCACGGCGGCGTCGGTCATCCTTCCATCTTCTCGCGACTGACCGCCGCTTCCGCAGCACGGCGGGAGAGATAGAGCGCCTTGAGCTCTCCCTTCACCACCTTGCCGTAGGCGGTGCGCGGCAGCTCGGAGAGGTGGACTACGGCCTTGGGCAGCTTGAAGCGCGCCAGGCGCTCGCCGACGAAGTCGAGCAGGGCGTCGGCGGGGGCGCTCCCCGGTGCGAGCGGGACGACGAAAGCGATGCCGGCCTCGCCCCAGGTCGGATCGTCGACGCCGACGACGGCGGCATCGCGGACGCCGGGGTGCTGCAGCAGGACCGCCTCGATCTCCGCCGGATAGACATTCACCCCGCCGCTGATGATCATCTCCTTGGCCCGCCCGGCGATGGTGAAGAACCCATCGGCATCGCGGCGCGCGAGATCGCCGGAGCGGAACCAGCCGCCGGCGACGTACGCCGCCGCAGTCGCCTCGGGCTGCCGCCAGTAGCCCAGGGAGACGTGCGGCCCGCGGAACCAGAGCTCGCCGACCTCGCCGGTGGCGACGTCCCGGCCGTCGGCGCCGACGAGCCGGACCTCGGTGTGCATCATCGGCTTGCCGATCGATCCGAGCTTGGCGAGGGAGTCCTCGACCGTCATGGCGAAGCAGTTGACGCCCACCTCGGTCATGCCGAAGCCCTGTTTGAAGACCAGACCGCGCCGCTGGTAGAGCTCGGCGATCCAGGTCGGAAGCGGCGCGCCGCCGGAGTAGAGACAGCGCACCGACGAGAGGTCGGCGGCGGCGAACTCGGGCGCTTCGGCGAGCAGCTTCCAGATCGTCGGCACGCCGAGGATCACCGTGCAACCCTCGCGCTCGACCGTGCGCCAGATCTCGGCGGGATCGAAACCGCGGTGAAGAACGATGGTGCCGCCGATGGTGAAGATCGGCACCAGGAAGGCGAAGAGCCCGCCGGCGTGGTACAGCGGGGTGAAGATCGGCGAGACGTCCGTCGCCGCGAGCTGCCAGCCGGCGACGGTGTTGTAACCGTTCCACGCCACCTGCCGGTGCGGGATCATGACCCCTTTCGGGCGTCCGGTCGTCCCCGAGGTGTACAGCAGGCAGTAGAGATCCTCGGGTGCGCGGGCAGCGGGCGTGAAGCCCGCGACCTCCTGCGCGGCGCAGAGCTCCGACAGCGGGGCCGCGGCGTCTGCCGCCGCTGCATCGAGGGAGATCCAGCGCTCGATGCCGGCGCTCTCGGGCAAGGCGCGCAGGGTCTCCACCAGCGCCGCGTGCTCGCCGTCGTGGATCAGGAGGCGCGCGCCGCTGTCGGCGAGGATCGGGGCGATCTCGTGTGCCGTGAGACGCGTCCCGAGCGGCACGAGGACGCAGGCACCCTTGCCGGCGGCGAAGAAGAGATCGAGAAACTCGACCCGGTTGTGGGACAGCAGCGCGACCCGGTCCCCGGGGGCGACTCCCAGCTGGCGCAGGACGAGCGCGGCGCGGGCGGCGCGCTCGTCGAGCTCGCGATAGGAGAGGCGCAGGGGCGGATCGACCACCACCAGCGCCGGCGCGTCGGGCGTCAGCCGGGCGCGCTCGCCGAGGACATCCGCCGAGATCATCCGGCGGGACCCGCGGGGCTCGCCGGCGGCGCAGCACGCGGCGCCGGCGGCGGTCCGGCAAGCAGCGCCTGCAGGGCGGCGACGACGGCCGGCGCGCACTCGAGCTGCGGAATGTGGCCGCAACGCTCGAGGAGCGTCAGGCGCGCGGCGGGAAGCTGCGCCGACATCCGCTCGGCATAGGCGACCTTCATCAGCTGGTCGGAGGCTCCCCAGAGAAGATCTGCCGGTGTCTTCACCTCGCCCAGCCGGCCGATCAGCAGGTTCGCCACCAGGCCCGGGAGATCGCGCGTCAGGCGCGCTGTCGGCCCGGTCGGCGCGCGGCGCACGAGGTCGTCGAGCAGCCAGTCGGGAAGCGGCGGTGCGGCCGGATCGCGCAGCAGGGCCATGAGCTGCGCGGCCTGCTCGCGCGTCTGCGGCAGCAGGGAAGGCGCCCCTGGGTCTCCCGGCAGCGCGCCGCCGTTGACCAGCACGATGCGCTCGACGCGGTCGGGGTGCTTCAGGGCCAGCAGGGTGGCGATCCAGGCGCCCATCGAATTGCCGACGACGATCGCCTTGCGGTCGGCGGTCACCTCGAGCAGCAGGCGCTCGGCGCCGGAGACGATGGTGGCCATGGGCAGGTCGCCGGTGGCCGGCGCACTCTCGCCGTGTCCCGGCAGGTCGGGGACGACGACGCGATGGCTCCCGGCGAAAGCGGGAGCGACCTCGAACCAGCTGCTCCCCTGGTTGCCGACGCCGTGAAGGAAGAGCAGCGGCTGTCCGTCTCCCTTGACCAGCGAGACCTGGCGGTCCGCTTCGCCGCCGAGCGTCAGGGTCGTGAAGCCGCCGGCCAGCAGCGTTTCGCGGCGGTACTTCTCGAGCTTCTCGAGCGACGGGCCGTCGCCCTGCGCGAGCGCCGAGCCGGCGAGGAGACCCGCGGCGCCGAAGGTCGTCATCCAGCTGCGGATACCAGTGCGACGCGACATCTTTCGCGACCTCCCGACTTCATGTTCCGGTGACCAGGCCGCCGTCGACCGAGAGCACGGCGCCGGAGACGTACGACGCCGCGTCCGAAGCCAGCCAGAGATAGGCCTCGGCGATCTCTTCCGGCTGGCCGATGCGGCCGAGCGGGGTGTGGCCCACCATGCCGTCGAGGATCTTCGGCGGCATGGCGGCGAGAATCTCGGTGGCGACGAAGCCCGGCGCGACGGCGTTGACGCGGATGCCGTAGCGTCCGAGCTCCCGCGACCACGTGCGGGTCATCGTGATCACCGCGCTCTTGGTGGCGGCGTAGTTGGTCTGGCCGAAGTTGCCGTAGAGGCCGACGACCGACGAGGCGTTGAGGATGGCGCCCCCCCCGGCCCGGATCATGTGCGGCGCCGCGGCGCGGGCGCAGAGGAAGACGCCCTTGAAGTTGACCGCGACGACGGCGTCGAAGGCGTCGTCGTCCATGAGCGAGGCGACCGCCCCGTCCTTCCACTTCACCAGCTGGGCATCGCGCACGATGCCGGCGTTGTTGACCAGCACGTCGTAGCGCCCCCAGCGCGCGACGACCTCCGCGGTCGCCGCCTCGACGGCGGCGCGGTCGGTGACGTCGACGCGCGACGCGGTCGATTCGGTTCCCGGCGGCGCGATCGCGGCGAGCTCCTCCGCCAGGCCCGTGAGCGGTGCGACATCCCAGGCGGCGACGCGCGCCCCCTCGCGGGCGAAGCGGCGGGCGATCGCCCGGCCGTTGCCGGCCGCGGCGCCGGTGACGACGACGACGCGGCCGGCGAGTCCGGTTTCGATCATCGGCCGGCGCCTAGAAGAACCGGTACTCGATGGTGGCGAGCACGGTGCGCGGGGCGCCGTACGAACCGGTGAGGATGCCGAGCGACGGGATGTTGTAGCCGTTGGTCAGGTACTCCTCGTCGGTGAGGTTCTTGCCGTTCACCGCGAAGCGCCACCTGGCGTTGGGCGAGAGCCAGGAGACCCAGGCGTCGTAGGTCTCGTAGGCGGACTGCGAGATCGGCAGCAGCGGCTGGCCCGGACGGCCCGGGTAGGGGCCGCCCTCGTTGGTGAGAATGGCGTCGTCGCGGTAGTTGCCGCCGACGCTGGCGGTGATCAGGCCGCCGAAGGCCGGGAAGTCGAAGTTCAGGTGCAGGCCGCCGGTGAACTCCGGGGCGTTCGAAATCACCTGGGTGTCGACGAAACCGTCGTGGTTGGCGTCGAGGAACTCGTCGGGGGTGAGGTCGAGATAGCTGACGTAGCCGTTGACGCTGAACCAGTCGACGCTGTGGCTCGAGGCGTCGAACTCGACCTCGACGCCTTTCATCGTGGCGTTGCCGGCGTTCAGGAAGTTGCCGAAGAAGGCGTCCTCGACGCCGTCGCCATTCGAGTCGTAGGCGGTGAAGGTCGAGACCTGGACGTCCTTGTACTTGCCGTAGAACACCGCCGAGTTGAGGATCAACTGGCCGTCGGCGAGCGCCGTCTTCAGGCCCACCTCGCCAACGGTCAGCACCTCGTCGTCGAAGGGCTCGGCCGACTCGGGGAAGACCGTCGCCTGGGCGCGGACGTTGAAGCCGCCGCTCTTGAAGCCCTGGCTGACCGTGACGTAGCCCATCACCGCGTCGCTGAACTTGTAGTCGAGACCGAGCTTGGGGGCGATCGAGTCGAAGGTGACGTCCTTGTCGTAGTCGGCGGTCACCACGCTGACCCGGCTGAAGGTGTCGTCGGTGTAGCCCGCGTTGTAGGCGATGCCGTTCTTCTTCTCGCGAGTCGCCCGCAGCCCGAGGTTGAGGGTCAGCCGGTCCGAGAAGGCGTAGCTGCCGTCACCGAAGAGGGCGATCGAGTTGGTGAGGGTCTTGCCGTCGGTGGTGCCGAAGAGCCGGTTGAGGAAGATGTTCTTCACCAGGCCGCCGGCCTCGCCGTCGAAGTAGTAGAGGCCGAGAACGCCGGTGAGCTTCGTGCCGGCGTCATAGACCATCTGGAATTCCTGCGAGATCTGGTTGTCGTAGTAGGTCGCCTGGACGTCGGTGATGCGCGCCGGCGTGGTGTCGAAGTCGATGTTGTTCTCGGAGTCGGACTCGCGGTAGGCGGAGATCGACTTGAAGAGCCAGGAGTCGTTCACGTGCCAGGAGACGACCATGGAGGCGCCCATCGAGTCGGTGCCGTTGACCGGCGCGAGACCGCTCTGAGTGTCCCAGCGCGAGTCGTTCGGCGGGCAGGTGCGGCCGAGAAACAGCGGGCAGAGCGGATTCGCGGCCAGGCGCTGGTAGCCCTTGGGCTCGGCATCGTCGCGGGTGAAGTCGAGGCTGAACTGGACCTTGACGTCTTCCGAGACCAGCCAGTCGAGCGAGCCGCGGCCGGCGAGGGTCTTCTTGTCGGAAACGTCGCGGCCGGTGAACAGGTTGGTGCCGTAGCCGTCGTGCTGCAGCGACGCGAGGGCGAGCTTGCCGCGGAGCTTCCCGGGGACGAGGGCACCGGCGAAGCTGGCGCGGAAGTCGAGGTTCGACTGCGTGCCGGGAGAGAAGGAGAACATCGCCGAGCGGTCGTCGGTCAGCGGCTGGGTGACGTACTTGATGGCGCCGCCGATGGTGTTCTTGCCGTAGAGGGTGCCCTGCGGTCCGCGCAGGACCTCGACGCGCGAAACGTCGAAGACATCGAGGAGCGCGCCCTGCGGGCGGGCGAGGTAGACGTCGTCGATGTAGAGGCCGACGCCGGGATCCACCCCCCAGAGCGGGTCGGCCTGGCCGATGCCGCGGATGAAGGCGGTGAGGGTCGAGGACTGGTTGCGGCCCTGGTAGATCGTCAGGTTGGGGACCTGCGACTGGAGCTCGGAGATGTCGGCCGCCGCGGTCTCCTGCAGACGGTCGCCGGAGACGGCGGTCACCGCGATCGGAACTTCCTGGAGATTCTCTTCGCGCTTGCGCGCCGTGACGACGATCTCCTCGCCGACCTGCTGCATGCCCTCTTCCTCGGTGGCCTTGGCTTCGGCCGCCTTCGCGTCCGCTGCCGCCTTGGTGGCCTCCTCCTCCGGCGTCGCCGCAGCGGCGGGAGCGCTGCTCTCCTGCGCTCCTGCCGGCTGCAGCGCCAGCCCCAGCAGCATGGCGATTGCCAATTTCGCGACCAGCGACCCGTGGCCGCGCGGCGCTGCGGTCTCCGACGCCACTACCTGTGCTGAATGACTCATGACTTGCCCCTTTTCCTGCCGGTGGATCTGGTGGAGGTGGTCTTCGTCGCCGGAGCCTTTCCGGCGCGGGTACGGTGGGAGGACGGACGGCCCGCGCCGGCCGAACGCGGCAGGAGGCCGAAGCGCAGCAGACGGATGAACTCGCCGATCGCCTGCTTGGGCGTCATGCCGAAGTGGAGCGGCGCGCCGAAACACTTCTCGACGGTGAAGAAGTAGAAGAACCAGCGTGAAGCCAGCATCACGGCGATCATCGGATCGGCGTCGCCGAAATCGCCGGCCCGCTGGCGCTCGGCGAAGCGCGGACCGTAGGCGGCGGCGAAGCGATCGGCCATGCCTTCGTAGAAGGCGCGGATGTGCTCGCCCTGGAACTCGATGACGTCGAGGTAGATCAGCAGGATGTGAGGGCCGTTCTGATCGACCACTTCCTCGATCGCCTCGGCGAGCTCTTCGAGGTCTTCGGGGAAGTTGGCGCGCGCGAAGACCTGGTTGAGCTTCAGCTTGGGATCGACCAGACGCTCCCAGTAGATCTCGATCAGGCGCTGATAGATGGCGTGCTTGTCGGGGAAGTGATGGTAGATGTTGCCCACGGAGAGGCCGGCCCGCTCGGCGATCTGGCGCAGCGTCGTGGCGCCGTAGCCCTGGGTCGAGAACAGGGCGAGGCCGGCGTCGAGGATGGCCGCGACGGAGGCCTCCGACTTCTCGAGCTGCCGCACTTTGGCCGCCATCCGTCCCCCTCCGCAAGAAAAAAACCGAACGCTTGGTCGGTGAAGATCTCGTTGATTCGCAGGCCGGTCAAGCCGCAGTGCGGCAACCCTCCGCCGTCTGCGGCGGCGCGCCGGACGCCGCGCGCGTCGGGCCGGTCCGGGGCGCGGTGCTATCATCCCGGCAACAGATCGAGCTCCTGCCTGCTGCTTCGACCCCGGTGGGGCTCCCCGCGATGAGAGCGATCGAGCTGAAAACGGAAGTTCCCGGGCCGCGTTCGCGGGCTCTCATGGCCCGTCGCCAGGCCGCGATTCCGGCCGGCATCGGCCACTCGGCGCCGGTTTTCGTCGACCGTGCCTCCGGGGCGCTCCTCCACGATGTCGACGGCAACACCTTCATCGATTTCGCCGGCGGCATCGGCACGCTCAACGTCGGCCATGCGCATCCCGCAGTCGCCCGCGCGGCGCGCGAACAGCTCGAGCGTTTCACCCACGCCTGCTTCGCAGTCACGCCGTACGAAAGCTACGTCGCGCTCGCCGAGCGTCTGAACGCCCTCGTGCCGGGGGCGTTCGCCAAGAAGACCCTGTTCGCCAACAGCGGTGCGGAGGCGGTCGAGAACGCGGTCAAGATCGCCCGCCGGGCGACCGGCCGCGAAGGCGTGCTGGTCTTCGAGCACGCCTTCCACGGCCGAACGCTCCTCGGCATGTCGATGACCAGCAAGGTGAAGCCGTACAAGCTCGGCTTCGGACCGTTCGCCCCCGAGATCTATCGCCTGCCTTACCCCTATCTCTACCGCCGACCGGCCGGAGAAGCCGCCGACGCAGCGACGTTTCGCCGCGAGATCGAGGAGTTCTTCGCCACCCACGTCGCGGCCGAGAAGGTCGCCTGTGTGGTGATGGAGCTGGTGCTGGGAGAGGGCGGCTTCGTCGTCGCTCCGCCCGCCTACGTCGAGGTGCTCTTCGAGCTCTGCCGGAAGCACGGCATCCTCTTCGTCGCCGACGAGATCCAGACCGGCTTCGGCCGCACCGGCCGGATGTGGGCGATGGATCACTACGGCCTCGAGCCCGACCTGACGACGCTCGCCAAGTCGATGGCCGGCGGGCTGCCGCTCTCGGCGGTCACCGGCCGCGCCGAGCTCATGGACGCTGCGCAGGTGGGCGGGCTCGGCGGAACCTTCGTCGGCAACCCGGTCGCCTGCGCTGCCGCTCTGGCGGTCCTCGATCTCTATGCGGATCCTGCTTTTCTCGCCCGCGCCGCCGAGCTCGGAGCGAAGATCGAGGCCCGCCTGGCCGGGCTCGCCGCGCGGCAGAGCTGTATCGGCGAGGTCCGCGGCCTCGGCGCGATGCGCGCCCTCGAGCTGGTCCGGGACCGCGCCACCCGCGAGCCCGACAAGGAGCGCACCGCGACGACGATCCGCCGCGCCTACGAAAATGGGCTGCTGCTGCTCTCGGCGGGCACCCACGGCAACGTCATTCGTACGCTCATGCCGCTCGTCATCACCGACGAGCAGCTGGAGGAAGGCTTCGATGTCCTGGAGCGGTCCCTGGAGACGTCCGGTGCTTAGGCGGTTCTCGCGGTACCTGTTCACCGATCCGTAGCGGGCCTTGGGCTGGGAGAGTCCACACCTTCCAACGCGAGTCCAAGGAGCTCATCGTCATGAACCGGACCGAAGTCCTACGCGAGTCGCAGCGCTGGCTCGACATCATCTCGTCCACCCAGATCTCGGACGAGGAAAAACGGCGGATCATCACCGAGACCGCCGAGAACTTCAATTCGTACTACAACCGCGGCTACCTCGAGTACAGGAAGTCGATGGTCGAGATGCGCGACGAGCCGGCCCTCGAGTGGGAAGGGCAAGGATCGCTGCTCTACGACCTCACCGGCAGGCGGTTCATCGACTGCCTCGGCGGCTACGGCATCTACAGCGCCGGCATCCGCCACCCGAAGATCGTCAAGGCGGTGGCGGACCAGCTGCAGCGTATGCCGCTCTCCTCGCAGGAGCTGATCGACCCGCTGCGTGGGGCGCTCGCCGAGCTCCTGGGCGAGATCGCCCCCGGCGACCTGCAGTACTCGTTCTTCATCAACAACGGCACCGACGCGGTCGAGGGGGCCTACAAGCTCGCGCGGCTCTACACCGGCCGGACGAACTTCATCTCCTCGATCCGCGGCTTCCACGGCAAGAGCTGCGGCTCGCTCTCGCTGATGGGCAAGTGGGAGTACCGCGAGCCGTTCCTGCCGCTCCTGCCCGGCGTGCAGTTCGTCGAATTCGGCGACGCCGAGGCGGTCGAAGACGAGCTTTACAAGGCCGACGCCACCGGCAAGGGGGTGGCGGCGGTGATCATGGAGCCGATCCAGGGCGAGGCGGGAGCGATCGTGCCGCCGGACGACTTCTGGCCGCGCATCCGCAAGGCGTGCGACGAGTACGGCGCGCTGCTCATCGCCGACGAGGTGCAGACCGGCATGGGACGCACCGGCAAGATGTTCGGCGTCGAGCACTGGAATACCGTGCCGGACATCCTCTGCCTGGGGAAGGCTCTGGGCGGCGGCGTCATGCCGCTCTCGGCCTTCGTCTCGACGCCGAAGATCTGGAGCGTGCTGGAGAAGAACCCGTTCATCCATACCTCGACCTTCGGCGGCAACCCGCTCGCCTGTGCCGCGGGCATCGCCGCGATCCACGTCACCCTCGAGGAAGACCTCGTCGGCCAGGCGCACAAGAAGGGCAAGTACCTGCTGGGCGAGCTGGTCGCGCTGCAGATGCGCTACGACCGCGTGCTGCGCAAGGCGCAGGGCAAGGGGCTCCTCCTCGGACTCGAGTTCGAGAACACCGAGATCGGCTACAAGGTGGTCGCCAATCTCTTCAAGCGCGGGGTCCTGGTCGCCGGCACGCTCACCAACTCGCGCGTCGTGCGCATCGAGCCGGCGCTCAACATCTCCGACGCCCTGATCGACGAGGTGCTGGACATCCTCGAGGAGACGCTGAAGGAGGTCGACCGGGAGACCGCCGTCATCCACCACGACGAGGACGACGACTGATGCGGCCCGGCATCACGCGCGCATGAAGATTGCCCTCCTCGGCGCGGCCGGTGCCATGGCGGAAGTGGTGCGGCGCGACCTTGCCGAATTCGCCCCCGGCGCTGAAGTCACGATCGTCGATCTGCGAGCCGTCGCGGCGAAATACCCCAACGAGCGCTCGGTGACCGTCGACGTGCGCGACGAGGCGGCGACGGCGCGGCTCCTCGCCGGGCACGATGCGGTGCTCAACTGCGTCACCTACTACTGGAATCTGCCGGTGATGCGCGCGGCTCTCGCCGCGCGCGTGCCCTACAGCGATCTGGGTGGGCTCTATCACGGCACGCAGAAGCAGTTCGAGCTCCACGACGACTTCGTCGCGGCGGGCGTGCCGGCCCTCCTCGGCATGGGATCGACGCCGGGGATCACCAACGCCATGGCCGGCTTTCTGGCCCGCGAGCTCGACGCGGTGCACGAGGCGCACGTGCGTGTCGGTTGCCTCGATCGCGGCGCGACCGCCGCCGGGGCGCCGCTTCCCATTCCCTACGCCCTCGACACCGTTCTCGACGAGTTCGCCCTCGAGCCGTACGTCGTCGAGCAGGGGAGAGCGCACCCGGTGCCCCCCCGCAGCGGCGAGGAAGAGATCGACTTTCCGCCGCCGGTGGGCCGAATGCGCGCCATCTACACCCTGCACTCCGAGGTGGCGATGTTCGCGCGCTCGTATCCGGGCCTCGGCGGCGCGAGCTTCAAGGTGGCGTTCGAGCCGGCCTTCATGGACAAGATGCGCTTCCTCGTCGAATTGGGCTTCGCCCGGCGCGAGCCCGAAGTCGGCGGGGTCTCGCCGCGCCAGATGCTGCTCGCCCTGGGCGCCGCCCAGGCGACTGCCGGCGGTGAGCCCGACGACTGTGACTGCCTGCGCGTCGACATCGCCGGCGAGATCGACGGCCGGCCGGTGCGGCGCCGCGGCGAGTCGCTCATCGGTCCCCACCGGGAATGGGGCTTCGGCGCCGGCGCGCTCGATACCGGCGTGCCGCTTTCCATCGCCGGCGTCCTGCTGGCGGAGGGCGCAGTGGCAACCCCCGGGGTCCTCTGTCCGGAGACCGTACTGCCGTTCGACCGCTTCTTCGCCGAGCTCGCGAAGCGTGGCATCCGGGTCGCTTTCACCGAGCAGGGCCAGCTGGACGACTGAAGCCAGGAACAGGAGCTCGATGTGGCCATCGTTTCCGTGAATCCCGCCGACGGCAACACCCTGCAGAACTTCGCCGAGCTATCGGCCGCCGAGATCGAGCGGGCGCTTGCGCTGGCCGAAGAGACGTTCCGCAGCTGGCGCAGAACTGCCTTCGCGAACCGCGCGGCGAAGATGCTGCGCGCGGCGGAGATCCTCGAGGAGGACAAGCGGCGCTTCGGCGAGATCATGACGCTGGAAATGGGCAAACCCATCGCCGCCGCGGTCGCCGAAGTCGAGAAGTGCGCCTGGGTCTGCCGCTACTACGCCGAGCACGCCGAGACGTTCCTTGCGCCGCAGGAGATCGCCACCGACGCCGGCCGGAGCTACGTGCGCTACGACCCTCTGGGCCCGGTTCTCGCAGTCATGCCGTGGAACTTCCCCTTCTGGCAGGTGCTGCGCTTCGCCGCGCCGACCCTCATGGCGGGAAACGTCGGGCTTCTCAAACACGCCTCGAACGTTCCGCAGTCGGCGCTCGCCATCGCCGAGGTCTTCGCGCGCGCCGGCTTCCCGGCGGGTTGCTTCCAGACCCTTCTCGTCGGCAGCGCTGCGGTGGAGAGGATCATCGACGATCCGCGCATCGCCGCGGTGACGCTCACCGGCAGCGAGGGAGCCGGGGTCGCAGTCGGGCGTGCTGCCGGAGCGCAGATCAAGAAGGCGGTGCTCGAACTGGGCGGCAGCGACCCGTTCGTCGTCCTGCCCTCGGCCGACCTGGTGAAGGCGGCGGCCACCGCGGTCAGGGCGCGCACGATCAACAACGGCCAGTCGTGCATCGCGGCGAAGCGCTTCATCGTTCACGAGGAGGTCTACGACCGGTTCCTGGTGCTCTTCCTCGCCGGCATGGCGGCGCTCAAAGTGGGGGATCCGATGGATCCCGCGACCGAGCTCGGTCCGCTCGCCACCGCGCCGATCCGCGCCGAGCTGGCGGAGCAGGTGGAGCGTTCGGTGGCGATGGGGGCGAAGGTCCTGCTCGGCGGCAAGGCCCTGCCCGGACCGGGCTACTTCTACGCGCCGACGGTGCTCGCCGATCCGGTGCCCGGCTCGCCGGCCTGGGAGGACGAGCTCTTCGGTCCGGTGGCGACGCTCTTCCGGGTCGCCGATCTCGACGCCGCGATCGCGCTCGCCAATCACAAAGTCTTCGGCCTCGGCGCCTCCGCCTGGACGAACGACGCCGCCGAGCAGGCGCGGCTCGCGGTCGAGCTCGAGGCCGGGTCGGTCTTCCTGAACGGCATGGTCAAGAGCGACCCGCGCCTGCCGTTCGGCGGCATCAAGCGCTCCGGCTTCGGCCGCGAGCTCTCCCTCGCCGGCATCCGCGAGTTCGTCAACGTCAAGACCGTCTGGATCGCGTAGAATCGAGGGTGTTCCCCGCACCGAACGACTGATTGGAGCTCCGATTGGTCCCAGGCTGGCAACTGACACCGTACGCAATCCCGGCGCTTGCGGCGACTCTTGCGGCGCTTGCCATGCTGGCGCTCACCTATCCGCGGCGCCACTCGCCAGGGGCGCCGGCGTTCGCGCTGCTGGTCGCGGCGACCGGCGTCTGGTCGGGCTTCGAGGCGGCGATCCTCTGTGCGCCCGACCTGCCGACCAAGCTGTTGCTGACGAAGTTCGAGTATGTCGGCATCGCCTCCGCGCCGCTCGCCTGGCTGCTGTTCGCGGTGCGCTACTGCGGCCAGGACCGCTGGCTGCGCGGTTGGCGATTGCCGGCGCTGGCGATCGTTCCCGCTACCACGTTGGCCTTGGCGACGAGGCTCGACCGCCACCGCTGGATCTACGAGAGCGTCCGCCTGGTCGAGCGCGACGGCATGCTCGCCCTGGCCGCCGACTACGGCAGCTGGTTCCTGGTGTTCTCGATCTACAGCTACCTCCTCATCGCGGCCGCGACGTTCCTCTTCCTCTGGACCCTGGGGGCGGCCGAGCGGGCCTTTCGCGGCCAGTTGATCGCGGTAGTCGTGGCGCCGCTGCTGACCCTCGTCGGCAACGCCGTCTATCTGTCGAAGCTCACTGTGGTGCCGCCGATCGATCTCACGCCGGTCGGCTTCACCCTGGGCATGATCCTCATGTCCCTGGCCCTTTTTCGCTGGCACTTCTTCGAGCTGGTGCCGTTGGCGCACGACACGGTGATCGATGCCATGCCGGAGGGCGTTCTGCTCGCCGACGAACGCGGCCGGCTGATCGATGCCAACCGCTCCGCACAGCAGATCCTCGCCGCTTCGCCGAGCGCGCTGATCGGCAGGCCGGTGAGCGAGGTCCTTCCGCCGCGCCTCGCCGAGCTGATGGCAGGTCCGCCGCGGCGCGAATCGTGCGAGTTCGCGATCGACGTCGGTAGCGAGCAGCACACCTATGACGCCGTCGTTTCCCCTCTGGCCAGCCACGGCGGCACGGTCCAGGGACGGCTTCTGGTGCTGCGTGAGGTCACCGAGCGCAAGCGCGCCGCGGAGGCGCTCGCCGCGACCGAGGCGGAGCTGCGACGGTCCAACCAGGAGCTCGAGCGGCTCGCCAGCACCGATCCACTCACCCTGCTCGCCAACCGGCGGCAGTTCTTCGTCCGTCTGGAGGCCGAGATCAAGCGGGCGCGCCGCCAGGGCGAGTCGCTGGCCCTGGTGATGCTCGACCTCGACCACTTCAAGGCGGTCAACGACGCCCACGGTCACGCGGTCGGCGACCTCTTGCTGAAGGAGGTCGGCGCCCTGTTGTCCTCCTGTGTGCGCGAGTGGGACATGGCGGCGCGCCTCGGCGGCGAGGAGTTCGCGCTCATCCTGCCGACCACCGACCGCGAAGGCGCGCGCGAGGTGGCGGAGCGGGTGCGGACGCGAATCCTCGACCTGCGCTGCGCGACGGCGGACGGCGCCGTGGTGACGGTGTCGGCGAGCTGTGGCGGCGCGACCCTCAAAGACAACGTCAAGACGAGCGACCAGCTCCTGGTCGCCGCCGACGAGGCCCTCTACCGGGCCAAGGCCCGCGGCCGCGACCGCGTGGCGATGGACGAAACCCTCGTCGGGCTGCCGAAGCTCTCAACCTAGTCGAACTTGGGGGGCTGTCCCCAGGCGCCACCACGTCGAGTCTTGGTGGTACGGCCGGAGCCGTCGTCGCCGCGTGAAGGGGGCGCTCGGTTCGCCCCGCTGGGTTTCACGGTGGTAAGGCGGGGGCCGTCGTCGCTGCGCGAAGGGGGCGCTCGGTTCGCCACGCTTGGCCTCACGGTCGCGCCCCC
>CAZQTL010000085.1:0-16238 GCA_964595975.1 uncultured Thermoanaerobaculia bacterium | reverse complement strand
GCCGAGAGCTGGACGAACGTCTCGCTGGTGGACGTCAACTGCTCCGCCAAAGTGGCGGCGAATCCCGACGCCCACACCCGCGCCTGCGCGCTCGAGTGCGCCAAGAGCGGCTACGGCGTGATCGCCGCCGACGGCAAGTACCTGAAGCTCGACGCCGAGGGGTCGAAGACGGCCTACGGTCTGATCAAGGCGACGGACCGCAAGGACCACCTGCGGGTGAACCTCACCGGGACGCTCGCCGGCGAGACCATCACGGTGCAGACGATCGAGATGGCACCGCTCGCGCCGGCCGCCAAGTAGGCGCCGGGACCGCGGGCGGAGCGGCAGGGAATGGGGTGCAGCCTCGCCGGCGGCCTCTCCGGCCCCCTCTCCAGTAGACTTTCTGCGCCGGGGAATCATCGCTCGGACGATTTTGTTCGTAGATAGGACAAGGGAGGCTGTACCCCATGATGTTCGACCCGATGTACCTGCTCTTCATCGCCCCCGGTCTCCTGCTCTCCCTCTGGGCGAGCTTCAAGACCAAGGCGGCGTTCAACAAGTACTCGAAGATCCGCGTCGCGACCGGCCTGACCGGCGCGCAGGCGGCGCAGCGCATGCTCGACGCGGCGGGGATCCACGACGTCAAGATCGTGCCCCACCAGGGGACGCTCTCCGACCACTACAACCCGGTCACCAAGACGCTGGCGCTCTCCGAGCCGGTCTACGGCGTCGCCTCGATCGCCGCCGTCGGCGTCGCCTGCCACGAGGCCGGCCACGCGATTCAGCACGCCCGCGCCTACAAGCCGATGTGGGTGCGCTCGATGCTGGTGCCGACGGCGAACATCGGCTCGTCGATCGGTTACATGGTGATGGTCTTCGGGCTGATGCTCGGCTCGATGCAGTTCTTTACCCTCGGCGCGGCGCTGTTCTCGATGGTCATCCTGTTCCAGCTGGTGACCCTGCCGGTGGAGTTCGACGCTTCGAACCGCGCCAAGAAGCTCTGCGTCGAGAACGGCATCGTCACGGCGCAGGAGCGCGAGGGCGTCGACCGCGTGCTGAACGCCGCCGCCCTCACCTACGTCGCGGCCGCGGTTTCGAGCCTGCTGACGCTGCTCTATTTCCTCCTCCGCTCCGGGCTCCTCGGCGGCCGCAGCCGCGACTGAGCCGGATCTGCCGGTCCGCGCCGGCATTCTTCTGCGGTAGGCTGGGGCGCACTCGGAGCCCTCGAATGCGCTTCGCTTTCCTACTGACGCTGCTGGCGGGCGCGGCGATTCCCGTAGCCGCCAGCGGCGCCGAGCTTCAGCTGGCGCCTCGTCCGATCTCCGCCGCCGAGCGCGCTGCTCTGGAGCTTGCCGCCGACTTCGCGGCGCGCGGTCCCGAGGCGATCTGGGAGCGTCTCGATCCCGCCGCGCCGCTCGCCACGCTGGGACACGACGCCGCGCTGCGCGAGATCTCGGCTCGCCTGGGAACCCGCTCCAACGTCACATGGACGCTGCAGACGCCGGTACGGTCCTTCGGCGATCGCGGCGCTCTCTTTCACCTCGAGTTTCCCTCCGGAGCGGAGGATCTCGTGCGCCTCGAGTTCGCGACGCCCGGCGGCGGCCGGCTGCGCCACCTCTGGACGCTGGTGGACCGGCCGGAGATCTCGCCGGCGGACCCTCCGGAGGGGCTCGCGAGCACCGCCGGAGGGGTGGCGCGCGCACGCCGCAGCGCGGGCCCCTTCGGGATGGCGCCGGGGCTCGCCTTCGCCTGTCTCGCAGGATTCCTCCTGCTGGCGGCGGGAAGGTGGCGCCGGCCGACTGTTCGCGTCGCGACGATGGCGCTTCTCGCCGCCTGCTCGCCCGGCGCGCCGGCGCCGCGATCGGCCGCACCGCCGCCCTTCGCGCCGCGCCTGGGCGAGCTCGCGGGTCTGCGCCTGGCGTTCACCGCCGGGCACGAGACCGCCAGCGACGACCCCGCCGGTGCGCGACCGGAGGCTCCGGTCCCGGCCGCCGGCGCGGAGGACCCGGCGGCGGAGCGGGTCGCCGAGCTCTGGCGCGCCGAGTCCGCGCTGACGGGACGCGATCTGCGCCGGGCCGAGGAGCTCCGCGGTCCCCTTCGGGCCGAAGCCGACCCGCCGCTCGCCAGCCTGCTGCGCGCGCGCCTCGCCGGCGCGCATTTTCGGCCGTCCGCCCTGACGGAGTTCGCCGAGCTCGAGCGGTCGGGGTTCGCGAGCGACCAGGGGGCGCTCGAGCGGGTCGTGCTGGCGACCGTGCTCGAGGACGACCCCCTCGACACGGCAGCTGCGGCGCTCGCGTCGGGCTCCCGTCTCGCCGAGCTCTGGTATCTCGCGGCCGCCGAAGCGGTCGCCGCCGAGCAGGGGGAGCTCGCGGAGGCGCGGATGCGAACCGCCTGGTCCCTCCGCCCGCTACCGCGCGACGAGGTCTTCGCCCAGCCTGGGTTGGCGGCGCTCGCGGCGCGGCCGTCGCTCTTCCCGCTGTTCGAGCTGGGCTCTCCCGCGGAGCCGGTGGTGTCGCCGGCCGGGCCGCGGCGCGAGCTCGACTTGCCGGCCGGAGCGACGGGGACACTCTGCGGACGGCACTACTCGATCCGCATCGGCGATTTCGGCCTCGAGATTCCCGGCGGCGGCGAGCTCGCTCCGGCCGCCACGCCGGTCCGCGATGCCGCGACGTTCCGCGCCGAAGCCGAGCGGCGTGCCCTGGCCACTCTCGCTGCGCTGCCGGCGGCGGCGGTCTCCGCCTCGCCGGCGCGGATCCGTCTCGCCGAGGATGCCGCGCGGGCGCTTGCACGTGAGGGTAGATGGCCCGAGCTCCTGGCCATCACCGGCGGGGACCGTGCGGCCGAAGCGCAGGGTGCGACCGAGATGCTGGCGCGATACCGCGCGCTGGCGCTGCGGCAGCTCGGGCGCGATGCGGAGGCGACCGCCGAGCTCGTCGGACTGGCCCGGGCGGCTCTCGCCGGGCGACGGCCGTTCCCGGGCGCGCTCTACGATCTCGCGGAGCTGCTCGCCGCCGACGGCCGGTACGACACCGCCATCCGTCTGGTGGAGAAGGCCGATGCCCAGCTCGCGCGCCCGTTCGGCGAGGCGAGGATTCGCCAGCTCGAGCTCAGTCGCGAGCTCGAAAGCGATCTGGGCGAGTATCGGTCGACCCATTTCACCGTCCACTTTCCCGCCGGCAGCGGCGAGCGCTATGGACGGCAGATCGCCACGGTCCTCGAAGAGGAGCGTCAGCGCCTGATGCAGTGGATCCCGCCGGCGGAAGGGCAGCGGGTCATCGTCGAGCTCCTGCCGCTCGAGAGCTTTCTCTCGGCCTACGCCGGCGAGGTGCCCGTCATCGGCCTGTACGACGGCCGCATCCGCATGCCGCTCGCCGATATCCGGAGTCTCGCTCCGGAGTGGATCGCCATCGTCTCGCACGAGCTCACCCACGCCTTGCTGACGCGCGCTACACGAGGTCGCGCGCCCCACTGGCTGCAGGAAGGGCTGGCGCAGTACGCGGAGATGGGGAGCCTGCACGTCAATCCGATGCCGGAGCTCGAGGCGAGCGGGCGGACCCTCTCCTTTCCGGCGCTCGAGCCGATCCTGCGCGGGTTCTCGGAGCCCCAGCTCGTCGAGCTCGCCTACTCGGAAGCGGCCTGGGTGGTGGGATACATCGAGTCGCGCGGCGGCGCGGCGGCGGTGCGCCGCCTGGTCGGCGCCTTCGCCGGCGGCGCGTCGACGGAGCGTGCGACCGCGGCGATCTTCGGCCAGGACCTGCCGACCTTCGACCGCGCGTTTCGCGACTGGGCCGCGCGGCGAGCGCCGGCGAAGCGCCTGGTCGCGGCGCGGCGCTTCGATCGCGAGCTCGACTTGCCGTTCGCGGCGGAGACCAGCGAAGCCGCGGCAGGGCGGAGCGCGGTGCGCGGCATCGGCATCGAGCCCGCGGGCGCCGCGCCGCCGCCGACGGCGAGCGAGAGCGCCGCGATGCAGAGCTGGCATCGGGACTATCTCGCCGCGGCGGGCGGGGCGCGGGCGGGCTACGAACGGATCGCGGCGCTCTATCGCACGGGTCGGGGGACACCCGCGCCAGCGGAGTGCGCCGAGCTTCGCCGGCAGGCTACGGACCTTGTTCGTGGCCCGGGAGCCGCCCTGGGTGCGCCGGTGGCTCGGGTCGCCGACGAGCTCCACCGCGCCTACGAATCGCTCGCCCGTTTCGGCGAGCTCTGCGAGGCCGGGCGCGCCATCGAAGCGCTCGAGGACTTCGACCGGGCGACGCGGTCCTTTCGCCGGGCCCGTACCCTCCTCGAGCCGTTCGACCTGTCGCCCTGAAGCGGGTGCCGCGCCTGCGGGGTGCGGCGGCGGAGGCCGAGCGCGGTGCTAGAGTGCGGCCCATTCCGGGGGGAAGAGTGTCGGACCGCAGGGCCCAGTTGCGGGCCCGCGCGCGAGCGGGGAGGGCGACGCAATGAATCCTGGCGGCAGGAAGGTGCGGGGTGGGGTGGCGGGGGTCTGGGCGATCTGTCTCCTGGGTGTTCTGCCGGCTTCCGCCGGCGCCGATTGGGTGGTTCTTTCGACGGGCGAGCGCGTCGAGACCAGGGGACACTGGACCGTGAAGGGCAAGCAGCTCGTCTACACTTCGCTCGACAAGTCCCTGCGGTCGATTCGCCTCTCCGAGGTCGACCTCGCCGCCAGCACCCGCGCCAGCACGCAGGAGCCACCCAGCGAGAAGAAGCTCTACCAGGATCTCGGCGAGGCGCCCGACATCGTCACCTACAAGCCGCCGAAGGAGTTCTCGCGGCTGAACGCCTGGATCACCAATCCGAATGCGCCGCGGGCCAGCGGCACGGTGTCGGTCCCCGGGCTGCGCATCTCGGAGAGCGACCTGGCGCGCGAGGGGCGGAGGATCCTGGCGGACCCCGGCGCGGTCGAGGACGAATTGCTCTCCGCCGCAGCGCAGATCGACGGCGAGCTCGATCGCTGCCTCGAGCGGACCGCCGACGGAGGCGACGCGGGCCAGTGCGTGGACGTCTATGCTCGCGAAGCGGCCGACCTGCGCCAGAAGGCGGCCGAGGTCTATGCCGCGGTCAATGCGGCGCGCGCCGTCGAAGCGCGCGAACAGCAGCTCCTGGCGGAAGACGCTGCCGAGACGCAGCGCATCGACAACGAGCGCGCGGCGGAGGAGCGCGAGGCGCAACGCGCCGCAGCGGCGGCGGAAGCGGCCGAGAATCCGCCGGAACCACCGCAGCGCTGAAGGGCGCCGTCACACGCAGATTGCGCGCCTGGCGGCGGCTTTCCCGGTGCTAGAGTGAAACGCATTCCGGGGGAAGGGTGTCGGGCCGCAGGGCCCGGTTGCAGGCTCGCGCGCTTCCGGAGGTGGTGACGCCATGGGCACTTCAGGGTGGGAACGAGGGCGCACCCCAATGCGGACCTCGCTGGCGTTCTTGCTGAGTCTCCTTCCGGCGACGGCCGGCGCCGATTGGCTGGTGCTCACGACCGGCGAGCACGTCGAGACCAAGGGACACTGGAAGGTGAAGGGCAAGCAGATCGTCTACACGGCCCTCGACCAGTCCTTGCTGTCGGTGCGTCTCTCCGAGGTGGACCTCGAGGCGAGCACCCGCGCCAGCGCGCAGGAGCCGCCGAGCAAGAAGGAGACCTACCGCGACCTGGGAGTCGACCAGGACATGGCCTCCTACAAGGCTGCAAAGGAGTTCTCGCGGCTGAACGCGTGGATCACGAATCCGAATGCACCGCGCGGCACCGGTTCGGTGTCGGTTCCCGGACTGCGAATCTCGGAGAGCGATCTGGCGCGCGAGGGGGCGAAGATCCTCGAAGATCCTCAGGCCGTGGAATCCGAGCTGCTGAGGTCCGCTGCGCAGATCGACGCGGAGTACAGCCGCTGTCTCGAAGCTAATTCCGCAAAGGGCGATCCCAACCCGTGCGTGGAAGCCTTCGTCCACGATGCGGAGGAACTGCGCCAGAAGGCGGCCGAAGTCTACGCCGCGGTCGACGCGGCGCGCCGACTCGAAGCTGACGAGCGACAGATCGAGGACGAATCCGGCGCCGAAACCCAGCGCATCCAGAACGAGGGCGCCGCTGAGGCAGCGGAGCCTGCCGACCCGCCGCGGCGCTGAAGTTCGCCGTGGGGCCTCACGCCTCGCCGAGTGCGCCGACTCCGGTCAGGGCACGAAAGAGCTCCACGAGGACGCGTCGCCGGAGACGAAGCCGTCGGTGAACAGGCCGGTGTCGTCGAACAGCTGGTAGACGAAGAAGTCCCGGTCCGCGCCGTCCGACACGCCGCCGATGAAGGCGCTGCCGTCAGGGCCGGCGATCGCGAGGTAGCCAGCGTCGTCGCCACCGTTGTCGTAGCGCTGCTCGAACAGCTCGTAGCCCCCGGGGCTGTAGGCGAGGGTCAGGAAATCCATATTGGTGCCGTTGTCCGAGCTGCCGGTCACGAAGAGATTGCCCCGTGAGCTGAGAGCGAGCGTGCCGGCGTAGTCGTCGCCGCCGGGGATTCCGCCGCGCTCCCGCGACCAGAGGAGCCCGCCGGCGGGGTCATAGGCGACGGTGATGAAGTCCGGGTCCGAGAAGTCGGTCTCGTACGTCCAGCCGGTGACGAAGGTCCGGCCGGCCGCGTCCACCGTGATCGCCGTGGCGACGTCCAGGCCGCTCGCGGTGCTGTCGGCGACCGCCGACCAGCGTTCCGTGCCATCGGGTCCATAGACCAGCGTCAGGATGTTCTCGTTGACGTAAGGGTCGGTGTAGCCGGTCGCCGCGACTCCGCCGTCCGGAGTCGGGGCGAGGGCCAGGATGAAGTCCGACACCTCGTCGTCGGAATTGTGGGATTGCCACCAGAGCCGGTGGCCGAGGGTATCGTAGGCCACGGTCAGGGTTCCCGCAGGGCCGCCTCCGACATTCGTCCAACCCCCGACATAGACGATGCCCGTCGTTCCGACCGTCAGGCTGTTGGTGAAGCCCGCGCGGAAGACCTCCGGCCCCCACTCGTCCGACCAGACTTCGTTGCCGCCGCTTTCGTAGGCCACGGTGAGCATTCCAGGAGCGGTATAGGTCGCGGTCGTATCGGAGGTTCCGGTGACGACGATCAGGCCATCGGGGGTCACCGAGATGCAGCAGGCGCTGTCGTCGCCGTGCGCCTCGCCCTGACGGGTGCGCGACCAGAGCTCGGCGCCGGTCCAGTCGTAGGCGACGGTCAGGTAGTCGTTGCCGCCGGGGCTGCGCGTCGTACCCGTCACGTAGACGTTGCCGATCGCCGGGTCGACGGCGATGGCGGAGGGGTAGGCCTGAAAGTCGTTCGGATTGGACTTGCGCGCCTCCCAGAGTTTGCGTCCCGAGGCATCGAAGGCCACGGTCATGTAGTCGAGCGTCAGGCCATCGAACGAAGTTCCCGTCAGGTAGACCCTGCCGTCGTAGCCCGTCGCGATCGCCCTGCGGCCGAGGTTGTCGGGCAGCGATCCGGGCACGTCGTCGGCGGGGACCGCCGGTTCGTCGCGGGCCCAGAGCTCGTCTCCGTTCGAGTCGTAGGCGATCGCCAGGACGTCATCGTTGAAATACCCCGCCACCGAGGACCCGATCACGAACGACGAGCCCGCAGCGCCCGCCCCGACGGCGGAGATGAAGTTGCGCCGGTCCGGCGCGGGCGCCCGGATCCGGGTCCAGATCGCCGCACCCGTGGCGCCGGAGACCTTCAGCGTGAGGGCGTGAACATCGTTCGGGATGGAGCCGTAGTGCCTGCCCGTCACCACGACGTTCCCGTCTGTCGCCACCGCCATGTCGGCAGCGGACGAGCCTTCGCCGACTCCGTCGGGCACGATGACGGCCCACCTCTCGAGTCCGGAGTCGTCGTAAGAGACGATGAGCAGCGAGCTGTCCGGAAGGCTGCTATCCGGCGTACCGGCGACGAAGACGTTGCCGCTCGCATCGGCGGCCACGATCCCGGACTCCTGGTCGCCCGGGCCGCCTCGCGTCGCCGCCCAGATCTCGTTGCCGGCAACGTCGTACGCCACGGTCAGGATGTCCGTTCCCGACGCCGCGGTCTCCGAGATGCCCGTCACGACGAATCGACCGTTGCCGTCCAGGACCAGGGCATGGGCGGAATCGTCTCGATTCTCGCCGGAGTCTCGCGAGCGGGCCCAGAGCTCCGTACCCGCGGAGTCGAAGGCGACGGTCAGGAAGTCCTCAAGGGAGCCATTCGATCTGCCCGCGACCGCCAGTACTCCGGAAGGACCCATGGCCACGCAGCCGTCGTCGGGAGTGAGCTCGCGTTGGCGCTCCCACAGCAGGTCGCCGGTACTGTCGTAAGCGACGAGGGAGGTCCACTTCGTGCTGCCGTTGCTGATCTCGCCGACGACGACGATGCGCCCGTCGGCGTCGACCGCGACCCCTTTCGCGACGTTCCACCGATACGCCGGATTCCTGTTCGTTCGCGTCCAGAGCTCGTTTCCGGCGGTGTCGTAGGCGACCGTCATCAGCCAGCTGGCGGTCGAGCGGGTAGCAGTTCCGACGACGATGACATGCCCGTCGGCGTCGACGATGAGATGTGCCGGAATGTCGTTGCTCTCGTTGATCCCGTCTTTGACGCGATACCAGAGGAGATCCCCGGCGGGGTTCCAGGCGAGGGTCAGGAAATCCCGCCGCGCGCCGTTCCAGATATCGCCCGCCGCGTAGATCTGGCCGTTCGGACCCTGCGCGATGTCCCACCCAGCTGCGGCCGAATCGACCAGGCCGCCGTCCCAGCGCGCCTGCCAGCCGACGCTCTGGGCAGTGGAAGGGGTGGCGGCGAGAGCGATCGTCAGCGCGAGCATCCTCGCGGCAAGGGGGCCGCTGGCGAGGTTCCGGGTCGAGAACGCCTTCATGACGAAACTCCTTTGCGGACTGCATTCATCGCCACCGATGTGAACGCCCCGGACCAACCTAGTCTCTTGAGCTCTCTCCGGCAAGGGTCGTTTTCGCCTCTCGGCCCGGAAGCGGTGTTTCGCCGCTCGCCAGCGTTTCCCAGGGCAGCACCTCGATCCCGCGCCCGAGCTTTCTGGGCTCGGCAGAGCTGCTGACGACATAGCCGCGTTCGAGCCCGAGGTCGCTCATGCACTGGCGCAGCGCGGCGAGGCTCTGCGGGCGGACCTCGGCGCCGAGCTTGATCTCGATCGGCGTTATGCGCTGCCCCTCGACGAGCAGCAGATCGACCTCCGCGCCGGCACTCGTGCGCCAGAAGAAAGCCTCGGTGCCCGGCCGCTCGAGCGTCGAGCGGCGGATGAGCTCCTCGATGACCAGCCCCTCGAACGACGCGCCGCGCCGGTTCCACGTCGGGAGCTCGGTGGGATCGCGGAGACCCGCGAGGTGGTGCAGCAGCCCGGAGTCGCGCAGATAGATCTTGGGGCTCTTGGAGAGCCGTTTCTGCACGTTGGCAAAGTAGGGCTGCAGCCGGCGAACGAAGAAAGTGCCTTCGAGCACGTCGAGGTCACCGGCCACGGTATGCGGCGAGACGCCGAGCGAGCGCGCGAGATCAGCGGCGTTCAGAAGATTGCCGTGAACGTGGGTCAGCATCCTGAGAAGCATGCCGAGCCGGGCCGCCGGCAGCCGAACGCCCAGCGCCGGCAGGTCACGCTCCAGAATCGTCCGCAGGTAGCTCGCGAGCCAGTCCCGGCGCGCCGCTGCGGTGCGACCGGCGAGAACCGCCGGGAACCCTCCCCAGAACCAACGCGCCGCGGCCTTGGTGGTACCGGCGAGCTCGGAGACGCCGAACGGCGTCAGCTCGAGCAGGCCGATGCGCCCGGCGAGCGACTCGGAGGCCGAGTGCAGCAGTGCCGGGCTTGCCGAGCCGGTCAGGACGACGCGACCGTTGCCGCGCTGCGAGTCGAGGGCGTGGCGCAAGGCGGGAAAGAGCGCCGGGAAGCGCTGGGCTTCGTCGATCGCCAGTCGCCTGGGGTTCGCCGCCAGGAAGCCCTCGAGGTCGGCCGCGAGCAGGCTGGCATCGGATGGTCGTTCGAGATCGAGGTGCAGCCATCCGGGCAATGCGTTGCGGGCGAGCGAGCTCTTGCCGCACTGGCGCGGACCGTAGATCAGCACGGCGGGGAAGCGCCCCAGAAGCTCGCGCAGGCGAGCGGACGCCTCTCTCTCGATCCACCGCATGCCTTGTATTCTTGCACTGTGGGTGCAAGATTACAAGGCGTTCGAGAGTGGAAGCTACTCCCCTGCGCCGCCCTCTTCGGCCCCGCCTCCGCCGTCGCCGATGGCGTTCTGGGCGATGTAGTCCTCGACGAGCAGCAGGTTGTCCTCGCCGGCGCGCTCGACGATGGCGAGTAGCGTCTCCATCGAGTTGATCTCCTCGAGCTGCTCGGAGACGAACCAGTCGAGGAAGCGCATCGAGATGTAGTTGCGGTCGGCCGAGCCGCTTCGGCGCGAGATCGAGCTTCCTGGGTGCGTTCTTCGCCATCAGGGGTCTTGTTTCCTGTCGACGAGATTCCGAGCTGAGGAACGGAGCGACGAAGTGCGCTCCGAAGCGGCCGAGTTTCGTGCGGTGGACTTCGAACTTCGCAGCCATGCTCACCAGGTGAACGCATTCTGCTCAGTTGGTTGGCGAAGCGGCCGTCGCCAGTTGCCGAAGCTGCCGGCGCTGGAGCAGAAGATCGAAGGAAGTTCTGGCACCGCAATTGCCAACCTCGCCTTCGGCCCGGCATCAATGACAACCACGGGCCTATAGGAGGCTGGCATGCGCATGCGTCTTCACTGTCTCGGATTGGCTGTGGTCGAGCTCCTCATCTGGGTCGCTGCAGCAGGGGGAGCGCAGCTGGAGATTCTGGAAGTTCATCGCCACGGAGTCGATGGAGTACTGGGACTGGGGGGAGCCAATTCCGTGGCTCTCAGCCCAGACGGGAACTTCATCTACGTTGGGGATCATGCCGCCCCAAACTACGAAGGCACGATCGCCGTCTTCTCGCGAAACCCCGCTGATGGACGCCTAGCGTTCGTCGGCATTGCGGACGACATGGTCGGCGGAGTCGACGTTCTGCAAGGGATCATCGATGTCGCAGTGAGCCCCGACGGGAGAAACGTCTACGCCTCCGGAAGCGGCTCTGGGCCTGGCAGCTTGAACGACCGAATTGTCGTCTTCGACCGAGATGCCGAGACGGGAGAGCTCTCCGTAGCCGAAGTCGAGACCGATGGAGTCGGTGGGGGATCGCCTGCGAATCCGCGAGGTCCGTATCTGAGCTCCGACGGCCTGTCCGTCTACGCACCTACGAGCAACGGGGACAGCCTCGTGGTCTGGTCCAGGGACCCCGGTTCGGGAGCGCTGACACATCTTCAGACCCTGCGCAACGGAGAGGCTGGAGTTGCGGGCTTGGCCGGAGGTACTGGCGCCGGCGTCACTTCGGATGGTTTCAATGTCTACGGAGTGGGGTTTCTCGATAATGCCATCAGCTCCTTTTCGCGGGATACGAGTTCCGGTTTACTCTCGTTTCTGGGCGCAGCCTCAAATGGCACTGATGGCACGACCGGGCTGGCCGGTGTCTATCGGCTAGCGATCAGTCCCGACGGAGCAAACGTCTATGGCGCGTCCTTTTTCGACAGCGCCGTCTCGGTGTTTCGTCGAGATCCCGGAACCGGAGAGCTCGAGTTTCTCGACGCGCAGTTCGAAGGAGACTCCGGAGTGCAGGGGCTCTTTCGAGCCAATGCGCTCGCCCCCAGTCCAGATGGTCGTCTTCTGTTCGTCAAGGGTTGGGGAACGGTCGCGGTATTCGGTCGGGAACCGATTGAAGGCCGGCTTTCGTTCCTCGAGGCCCTATTCGACGGCGTCGACGGAGTCGATGGGATCGCCGCCGGTTCGGACCTTGCCGTCAGTCCGGACGGACGAAACCTCTATGTAGCCGGCCACGATGACGACGCCCTCGCTGTCTTTCGTATCGCGAAGGAGAATCAGCCGCCGACGGCGGACGCAGGTCCAGATCAGGTGCTCGAGGCGGACGCGACCTGCCACACGGAAGCGCATCTCGACGGAAGGGGCTCGAGCGATGCGGACGGCGACGCGCTCGAGTACAACTGGTCCTCCCCTGTTGGAACCTTCGTTGGGGCAGTACCTTCTGTAAGCCTCGGGCTTGGCAGCTTCCAGTTTTCCTTGGCTGTAGAGGATCCGGCTGGCGCGTCGGACTCCGATGAGGTCGAAGTTCGCGTCGCGGACACGGCGCCGCCTCAAGTCGCTGCCGTGTCGGCCAGTCCGAGCATTCTCTGGCCGCCAAATCACCAGATGATCTCGGTGGGTATTTCGGCCACTTCAAGCGATGCCTGCGGAGGAAGTGTGAGCTGCAGCATCGCATCGGTTGCGAGCAACGAGCCGGTCACGGGATCGGGAACGGGCTCCACGTCGCCCGATTGGGTCGTCGTGAGTTCGAACACCCTGCTCCTGAGGTCCGAACGAGCTGGGAATGGAACCGGTCGAGTCTACACGGTTGGGATCAGATGCGCGGATGAGAGGGGCAACGCCACAATGTCGAGCCTAGATGTTGTCGTTCCGCACGATAGGAGGTAGTGCCCCGGAACGGGCGCGGCGGCAGGGTATGGACTGCATGCATCGGCCAGAAGGGTCTCGAAAGAGATCGGCTGTCGAGGCATTGACGCCTTGTTGGGGGAGCGTGACTTCTTTGAGGTCGAGCTTCAGACCGTTCCCGGAAAAACCGGAGTCCGCGCCGCCAGTGATCTTTGCCTCTTGGCGGCGCGGACAGTCTCCGGGATTCCCTCGCGTTCTGCGGCGGTGGTCCGAGCCAGGAACTTGCGCAGAAGTGCGGCTCCCTCTCCTGCGGCCCATCAAGGTCCTGCAATGGTTCACCTAGGGTGCGAGATTCCGAGGCAGTACTGACGGAACCTACTCCCCGGCGCCGCCCTCTTCGGCCCCGCCGCCTCCGCCGTCGCCGATGGCGTTCTGGGCGATGTAGTCCTCGACGAGCAGCAGGTTGTCCTCGCCGGCGCGCTCGACGATGGCGAGTAGCGTCTCCATCGAGTTGATCTCCTCGAGCTGCTCGGAGACGAACCAGTCGAGGAAGCGCATGGAGATGTAGTTGCGGTCGGCCTTGGCGATGTCCACGAGGTCGTAGATCTGGCCGGTGACGGTGTGCTCCCACTTGAGCGACAGCGCCACCGCTTCCGCGGCGCTGGCGAAGGTCGCCTTCGGCGCGGCGATCGCCGGCATGGCGAGGTTCCCGCCGAGATCGACGACGTGGCGCACGAACTTCATCGCGTGCATGCGCTCCTCGTCCGCCTGGCGGTAGAAGAACGCCGCCAACCGCGGCAGATTCTCCGCATCGAAATGCGCCGCGATCGCGATGTACTGCATCGACGCGTGCATCTCGTTGCCCACCTGCGCATTCAACGCCTTCAGCAACTTCTCACTCCCGAGCCGCTTCGGCGCGAGATCGAGCTTCTTCTTGGACTTCGTAGCCATGAAAGGGTCTCCTTTGCAGGGCTATTGTAGCGGGAGGGGGGCTGCGTCGCCCTGGGACTCCTCTAACCGGTCGAGCTCCGGCGGATGGGGCGAGGATCGTAGGACGCGAAGTGCGAATTCGCCCATTCACTGCGCGGCTGCCAATCTCCGGGTCCATCATGCGCTCAATCGCTTGTCGTCCCAATATCGAGCTGGAGGTTTCTCCGGGGACAGGGCCAGCCCATAAGACGTCGATTGCGCTTCGTCTCAACCCTTCTGGTGAAGACCTCGGCACTGATGCGGTTCTTCCTGGCGGCTATTCATAGAGTGGGGAAGTTCTCTGGCACCTCCGTTGCACTCCGGAAGCGACCTACCTACCCAACGGAGGGTCAACGCCATGCAGAACAGACTGAGCAGGTTCTTCAGACGTTTGGAGCTGACGATCGTCATTCTCGCTGCGCTCATGCCCGGAGCGGTGCATTCGGACAACTCTCGATTCTCCACAATTCGCCTGGATCCCTTTCCTCAGGAGATTCTGCTGACTGCAACCGTCGGCGATGCCGACAACGACGGCAGCAATGAGCTTGTGGTCTCGACATGGCCGAGTCGAATCCTGGCAATCTGCGACGTCGCTTCCGATGGCGCGATGACTTGCCCACACCAATTGCAGCTTCCTGCCGTCGGTTCAGGATGGTGGTACGTCTCTCCTCGCGTGACGGACGTCGACGGCGACGGAGATAACGACATCCTCGCCTGGGCGCGAGCCAACAACGCCAAGGGGCGGCTCGCGGTGGCGCGATACGCAATGGGTGACTGGTCCATTGACACCTACCCAACGCCCGAATCGGATGCCGGTTACTACATGGATATCGGTGACGCAAATGGCGACGGCCTGCCCGAGGTCTTCACGACGGACTATGGATGGTCGACGTCTACCGCCCTCTATGTGATCTGGAACGAGATCCTCTCGCCGTTTGAGTCGGCCCTCCGTATCCCACTTCCCGGACTCCTGGCCGTCCATCCTCGCGCCATGGACTTCGATCAGGATGGAGACTTAGATGTGGCGGTGGTCAGTCATGCCTGGGGGACACACCCAGTAGGACTTCTCACCAACGATCTAGGCGGCTTCTCAGCTGCCTATCTGAACCCTGGGGACGGAAGCCAGTCGTTAGGCCTTGGATTCGGCGATATCGACGGCGACGGGCGCGGTGATTTGGTCGCCTCGGCGACTCGACCCCATGCCTACTACAGCCATGCTTTCGCGTATCTGGGGAGCCAGAGTGGATTCGGAAGTGCGATTCGCATGGAGACGGGAAGTGGGCCGCAGGGACTCGTCATCGCTGACTTCGATGCGGACGGCTACGGTGATGTCGTCGTCGACGACACACACGATAGGACCTTGAGCGTCTTCCCTGGTTCACCGAGTCAACCCGCTACCAGGGAGGTCATTGCGAGTCCCGACCTCGCGGCGCTGGACCACGGGGACGGAACGCATTCGGATACGCTCACGGTGGGCGACGTCGACAACGACGGTGACCCAGACGTCGTGTTCTCGTGGACGGGCATCGTCTTCCTCCGCAACGGTCCGTTGAACCAACCCCCTGTCGCAGTCGCCGGCCCGGATCAAACCCGCGAAGCTGGAGACGCTTGCCGCGTCGACTTGCAGCTCGATGGAACGGAGTCGTATGACGCGGACGGCGATGAATTGGAGTTCCTCTGGCAATCCTCGGCTGGGTCTTTCGTTGGCGCGACGCCGGTCGTGTCGCTGACTCCGGGAAGCTACAGTTTCAGCCTAACGGTTACGGACCCAGCACAGGCCTCGGGTTCGGACGAGGTCCTGGTTTTCGTTCTCGACGCGACGGCACCAGAAATACTGGCCGCATCGGCCTCGCCGAGCCAACTCTGGCCCCCAAATCACAGAATGGTCTCAGTTTCGCTTTCCATGAACGCGGTCGACGCCTGTGATGGGCCTGCGACCTGCGCCATCTCCTCGGTTTCGAGCAACGAACCAATCGAAGGGACAGGGGACGGCGACGCCTCTCCAGATTGGAGGATCCTCGATTCCGATAGCCTTCTCTTGCGGTCGGAGCGAGCCGGGAACGGAACCGGTCGGACCTACTCCATTGCAGTGAACTGCTCGGACGAGCGCGGAAACCAGACGACTCAGGAAGTGCAGGTACTCGTTCCTCACAGTCGGGGAAAATAACTGGTTCTCGGCTCCTTTCATCGCCCTGCTGGAGAGCGTGCGGCGCGGCCTCGCGCTCTCCGGTTGCTGCAGCCAAGGATCCATAGAGTCTAGAGGGTGTGCAACCTACAGCTGGGTTGTTGAAGGGAACGGATGCTAGGGCTGGAGGAAGTGCTTTCTGGACGAAAGAAGCGGGTGCCGCTTCCTAGAGTTCGATTGCCAATCGCTTCAACTTGAGTGCCAGGCCGTTCCTCGTGATGCCGAGTAGGTTCGCAGCCTTCGATTTGTTGCCGTGTGTCACCCGAAGAGCTTCGAGGATTGCCTCCCGTTCCACAGCGTCGACGCGGTCGTGGAGGGCGCCGTGAGCTTGCTGTTCTCTTGCGCGCGGTGCGGGAGGCGCCGCTGCGGTTACCAAATCGACAGGCACGGAACTCGCCCACGCATGCTCCACAGCGTACTTGACAGGCCCAAAGTGATCGCTCTCGAGATGGGCACCATCCGTCGCCAGCAGCACCGCCCGATCGACTTCGTTCTTCAGCTCCCGCACGTTCCCCGGCCACTCGTAGGCCGTCAGGAGATCCAGCGCTTTGCGGCTCACGCCGTGGATCTCTTTCTGGTAGCGCTGCGCGGCTTCGTGGGCGAAGGCGAGGACGAGGGCGGGGAGGTCCTCT
>CAZQTL010000084.1:0-16337 GCA_964595975.1 uncultured Thermoanaerobaculia bacterium | reverse complement strand
GGCGCCGGTGGACGCCGAGTTCGCGCCCTACGTCGAGACGGCGCTCGGCCTCCTCCCCCCCGGCCCGGCGGCCGAGTCGCAGGTCCTCGCCGCCGCGGCCTGGCTCGATTGGGCGCTGCCACTCTGCCTGGTGCGCGACTGTCCGTTCGCGGACTCCGCGATGAGCCGCCTCGCCTCGCTCGCCGGCTCCACCCTCGGCGGCGGCGAAGCCGCCTTCGCCGCGCTCGCCGCCGGCGACCGCGGTCGTGCCGATCTCCTCGAGCGCCGTTCGGATGAGCTCTGGAGCGAGCCCTGGGCGCCCTACCTGACATTCAAGGCGAAACGGCAGGCGGCGCGCAAGGAGATCGCCGCGGCGCGGGCGACGCTGCTCACCGTGCACCGTGCGTTCCGCCCGCGCCTCGCCTGGCGAATGCTCGCCGAACGCGTGGCGGCGGTCGGCGTCGTGCCCGGTCCGCCGCTCGCGCGAGCGAGCTGGGAGGCTTCCGACTGGTGGTTCGCCAAGGGGGCTTCGCGCCTCGACCTCCTGCCGACGCGCCCCGCCGCGGCCCTCGGATTCGAGCTCGCCGAGCCGGCGCGCGGCGAGGCTCTCCTCGAGGTGCAGTGCGATGGACGTCTGCTGCCACCGGTCGTCGTCGCCGCGGGGAGCGTCGGGGTCCGCGTGCCGGTCGAGTTGGCGAGCGAGCCGCATCTGCTCGAGATCCGGGTGCGCGCCGGCGACCTGCGCCCGGCCGTCCGCGTGCGGCTGGACTGAGGAGCTAGGGCCGCGGCGGCGGTGCCGCGGCGGGCAGCTCGGCGAGGGCCCGGCGCGGCGCGAGGACGAGCGCGGGGAGCGCTGCCTGCCGCTCTTCCGCGCGCCGCAGATCGACCCGCAGCGGCGAGTCCGACGCCGCCCACTGGCCTTTCAGCACATTGGTCGGCTCGCTCCCCTCGAAGCCGAGATAGCTGTACTTGCCGTAGTGCGGGAGCTTGCGCCCGAGACCGGGCAGCGCGGCGAGCTGCGCCGGATCGGCGGTGATCCAGCCGATGGCGCGCCCAGCGCTCGCCGGATGGCGCGCGACCGCGACCGTCGCGTGGCCGGCGAACGGCACGCGCGCGCCTTCGATGACCACTCCTTCATCATCGACCTCCAGGCCCGCGACCGCCCCACCGCCGAAGTAGCGCGGCGCCAGGCGGTTGGCGCGCCCGAGCAGCCAGACGGCGCGATCCGCCGGCAGGAGATCGACCTCGGCGTCGGTCACGAGCTCGACGCGATGCGCGTCGCTCTGCCACGATTCGAGGAGCTTTCGCCAGGCCTCCCTCTCCTCCGGCGACGCCTGCGCCGCGACCACCGCCAGCAGGCGCGGCTCGCCGAAGATCTGCCCGATCGAGGCGGGAATCTCGCGCGGGTCGAGACGCCGGAAGAGATCGAACTCGGGATCGACCTGGAGCAGCACCGGGCGCTCGCGGACGCGGAAGGCGAACGGTGCCGCCCCGGCCTCGAGCCGGAGCTCGTAGACCACCGCCGGCGCTGCCGCATCCGCCCCCTGGAAGGCCATCGGCACGTCGAGCGCGAAAGGTTCCCCGGCCTGCGTCTGGCGCAGCGTGCCGCGGACCTCGAAGCCGTCGGCGACCGGTTCGACGCCGCTGACCTCGACCGCGAGCGCCGCGGCGCCGGCCCTCTCCGTCCAGTCGCGGAAGAAGCGGGCGAGATCCGGGCCGCCGTTGCCGCCCATCGCGCGTTCCATCGAGTGCAGCACGTCGGAGAACGAAGTCACTCGCCCGCGCTGCTCGCGATAGAACTCCGCCGCCCAGGCGCGGAAACGGTCGTCGCCCATCTTCCGCCGCAGCATGTGGAAGCCCATCATCGTCTTGCCGTAGCCGACCGCTTCGGTCGCGGCGCTGTGGCGCGAACGGAACTCGACGAGCGGAAAGTCGCGCCCACCCTTCAGATCGCCGACGTAGCTCGCGTAGTCCTGCAGACGGTCGCGGCGATGCGCCGCGCCCAGTCCCCGCTGCTCCGCCATGAGGTGGTCGGCCATGTAGGCGGTGAGACCCTCGCACCAGTTGCCGCTCGCGTAGTCGACGAAGACCGAGTTGCCCCACCAGTTGTGCAGGATCTCGTGCGGGTAGGAGGAGGTGATGATGAACGGCATGCGGAGAACCTGGGGGCCGAGGAGCGTGAACGAGGCCATGCCGAAGCCGGTCTCCCAGAAGTTCTCGACCAGCGCGAACTTGCCGTAGGGGTAGGGCCCGATGAGCCGGCTGTACATGTCGAGGTACAGCGCCGTCGCCGCGAGGTACTTCTCGGCCAGCGCCGCGTCCTCCTGGCGCAGGAAGACCTCGGCTTCGATCGCCGGCGCGGCCGCGCCGGCTACCGCGGGCACCGCGGGCACCGCCCGGTGAGAACGCGTCAGCCGACCGCCAACGAGGTAGATCTCGTCCATCTCTCCACCCGAGCTCCAGCGGGCGAAGCCCTGTTCGTCGCGCGACGTGCCGTTGCCCTGGCTCACCAGATGCCAGCCCTCGGGAGCGCGGGCGGTGAGCTCGAACTCGACCAGCTCGGTGGCCGGTGCGGGATGGGCGAACTGCGCGTACCAATGGCCGTCGCCGGCGAGGTAGACACCCTCGGGCGAGACGATGCCCGCGGTGTCGCGGAAGCCGCGCTGGTACTCCTCCTGCTGTGTGCCGAGACCGAAATCGAAGCGGCCGGAGTAGGTGAGGTGCAGCTTCCCGCCCCCCTCCGGCAGGCGCACGCGATAGTGGCGCAGGGCAACCTCCGTCCCCGCTGCCGCGCCGCTGTCGGCGGCGCCGTCGCGCGACGGAACCTCTTCGACCCGTGGATCGGAAGAGGAGATCGCGAGCTGCCGGTTGAGCACGAACTCGACCGTGCCACCGCGCAGCAGCAGCATCCGGTCTTCCACCGCCAGCTCGTGCGCTGCCGGATCGAGCCCGACGGTGAGCCGATGCGCGACGATCTCCGGCGTCGTCGCGCCCGGAGGCGGCGCGGCCGCCGACGCCGCGCCGGAGATCCCGATGGCTGCGAGCGCTGCGAGCGCCGCGAGCACCAGGCCCACCGGAGCTCCGCGATCGCCGCGGGCGGTCACCGCGCGCTCCCCAGCGGCGGACGCGGCGGCTCGGAGGCTGGAGGAGATGGCGGGACCGGTGGCGCGGCCGGCATCGGAGGCGCCGGCGACTCGGGCGGCAGCGGAGGACTCGGCGGAACGGGCGGCTTGTCGGGGGTGCGGCGGAAGTACGCGGTGAGCGTCACCGGTTTGCCCTCACGCAGGACCTCGAACCTGGCCGAGTCGCCCCAGCGCTTGCCGGACATCAGCCGGTTGAGCGTCTCCTGCTCGCCGATCGGCGTCCCGTCCATCGCCACGAGCACGTCGCCTGCGGCGAAGCCCGCGGCGGCGGCGACCGACTCCTCCTCGACGCGGATCACGGTCAACGGTGTCCCCGGATCGCGCTCCGGCGCCGACAGACCGAGGACCGGGTAGAGCGGGTCGCGCTCCGGCGGTACGCCCCAGAAGAAGTCGGCGAACGAGGCCCGCGCCTCCTTCACCGGCAGGCGGCTCTTCGGATCCTCGATGCGCACCGGAATGACCGACGCCGTGCGCCCCTCGAAGGTGAGGCGCGCCTGGCGCTCGGCGCCGAGGCCGTAGGCGACGTGGCCTTCGCCGATCAGCACCACCATGATCGCCCGCGTGCCGCCCGCCTCCGAATGGCGCGCGAGCGCCTTGAGCGCGTTGTGCGCCATCGCCGCGTCCCAGGTGCACTGGGCGGTGAACATGCCCTCGAACATCTCCGGCGACATCCCGCCGTGCAGCCCGTCGTCGCCGAAGAAGGCGCGGAAGAGCCGGCGGTACTCGTCGCTCGCGGTGTCGATCGTCGCCGGCAGCAGGTCGCGCTGCTCGGGCGTCAGCGCCGCGAGCCCCTCCTTGCGCGCCGTCTGCACGATCTTGCGCGGCACGTTGAGACCGAACATGCGCAGACCGTGGCGGTGGGCGAAGTCGAAGATCGGCCGGTAGTACTCCCAGTGATAGCCCCAGTTCTTGTACCACCGCGACTGGGCGAGGAAGTCGGCTTCGCTGTACGCCGGATCGGTCGACCACTTGTCGAGCATCGCCTGCTCGGCGGCGGGGTACATCTCGAGGCCGATGAGCACCTTGCGGCCGCGGCGCTGGAGCTCCTCGATCGTCCGCAGCTGCACCTGATGGAATTCGTAGTCCGTGTGGCTCTCGCCGACGAACAGGAGCTCGACGCCATCGAGCCGCGCCGCGAGCTCGGCGGGAGTGATGACCTCGCCCTTCGCCGTGTCGGTGACACCGTCGAGCACCACCGGCGCCTGGCGGTCACGCCGCGCCGGGTCGCCGAGCGGCAGGTCGCGGACCTTCTCCTCGGCGGCGAGGCCGCCCGCGCCGAGGAGCGCCGGCAGCGCGGCGAGAAGCGCCAGGGCTCGCAGAGGCATCCGGTTCAGGGTCGATCGACGCATGGGCTCACCTCGGAAAGACGTCAGGGAATGGGTCATGGGACGGCGAGCGGCCGGAGATCCGGGCGCGGCCCCCCGATCCTAGGCCCCCCGGCCCGGCTGGAAAGCCGTCTCATCGGGTGGGGCTCCAGCGCTACCGCAGCGGCACGAGCGCCGTGAGCAGGTCGCGAGCCGCCACGGCGCGCACCCGGTCGGCCAGGGGATAGGTCGCCTCCCCGGCGTGCACCAGGTCGAGCCGGTCGAGCTCGAGCTCCGTCATCGCGGAACGCATCGACCGAGTCAGTCGCGGGGCGCTCGTGCGCTTGATCTCGAAACCGTACTTCCCCGCCCCGGTGACCACCAGTAGATCGATCTCGGCCCCGGTATGCGCCGACCAGTGAAAACACTCTTCGGGGTAGGCGCCGAGCCTTTCGATGATCTGCTGGACTTCGAACCCCTCCCAGCTGGCGCCAACCTTCGGATGCCCTTCGAGCGCCTGGGCGTCGGCGATGCCGAGCAGAACGTGCAGCAACCCGGAGTCCTCGACGAACACCTTGGGCGCTCGGACTTGCCGCTTGCCGACGTTGACGTGCCAGGCGGGAAGCTGGCGCACGACCAGGGCATCGGTGAGCAGATCGAGGTAGCGGCGAACACTCGACTCGGAGAGCCCGAATGCGCGCGCCAGCTCGGCTCCGTTCCAGCGCTGCCCGTGGTAGTGCGCCAGCATCGACCAGAATCGCCGCAAGGTCTCGGAAGGTGTCCGCACACCCAGTTGCGGCAGATCGCGTTCGAGAAAGGTGGCGACGAAGGCGCGCCGCCATTCGAAGCTCTGGGCGTCCGTCGCGGCGAGGAACGAGCGCGGGAAGCCGCCACGCGACCAGAGCTGACCCAGCGCCTCGCTGCCGGCCTCGTCCTGCGAGAACCCGCGCAGGCGAAGAAATCCGATCCGGCCGGCGAGCGACTCCGACGACTGGCGGAGAAGCTCACCCGACGCGCTTCCCAGCACGAGGAATCGAGCCCGGGAGTCCGGTCGATCGACCAGAACGCGAATCGCCGGAAACAGCTCGGGGCGACGCTGAACCTCGTCGAGCACCACGAGACCTTCGACCCCTGCCAGCGCGAGCTCCGGGTCGGCCAGCCGTGCGCGATCGGCCTCGCGCTCGAGGTCGAGATGCAGGACTGGCCCTCTCGTCCGGGCTGCGAAGTCGCGAGCCAGGGTCGTCTTGCCAACCTGGCGTGCCCCGAGGATCGCCACCACCGGGAAGGTGGACAGGAGCCACTCGAGATGAGCCAGAGCGCGGGTCCGGGCGATCATCGGTGAATTTTACTGTGAAAATCCGCCAAGAAAAAGTGGAATTTCACGCTTTTCTTGAAGAAAGCGAGAAATGCCGCCAGATTCTGCCGGATTTTCGCGCCCTCAACTCAGCGGACCTCTTCAGCCGCGCTTGAGCCAGGCGGGGCCGCGCAGGCGCAGGGCCTCGATGCGCTGGTCGGCGAGCGCCCGCGCCCGCCGGACCATCCCGAGCTGGCGCATGGCGAGAACGACCACGACCTCGATCAGCAGCAGGGTGAGTCCCAGCCAGCCCTCGCCGGTCATCGCCACGGCGACCGCGCCGGCGCAGAACAGCAGCACGACGAGGTAGAGCACCGCGACGACGCGGCGATGGCGCTGCGCGAGGTCGCTCAGGAGGTGGTGGAGATGCTGCCGGTCGCCGCGGAACATCCGGCCGAGCCGCCGGCCGACCGGCGCTCCCTCGCCCTCGAAGAAGCGCACCACCATCACCAGCAGGGTGTCGATGACCGGCAGGCCGAGGGCGAGGATCGGCACCAGGATGGCGACCGCCGCCGGCGCCTTGATCGCCGAATGCAGGGAGATCGCGCCGAGCAGGAAGCCGAGCGTGAGCGACCCCGAGTCGCCCATGAAGACCCGCGCCGGCTCCCAGTTGTGGCGCAGGAAACCGATGCAGGCGCCGGCGATCGCCGCCATGAGGACGACGCTGCCGAGGTTGTGCTGGATGAGCGCATAGACCAGCAGGCTGGCGGAGATGATCGCCGCCACTCCGCCCGCGAGCCCGTCGAGCCCGTCGATGAGATTGATCGCGTTGGTGACGCCGACCAGCCAGAGAACGGAGACCACGCCTCCCCAGACGCCGAGATGGAGCTCGCCGACGAGCGGCAGGTTGAGCTCGGTGAAGGTCCAGCCGACGCGCACCAGCAGCCAGGCGGCGACGAGCTCGACGACGAACTTCTTGCCCGGCGTGACGCCGAAGAGGTCGTCCACCAGCCCGACCAGGAAGACCAGACCGGCGGCGATCGGCAACGCCACCAGCTCGGGGCGCGGGATCCTCATCCCCCACTGCCCCCAGCCGGCCATCAGGCCGACCAGCGCCCCGGCGCCGAGGCCGGCGGCGATCGCCACCCCGCCGAGTCGCGGGACCGCCGTCGCCAGCACCGCCTTGCGCTCGCCCCCCTCCGCCGGCCGGTCGAACGAGCGCAGGAACTGCGCCAGGTTCACCACCGGCGGCACGAGCAGGCTCGCCACCACTCCGGCGAGGAGCGCCGCGGCACCGGCGACGATGAACAACGGATCCATGAGGGGTTGCAACGATGCTACCGCAGCCGGAGCGCGTCGAGGACCAGCTCGTCGAGCGCTCGCGCGACGCCCGCCGCGTCGCCGACGCCGACCCGGCGATAGACCGCCCGGCGCGGCTCCCGGCCCGGGAGTCCGCCCTCCGCACCGCGTTCCCCGCTGCTTGCGCCGATGCGCTCGGAGCACAGCAGATGCACGTCGGAGTCGGCGCTGCCGACGAACAGCACCGAGCGGCCCGAAGCGATGCAGCCGTAGACCTTCGACGGCAGGACGAAGCCGACGAACTCGTCGCGCAGGGTGATGAGATGCGCGTGCGGCGTGACCAGGAGGCGCGGCAGCTCGGCGAGCGCCACCGGCCGCGAGCGGTGGAGCGGCAGCCGGCGCTCGCGCAGGGCCGCCTCCACCCGATCGGCCTTCGCGCCGGTGGCGTTCAGCCAGAGGACGACACGGCCGCTGCCCTCGCGGTGATGGCGCGCATAGCCCTCGACGAACGTCGCGTCGTCGTGCGCCACGCCGAAATTCCCCGAGTAGAGCAGCACCACTTTGCCGCGCAGCGGCTCCGGCAACTCCAGCGGCTCGGTCGCGGCCGAGATGGCCACCGGCGCTTCGTCCCGGCGCAGCACGATGCGCTCGGGAGCAATCCCGATTTCGAGCAGACGCCGCTTCTGGTCTTCGCCGAGCACCTCGAACTTGTGGACCCGGCGACGAAGAAAAAGCGTCCAGTAAAGGAAGAGTTGCAGCCAGAGCGGCCGCTGGCCGAGCTCGGCGATGAGGCACTCGGGATGAAAGTCGGTGATGCGGTAGGTGAGCTTCTTGCGCAGCAGGAGGTTCGCCGGCACGATCCAGTGCAGGAAGAACGGCGGGCTACCGGTGAACAGGACCTCGTCGGCGGCCTTGGCGTATTTCCACGCGCGACGCAGCAGTCGTCCGTTCGTTGCGGCAGTCCAGAGCGCACGCTGGCGGAAATGGGCGCGTTCGTAAGGCCGGGCCAGCACGCGCACCGTTCGCAACGTCCCTTGACCGGTCTTTTCGTCTTTGGCCTCGTCGGCCGAAGAGGAGAGTCCGACCAACGCAACGTCGGCGCCTTCGGCGGCGAGACGGCGGGCTTCGATCTCGGCGTACTGGCCGACCGCGCCGAAGTCGGGCGGCAGCCAGTCGCAGATCGAGACCAGGCGCTTCAACGCGCGGTCGGAGCGGGCGCCGGCCCGGGCGCGCGCACACCGCGCACGCCCCCCTTCGCCAGCTCGTCCACGAACCAGCGGTAGGTCGCGGCGATGCCGTCCGGCACCTCCACGCGATGGCGCCAGCCGAGGTCGTGGAGACGGCGGACGTCGAGGAGCTTGCGCGGCGAACCGTCGGGCTTCGCGGCGTCCCACTCGATGGTGAGCTCCGGGGCGACGATGTCGCGCACCAGCTCGGCGAGGCTGCGGATCGACAGGTCCTCGCCGGTGCCGACGTTGATGTGCTCGTCGCCTTCGTAGCGGCGCATGAGGAAGAGACAGGCGTCGGCGAGATCGTCGACGTGCAGGAACTCGCGCCGCGGCGCGCCGCTCCCCCACAGCTTCACCTTGCGCTCGCCGCGCTCCTTCGCCTCGTGAAACTTGCGGATCATCGCCGGCAGCACGTGCGACGACTCGAGGTCGAAGTTGTCCTCCGGACCGTAGAGGTTGGTCGGCATCGCCGAGATGAAGTCGCAGCCGTACTGGCGGCGGTAGGCCTGGCAGAGCTTGATGCCGGCGATCTTGGCGACGGCATAGGGCTCGTTGGTCGGCTCGAGCGGCCCGGTGAGCAGGGCCTCCTCGGCCATCGGCTGGGACGCCTCACGCGGGTAGATGCAGGAACTGCCGAGGTAGAGCAGCTTCGTCACGCCGGTCCGCCAGGCGGCATGCACGACCGTGGCGTGGATCATCAGGTTGTCGTAGATGAACTCCGCCGGCCGCCGGGAGTTGGCCCAGATGCCGCCGACGGTGCCGGCGACGAGAAAGACGTACTGCGGCCGATGCGCGTCGAACCAGCGATCCACCGCCGCCTGGTCGCGCAGGTCGAGCTCGTCGCGGCCGGCGGTCAGCAGGTTGCGGAAGCCCTCGGCCCCCAACCGGCGGGCGACCGCCGAACCCACCAGCCCGCGGTGGCCGGCGACGTAGATGCGGGCATCGACAGGAATCTCGCGCTGGCTCATCGGGCGCGCAAATGCTAGCAGACGCATTCTCGACCCCGGCACGCTCGGTGCACTCTTCACCTCCACCGACCGCAGTCTTTCGCCAACGAAGTCGGGATCGAGAGCTCATGATCTTCCGCAACCCCCATTTCCCAGCGCTCCCACGGCCTTTCGCCCCGTCGCGCCTCTTCCCGCATCGCCGGGGTCACACTCTGCCGTCTCGGCCCGCCGGAGGCGGAATTTCTACAATTGCTCTCCTCCCCCGGTCTGCCGGGAAGGTGGGACCGGCGCTCTTGCGCGCGGTCCACCGCGGGCGTCGCGAAGTGACGACCTACCTGCGGCAGAGCGGGCTCCCGCAGCACTGGCGCTTCCTGTTGCTCCTGACATTCCTCTCCTTCGCCGCAGCCTGGATGGGAACGAAGGCGGTGATGGCGCAGTTCGAGAGCTCCTGGACGGCGGCCGCCCTGACGGTGGCTCGCCACGAGAACCAGGAGCTCCGCACGCGCCAGGAGACCCTGCGCGCGAAAACCGAAGCTGCCCTGGCCGACCTCGCTGCTGTCGAGTCTCACTCCCCGGCGACGCCCGCCGGCTATCCCTGAGGCGGACGCACGACCGAGACCCGCCCCATCACCAGGCGGTCCATCTTCGTGCGCAGGAAACAGTCGAGCGCCTCCGCCGGCGTGTTGACGATCGGCTCGTTCTCGTTGAACGAGGTGTTGAGCACGATCGGCACGCCGGTCTCCGCCTCGAAGGCGCGGATGAGCTCGGCGTAGAGCGCGTTCGAGCGCTCGGAGACCGTCTGCAAGCGGCCCGAGCCGTCCACGTGCACGACCGCCGGCACGCGGTCGCGCTTCTCCGGCCGGAACGGGTAGACCTTGAGCATGAACGGGTCGGGGTAGGAGTGGGTGAACCACTCGCCCACCCGCTCCTCGAGGATGGACGGAGCGAAAGGCCGGAACGACTCGCGGCGCTTGATCTTCAAATTCAGCAGATCCTTCATGTCGGCGCGCCGCGGATCGCCGAGGATCGAGCGGTTCCCCAGCGCCCGACCTCCGCTCCACTTAACTGCGCACGAGGAAGCGCGCAAGACTAGTCGGCAAGCCGCCTTCGTCCAGTTCCGGACCTAGTTCTGAGAAGGACCATCGAAGCGGATGATCCTTGGATCAACTCGTAATCACCATTACGTTGCAGCGTTTCACAGAAGCGGATCCACGCAGGGTCGAACTCAAACCTGGAGGCAAACCTGCCAATTCGCTTCGCCGCTACGACCAACACGTCCGCGTCGGCAACTGCTTCTAGCGTGGGTTCGTGAGACCAGACGACCGGATTCGAGACATAGGCAGCAATGCTGATTGCTGCGTCATTGGCGGAAACCAACGAGCTGATGGTTAGACGTGGAGCGACAGATTTTCGAGCCGATCGAATATCACCGTGAGTTTCCGGACTTACTCCGCGAATCGCCGCAATGGATCCGAGCACGATGATGCTAGTTCCCCCCACAGTGAGAGCCCACTTCCGCTCCGCCCTGCACCTCTCGATCGCCAGGAACACCAATGGAAACAGCGCCGGCACGATGGCTCGACCACCTGAGAGATCATCGAAGCTCCATAGCGATCGAAGTAGAGCTATCGAAACCAAGTAAGTGAGTGCGAGCAGGCTAACTGGGCGAGAAAAGACGCTTCGCGGGCGCTTGTAAGACAAGACAATCAGCACGACGCAAGACGTCATCACCGTCATTCCAGCGGCCAGTCCAAGCGCGGATTCAGCGCCTCCGAGCATATTGCTCAGCTGCCCAGAACTCGCCGAACTCGGCAACGCTAGGCCCAATTGAGCCAGCTGCCTTGGAAGAGAAGCCAGTCCCTCGGCAGGGTCTCGTTCACCCCCCGAGAGGTGCCCGACTACCCGGAAATTGGTCCACAGCATGCCCAGGCTAGCTGTCAGAGCCAGGCCAAGAGTTCGGATCGCGAAGGCCAAGTTCAGTTCTTCCTTTAGCGATCGCGAGGTAACAACGATCCACAACGCCACCGCGAGAAGCATGAACAAGCCCACATATCGGACTCCGAAGGAAGCAAGGGCGAGCAGGACGCTCATCAGCACAGCCCGCCTCGAAGGCCACTGCGCCATCGCAAATGCCTGGCCCAGCACGAGAGCAGAGAACGTCAACTCACTCATGGTTCCGAAAAGGAGTCCAGAGATGGTCGGCGTTGCGGCAACCGCCAACAGCACGATGAGAGTTGAGTGCATCTTCACTTCTTCTCGATCGAGCATCGACGCGACTATGCAAAAGCAAGCAACCAAGCTTGCTCCCGAAATCAACAATAGCGACAGCCAAGTGTCTCCGACGATCCAGCTCAAGACTGCCCCGAGGAGCGGATAGCCGTGAGGCCAGTGGGACCCGAAGCTCTCCGGAAGCGTCTGGCGGAAGGACTTCGCGAAGTGAAGGTAATAGAACGAATCGTTCCCGAGAATTCTCTCTCCCCTTGTCCAGAGGAGTCCGACCAGCATTGCGAAGAGAGAGGGAAGCACGACAAGCCAGGAGAATCGTCTCCAAGCTCGTTGGGCCGGTCTGGGTGGCACTTTCAACCCTGGACCGAGCTGCCGATGCTGGAAAACTCGCGACGGATCTGGACCCTGCCCATCACCAGCCGATCCATCTTCGTCCGCAGGAAGCAGTCGAGCGCCTCGGCCGGCGTGTTGACGATCGGCTCGTTCTCGTTGAACGAGGTGTTGAGCACGATCGGCACGCCGGTCTCCGCCTCGAAGGCGCGGATGAGCTCGGCGTAGAGCGCGTTCGAGCGCTCGGAGACCGTCTGCAGCCGCCCCGAGCCATCGACGTGGACGACCGCCGGCACGCGGTCGCGCTTCTCCGGCCGGAACGGATACACCTTGAGCATGAACGGATCGGGTTGTGAGTGGGTGAACCACTCCCCCACCCGCTCCTCGAGAATCGACGGCGCGAAGGGCCGGAACGACTCCCGGCGCTTGATCTTGAGGTTGAGCAGGTCCTTCATGTCGGCGCGTCGCGGGTCGCCGAGGATCGACCGATTGCCGAGCGCCCGCGGCCCCCACTCGGCGCGCCCCTGATACCAGCCCACCACCTCGCCGCGGGCGATCGCCGACGCGGTCTCCCTGCACAGCGTCGCCGAATCGGGCGCCGTCGCGATCGCGAGCTCGCCGAAGCGCCCGTCCGCGCCGTTCGAGGCCGGGATCCCCGCGGCAAGCGCCCGCCGCACCTCGGCCTCGCCGTACTGCGGCCCCCACGAGCTGTGCTCCATCACGAAGCCGCTGCGGTGCTCGCCGAGGACGTCGTGGTGGACGTAGAGCGCCGCGCCGAGCGAGGTTCCGGCATCGCCGGAAGCCGCCTGGATGAAGATTTCCTTCACCGGCGTACGGTCGAAGATCCGGCCGTTGGCGAGCGAGTTGAGGGCGCAACCGCCGGCGAGCGCCAGCCGGTTCGTGCCGGTGAGCTCGAGCACCCGTTTCACCAGCGCGAAGAAGCGGTCCTCGTAGACCGCCTGCATCGAGGCGGCCATGTCCATGTGGCGCTGCGCCAGCGGCTCGTCGGGCGGGCGCGAAGGTCCCAGCAGCCGCTCGAGGGCCGGCGTGAACAGACGTCCGAGCGTCGGCTCCCCCGACTCCCAGGTCATGTCCACCCCTTCCGAGAGGTGCCGGAAGTAGGCGAGGTCGAGGCGGAACGTCCCGTCCGGCAGCGCCGGCACGAGCTGGCGGATCTCCGAGACGAAGCGCGGCGAGCCGTACGCCGCCAGTCCCATGACCTTGTACTCGTCGCCGAAGTGCGGGAAGCCGAGGTACTGCGTCATCGCCGAGTAGAACAGCCCGAGCGAGTGCGGGTAGTGGACGCGGTCGAGGATCTCGAGCCGGTTGCCGCGCCCGTGCGCCAGCATCGTCGAGACGAAGTCGCCGAAGCCGTCCACCGAGAGACAGGCGGCCTCCTCGAACGGCGAGCAGTAGAACGCCGAGGCGAGGTGCGCCTTGTGGTGCTCGACGGCGAAGATCGGCGGGCTGGTCTCGATGCCGAGCGCGGCGGTCACCCGCCCCTCGAGCGACGCCACGGCGTGCAGGTTCTTCACCCGCCCGGCGGCGCGCGCCAGGCTCCGCGGATGGGTGAGCGCCAGCCAGGCCTTGCGCGCCAGGTAGGCGCGCGGCTCGCGCGCGACGGCGATCGCGTTCACCCGCTCGCTGCCGCCGGGTCCCGCCGCGAGCTCCCGCGCGCACCAGCCGAGGGCGAGCTCGGGGAAGCCGGCCCAGTGCTTGATGCGCCGGAAGCGCTCCTCCTCCACGCCGGCGATGAACTTCCCGTCGGCGACGGCCGCAGCCGCCGCGTCGGCGTGGTAGGCGGAGAGGCCGAGAATGCGGATCATCGGCGGAGCCTCTTTTCGAACAGCGCCATGGCGATCAGCCACTCGGCGATCGCGCGCTCGCCGGCGTAGATCCAGCCGGCGCGCCCGTCGAGAAATCCGCCTTTCACCACCAGGACCCAGAATGGCACGAGCCAGGGGGCGATCCAGCCGAATTCGCGAATGCGGTCGGTCATCGAGAGGGTTCCGGGAGGAGCCCCGAGGAGCTTGTCGGCCTCCTGCGGGGCGTAGCGGGCCTGCCCCGCGAGGAAGCGGCTCCGCGGCTTGCGGTCGTCGTGCAGAATCGCACCCTGCAAGCGCTCCGGGGACTCGCTGACCGTCAAGCGATGGGCGTGGCCGTCGGCGACGAAGCGCGCGGCGTCAACCCGGGCGAGGACGACGCGCGGCGGGTAGAGCCCGCAGCGGAGCCGCTGCCCCTCGATGCAATAGACGAAGTGTGCGTCGTAGGCATTCGTTCGCACGACCGGCTGCAGCTCTGCGATCTCACCCACCAACTCATCGGTGAGCACATGGTCCGCATCGAGGGAGAGCACCCATGGCGTGTCGATCCCCGTCTCTCGCAGTCCGAAGTTCCCCTGCGCCGCGAAGCTGTCGAGCGGGCGCGTGAAGAGGGACACCCTCGGATCGCGCGCCAACCACTCCCGCGTCCCGTCGGTCGAGCCGCTGTCCACCACGACGATCCTCTTCGCCCAGGCGAGCGGCGCGAAGGTCCGCTCGAGATTCGGCATCTCGTCGTAGGTGAGGAGGAGCGGGGTGATGGCTTCGAGCATCGCGCCGGGCATCGAGGTGCGGAGCTTATCCCTGCGCGGCGTCGCCGACGATGCGCGCGAATGCGGCGAGGTACTGCCGCGAGATGGAGGAGAAACCGAAGCGCTCCGCCGTCCGCCGCGCCGCGCTGCCGGCGAGACGGCGGCGCTCGGCATCGCCCATCGCTCCCGCCAGCACCCCGGCCAGCGTCTCGGCCGCCGCGTCGCCGCGGTGGTCGAAAATCCATCCGTTCTCACCGTCGCGGACGAAGTCCCGGAAACAGGTGAGTCCCGACACCACCGGCGGCACGCCCGCAGCCATCGATTCGAGCGCCGCGACGCCGAAGGCCTCGCCGCGCTCAGCGAGCGACGGGTAGCAGAAGAGATCGCCGCCGCGATAGACCGCCGCCAGCGCCGCCGGATCGAAGACCGGGCCGCGGAACTCGACCCTGCGCCCGATCGCCAGATCGCGCAGGCGATCGAGGTAGTCCTCGCCGCCGCCGCCCTCGGATTCGGCGACCGGCCCGACGATCCGGAGAGACCACCCGGGGAAGCGCTCGGCGAGGCGCGCGAAAGCGCGCAGGAGGAGCTCGACTCCCTTCTCGGGATGAACGCGGCCGACGTAGAGCAGCGTCTTTCCCTCGGCACTCCCCGGCGGCGAGGGCGGGAAGAGCGCGAGATCGACCGGCAGCGGGATCACCTCCGTTCTCGCGCCCACTTCCGGCTGCTCCGCCGCGATCGCGTCGCGCACGGCCGTCGAGATCGCGAAGATCCGTGCCGCCCGCCGGTAGAGCCGGTACTGGCCCTTGGGAAAGCGGCCGGCCGAGACCACCACCGCTCCCGCCGCGCGCCGCCAGCGCGCCGCCAGCGCCGGCAGCCAGAAGTCGTTGGTCACCAGGATGTCGGCGCGCGGGAGTCGCGGCAGGACGTTGCCCGCGTAGAGGAGATCCTTCGCCAGATCCCAGGCCAGATGCCTGCCCTGGGAGAATCCGCGCGTGCGCCGGAAGTGGACGCCCTCGATCGTCTCGGCCGGCGGCTGCCCGGGGAAGGCGCGGGCGACGATCGTGACCTCGTGCCCTGCCCGCGCCATCTCCCGCGCCAGCCCGCTCCACGCCTTCTGCATCGCGCCGCCACGCAGCGCCGGCACGGGCAACCAGGGACCGGTGACGATCGTGATTCTCATGTCAGGCGGACGGACGCGGGCGGAGCCCCGCCCGACAACAGCCAGTGGTAGACCTCGACCCAGCGCTCGCCGATCGAGTCCCAGGAGTACCGTTCCCGGATCAGGCCTGCGCCCCGCGCTCCCCGGTGCGCGAGCTCGCTCTCCGGCAGGCGCAGAGCCGCGGCGAGAGCGGTCTGGAGGGCCGCACGCTCCGGCGCCACCCACCAGCCGCAGTCGTGGCCGACCAACTCGCCCCACGGAGCCGCCGTCGTCGTGACCACCGGCGTGCCGTGCGCCAACGCCTCGGCGACCGCGATGCCGAAGTTCTCGCCCCGCGTCGGCAGAACGAAGAGCTCCGCGCACGCGAGCGCCGCGCTCTTCTCGGCTCCCTCGAGCATGCCGGTGAAGGTCGTCCGCTCGCGCAGCACGGGCTCGGCGGCGACGGCCGCGACCAGCTTCGCGCCGTAGCCCGCGAGGTCCGGTCCGGCGATCACCAGGCGCCAGTCGGGACGACCCGGCCCCAGGTCGCGCCAGATCTCGAGGAGCCAGTCGAGCCCCTTCTTCGGATCGAGCCGGCCGAGGAAGAGCAGCCAGCGCTTGCCGTGGAGCTCGGGAAACCGCCGCTCGAGGAGCTCCCTCCCGGGAATCTCCCCCGCTCGCGTCAACTCGACACCGTTTGGCAGTACCGTGATCGGCTGCCGCAGGCCGTATCGCCGGATGGACTCGGCCTCGAGGTCACTCGTCGCGTGGAGCAGGCGGGCCGCGCCGAGATTGCGATTCTCATACGCCCCTGCCGCCAGACGCTTCTTGAGCCGCGAGCGCTCGAGCGACCAGGGATCGAGCATGCCCCGCGGC
>CAZQTL010000083.1:16242-16548 GCA_964595975.1 uncultured Thermoanaerobaculia bacterium | reverse complement strand
GGTAGATGCTGTCGCCGTCGTTCTGGTAGTTCTTGGCGGCGTTGATGCCGCCCTGCGCGGCGATCGAGTGCGCCCGGCGCGGCGAGTCCTGGAAGCAGAAACAGAGCACCTTGTATCCGAGCTCGGCGAGCGAAGCTGCAGCCGAAGCGCCGGCCAGCCCCGAGCCGACGACGATGACGGTGAAGCGGCGCTTGTTGGCCGGATTCACCAGCTTCATGTCGAACTTCGTGCGCTCCCACTTGGTCTCGATCGGACCGTCGGGAATTCTGGCATCGAGCAGCATGACTACCTCACCACGCCGGTCAG
>CAZQTL010000083.1:0-16232 GCA_964595975.1 uncultured Thermoanaerobaculia bacterium | reverse complement strand
ATCGGGAAAGAGACGTTGCCGAGGGTGACGACGAGGGCGAAGAGCGTGGCGAACCGCCGGCGCCACGGGTTCCACGCCGGCTGGTTGAAGCCCAGCGTCTGGAAGAAGCTCCACAGCCCGTGGTAGAGATGAAAGCCCAGGGCGAGGTTCGCCACGATGTAGAACGCCGCGACCCATCCGACCTGGAAGCCGACGACGACGTTCTGGTAGACCTTTCCGGCGGTGAAGTCCGGGTGCGCCCAGCCCAGCGTCAGGTGCGCCAGGTGGTAGAGCACGAAGAGCAGCAGGATGAAGCCGCCCCAGCGCATCGTGCGCACGGCGTAGGTGGTCTGGACGAGCTCCTGGTTGCGGTAGCGCACCGGCCGGGCGCGGCGCGACTGCAGCGTCAGCGACCAGGCCGACCAGATGTGCAGCACGACGGCGGCGAGCAGCACCACCCGGGCGATCCACAGCGCGTGACCGTGCGCCAGGATCGGCTTGCCGAGTTCGCGCAGCGCCTCGGCGTAGGCGTCGAACTTCTCCGCCCCCTGGTACATCTTGAGATTGCCGTACATGTGGACCAGCACGAAGCCGAACAGGATCAGGCCGGTGACGGCCATCACCGCCTTCTTTCCCAGCGTCGTACGAGCAAAGCCGACGGTCGCGGTCATCTCCAGCTCACCCCACTCTCGTTCCTGCCTACCTACGCCGGTAGATCGGCTGGCGGACTGCGCCGGCGCCCGTCCGATGATACCCATCCCGGGCGTGGCCGCACCCTCCCATTGGGCAGGAGCGGGACGCCCTCAGCGCCGCTTGCGCCGGCGCGGCCGCTTGCGCGGCGCCGCGGCGCGCGCGCCGTCCGCAGTCGCAACCGTCAGCTCTCCCGAAGCGAGCACCGGCCGCCGCCGCGCCGCCGCCTGCCACTGCGCGAGCTCCTCGAACCCCTCGGCGGTCGCTTCGGCCAGCAGCTCGAAGAGCCAGAGCGCGTCGGGGAACCAGGACTTCGTCACCGCGAGATGGCGTTCGCCGGCGGTGCGATGCGGCTCGCAGAGGCGGAGGAAGCCCTTGAGCGCGTCGGTCGTCTGCTGGGAGCGGATGCGCGACAGCGCGAATCGCTTGAGGAACGGCGCCGAAACCTCGTCGACCAGCGCGGCGAGCTGATCGCGGCGCAGCGCCTTGCGCGACAGCGCCTCGATGTCGTAGCGGCGCAGCAGGACCCCCGGCAGCAGGAGCGCCGCCAGCAGGCCGCCGTCCGAGGCCGCGCGTCCGGCAGCGATCTTGCGGTCGAGCGTCGGCAGGATCTTGCCGAAGTCGCCGAGGCCGCGCTCGCTCGCCTGCACCATGGCGTAGGCCTCGGGCAGGAGGACCTCGAGGACGCCGAGGTCGAGCATCCACTGCATCGCCTTGCCCGCGCTGCCACAGCGCAGGAGCGCCACAAGCTCTTCGCTGACCCGCGCCGGCGACGCCTTGGTGAGCTCCTGCCGCAGCTCATGGATCGCCGCCTGGCTCGAGGCCTCGATGGTGAAGTCGAGCCGGCCGGCGAGCTCGCAGGCACGCAGCATCCGCACCGGATCCTCGCGGAAGCGCACCTGCGGGTCGCCGATCGTGCGCAGCACGCTCCGCTCGAGGTCCGCCATGCCCCCGACGTAGTCGAGGATGGAGAAATCGGCGATGTTGTAGAACAGCGCGTTGACCGTGAAGTCGCGCCGGAAGGCGTCCTCCACGGCGGTGCCGAAGTTGTTGTCGCTCGTGATCAGCAGCTCGGCGGCGGGGGGAGCCCCACCGCCGGGCGCCGTCGGCGCCGCGACCCGGGGCTCGCTGCGAAAGGTCGAAACCTCGACCACGACGTCGCCGAACAGGATGTGCACCAGGCGGAAGCGGCGGCCGATGATGCGCGCGTTGCGGAAGACCCGGCGGACCTCCTGCGGCTTGGCGTCGGTCGCGATGTCGAAGTCCTTCGGCTGGCGGCCGAGCAGCAGGTCGCGGACGCTGCCGCCGACCATGTAGGCCAGGTAGCCGGCCTCCTGCAGGCGATAGAGGACCTTCAGCGCCTCTTTCTGGATCCGGCTGCGGGAAACCGCGTGCTCGGAGCGGGGGACGATGCGCGGCGGAATCGACTCGCTGCCTGCGGACGGGGGGACGGAGAGGCTCAAGCGCTATTCAGTCTATATCGCATCGGGGGCGGGGGCGAGCCCGAGGTCGCGATAGATCGCCGCCGTCAGGCGCTCGAAACGCCGGCGATGCACATCGTCGGGGGGCATGCCGTTGACCGCCAGCGCGACGACCAGCCCGGCTTCGGGATCGGAGAAGGCGGTGGAGCTGCGCGCACCGCTGTGTCCAAAGGTCCGCGGGCCCGCGAACGGGCCGTAACCATAGGGCATCTCGGGTTCGCCGTAGTGCGCCGAGTTGACGATGACACCGAGCCCCCAGTCGAGCCGGGCGCGAAAGGTCGCGTCGACCATGCCGACCCGGTGGCGTGCCGCGAGCGCCTCGACGGTCTCGCGGCGCAGCAGGCGGCGACCCTCGAAGACGCCGCCCGCCGCGAGCATGAGGTAGAGCCGCGCCAGCTCGCGCAGCGGACCGCAGCCGTTTCCGCCCGGTGACGGCACGACCAGCCGGGCCCCGGCGGTGGCGCCGTTCTCCGCTATCGAGGCCGGCCCCTCCCCTGCCGGAGCGACGTCGTACATCGGCGCGATGCGCTCCCCATAGGCCGCGAGGCGATCCGCCGGCATGCCGATCCAGCAGTCGTCCGCGCCGAGCGGCAGGAAGATCTCGTCCCGCACGTAGACCTCGAACGGCCGGCCGTCGAGCCGCCGCACCAGCTCGCCGAGCACGAACCAGCTCGAAGCGAGGTGATACCCGGCCTTGCGTCCGGGCTCCCAGCGCGGCTCGAGGCGCTGCGCCGAGACGCGCGCGACGATCCCCTCCCAGCCGGCCGCGGGCCAGCCGGTGTCGAGCATGCGCACGCCGCCGGTATGCGTCAGCAGGTGGCGGACGGTGACGCGCTCCTTGCCCCCCTGGGCGAACTCAGGAATGTGCCGCGCCACCGGATCGTCGAGCTCCAGCCGGCCGCGCTCCCAGAGCTGACAGACCGCCACCGCGGCCACCGGCTTGGTCGACGACATCCACAGCATCAGATGGCCGCGGCGCATCGGCTCCCCCGCCCGCGCCTCGCCGAAGCCGGCGTCGGCCACGATCGTGCCGCCACGGGCGAGGTAGAGCTGACCGCCGAGCTCGAGGCCGGCGCCGATCTCGTCTTCGAGCTCGGCCACCGTCCGCGGCAAGCGTCCGCGGTCGAGCTCGCCGTCGACGGGGAGCGCCGTCACTCCGCGTTCTCCACCTGCACGCGCTGGCCGTCCTCCAGCCGCACGGCGGAGAGCTCGCCGCCCCAGGCGCAGCCGGAGTCGAGGGCGAGGAAGTTCGCGCCGCGCCGAAAACCCACGGCGGCCCAGTGGCCGAACACGATCTCGGTGCCGGCGCTCTGCCGGCCAGGGACTTCGAACCAGGGTATGCAGCCCTTGGGGGTCTTCTCCGGCGGACCGGTGTACTCGCGGCAGAGCTCGCCGTCAGCGCGCAACGAGCGGATCAGGGCGAAGACCCGCAGCGATCTCACTTCGGCGCTTTCCTCCTCCGGCCGGGAACTCTTGCTGCGCATCGCGGCCAGCAGCTGCGCGGCTTCCGGTCCGCGCAGGCGGCCTTCGAGCCGTGCCGCGATCGACAACGTCTCCTCCACCGTCCACGACGGCAGGAGTCCGGCATGCACCATGAGGCGGGCGGGCGTGCCGACGGCGAGCGGCCGGCGGCGCAGCCAGTCGATCAGCGGCACCTGGCGGCTCGACTTGAGAATCGGACGCAGGGTGTCGCGCGGGCGCTCCTCGGCGACGCCGAAGGCGAGCGCCAGGAGGTGGAGGTCGTGATTGCCGAGCACCGACTCGATCCGCCAGTCGTGGTCGGCGGCCCACTCCAGCACCTCGAGCGAGCGCGGACCGCGGTTCACCAGATCGCCGGTGAACCAGAGGCGGTCGGAGCTCCGGGCGAAGTCGATCTTCTTCAGCAGCTTCCGCAGCGTGCGGTAGCAGCCGTGCACGTCGCCGATCGCCCAGGTCGCCATCCGCACCGAGGATAGCAACGACCGGCCCGACCGTCCGGTCCGCTGGCCGACTCAGGGGGCGCAGCGCGAATCGGCCGCGCGGAAGTGGTTGCGACCCGGAATGAGGAAGTTGGGGACCCAGTCCGACGTCCTGGGGAGGGCGCCTGCCTGCCCCACGTTGGTCACCGAAAACGGCTGTTGATTCCAGATGCCCCCGGTCGCTCCCCAGCGGCCTGAAGCCTCCCGCAGAACCTGAAAACCTGAGGTCGGGCTGGCGGTGCGATTTGCCCGGCAGGTGTTTCCCGTGCCGGGCGTTCCCGCGGGCGGAGCGACACAGGAATGGTCCGCCGGACACTGCGGATCGCCGCCGCAGCGGCAGTATCCGGCGTCGCAGGTCCCCGATGGGCAGTGGCTGCCGGTCGAGCAGCGCACGCCGCGCTGGATCGGATCGATCGCCGGGCAGGTGATCGTACAGTTGGCGTTCGAGCCGACGAAGAGCTCCGCTCCGGCGCCGACCGAGGCGATCGAGACCCCTTCGGACCAGGTGCACGATCGCCGCGCGACGGAGGCCAGCACATCTCCCGTCAACCCGTCGAAGACCCTCGTCCAGCATTCGTCCGCGAAGACCGCCTCCAGCCTGCCGTCGAGGTCGAGATCCACCGCCGTCGTCGTCGACCGGCCCGATGCGAAATCCTGAATATCGTTCTCCCAGCGCACGAAACCGCCGACACAACCGGCCACGGGTAGCACACAGTCGAGGTCGAGCACCCGCATCTTCCCGCCCGAGGAGACGGCGACCTCGGCGCGGTCGTCGCCGTCGAAGTCGCCGGTCGCCGGCACGCCGGCCCCGGCGCCCGCCACCGAAAAGACGACCGTCCCGTCCAGGCGCTCCAGGCTCACCGCCGAGGGCGACGCCGTCGAACGAACGATCTCGGCGATGCCGTCTCGCACCGAGGCGTCGAGGCTCGCGCCGCTCGGCGTGCCGAAGTCGGCGTAAGCGGTCGAGCCGATCGCGCCGGAGGCCCCGCCTTCCGCAAGCCAGGAGCCGGAACCCGCATTCCATCCGCGCAGACTCGACGTCACGAGCTCGGGCGATCCGTCGGCATCGACATCGCCGACGCTCGGCCATCCGAACGCCGACGCCGGCAGAAAGCTCCCGTCGTCGAGACGAGCGCCGGTCCGGCCGTCGAAGACCTCGGTGCCCGAGATCACTTCGGCGAAGCCGTCGTCGTCCAGGTCGTGGAGGACCGGCCCGTCCCAGCGACAGAGGGTCGCGAGGTCGGTGCCGCTCGCCGCCCACCAGCGTTCGTAGCGCGCGTCCACCGGATCCCACTTGAACGCCACCGGTCCGTAGGCCGGTCCGGCCGAGTCGCGGGCGCGAAGCGCGACGATCTCCGGCACGCCGTCGTTGTCGAGGTCGCCGACGGCCGGCGTGGCGGTCGCGATCAGGCGCTCGTCGGCGCCGGAGACATTGGCGATCGACGCGCAGGTCGCGGCGTCCGCCAGACGGAGCACGCCGAACAGGCTCGCCGTGTCGCCGCGGCAGGCGTCGTTGGCGCCATCGGTACCGTTGTAGGTGACGAAGATCACTTCCCTGGTTCCGGAAGCTCCCGGAGGAAAATCGGCGACCAGTGGCGTCGCGAGCACGTTCACGCTCGACGGAAACGGATCGCCCGGTGCCGGACCGCTCCAGCTGCAGGCCACCTGCGGGACGAAGACCCCGGGTGGGGGTCCGGCAGGAACCGATCCGCCGGCGATCGCGCTCCAGCGCCTGGCGTCGCCGCACTCGAAGGACTCGACGAAGAGGGGCACCGGCGGCAGGACGCCGCCGGCGCGATCCGCCGCGCCGGCAAGGTAGACGAGCAGAACCGCGATCCAGACCGTGCGATCGAAGCGCATGACTCCCCCCCTGATCCGTGTTCCGGGAGGAGACTACCGGGCCATGGCGGCTCTGTCGAGCCCGGCTCTAGCGCTGGTTGGCCTTGAGGATCCGCTTGCGCAGACGGAAGGCCTTGGGGGTGACCTCGACCAGCTCGTCCTCCTTGATGAACTCGAGCGCCTGCTCGAGGTTCATGAGGCGCGGCGGCACGAGATGCACGGTGTCGTCGGAGCCCGAAGCGCGCATGTTGGTGAGCTTCTTCTCCTTGACGATGTTGACGTCGAGGTCGTTGCCGCGGGCGTGCTCGCCGACGATCATCCCCTCGTAGACCTCGTCGGTCGGCGAGACGAAGAGGACGCCGCGGGGCTGCAAGCCCTCGATGGCGTAGGCGGTGACCTTGCCGGCGCGGTCGGCGACCAGAGCGCCGGTCGCCCGGTGCTCGATGTCACCCTGCCAGAAGTCCCAGCCGTCGAACAGCGAGTTCATGATGCCCTGGCCCTTGGTGTCGGTCAGGAATTCGGTGCGGAAGCCGATCAGGCCGCGCGACGGGATGCGGTACTCGATGCCGACACGGCCGGTGCCGTGGTTCACCATCTTGGTCATCCGGCCGCGGCGGGCCCCCAGCTTCTGGGTCAGAACGCCAATGAACTCCTCCGGGCAGTCGACGATCAGCTGCTCCATCGGCTCGGCGAGCTTGCCGTCGACGTGGCGGGTGATGACCTCGGGCTTGCCGACCGACAGCTCGTAGCCCTCGCGGCGCATCATCTCGATGAGGATCGCGAGCTGCAGCTCGCCGCGGCCCGAGACCTTCATCGCATCGGCCGAGTCGGTCTCCTCGACGCGGATCGCGACGTTGGTGAGCAGCTCCTTCGCCAGCCGGTCCTTCAGCTTGCGGCTGGTGACGTGGGTGCCTTCGCGGCCCGACATCGGCGAGTTGTTGATCGAAAAGACCATCGCGATCGTCGGCTCTTCGACGCGGATCTGCGGCAGCGCCTGCGGATTCTCGATCGAGGAAAGGGTCTCGCCGATCGCCACCTCCTCGAGGCCGGCGATGGCGACGATGTCGCCGGGACCGGCCTCGGCGATCTCCGTCCGCGCCAGGCCGTCGTAGCCGTAGAGCACCGTCACCTTGGCGGTCTCGACACCGCCGTCGATGCGGATGCGCGAGACCTCCTGCGCCTTCTTCACCGAGCCGCTGAAGATGCGCCCGATCGCCAGACGCCCGACGTAGTCGTCGTAGGCCAGGCTGGTGATGAGGAACTGCAGCGGCATCTCGGGGTCGTAGGACGGCGGCGGTACCGTGGTGACGATCTGCTCGAAGAGCGGCGCGAGGAGGGTGTCCTCGCCGTCCGGCGAGGTGCGACAGAGGCCCTTCCTGGCGTTGCAGTAGAGCACCGGGAAGTCGAGCTGCTCCTCGGAGGCGTCGAGATCGATGAACAGGTCGTAGACCTCGTTGACCACCTCGTTGATGCGCGCGTCCGGGCGGTCGATCTTGTTGATCACGACGATCGGCGTGAGGTTGGCCTCGAACGCCTTGCGCAGCACGAAGCGGGTCTGCGGCAGCGGGCCTTCCGAAGCGTCGACGAGCAGCATGACGCCGTCGACCATCTTGAGCGTGCGCTCGACCTCGCCGCCGAAGTCGGCGTGGCCCGGGGTGTCGACGATGTTGATCCGCGTCCCCTTGTAGGTGATCGAGGTGTTCTTGGCCATGATCGTGATCCCTTTTTCGCGCTCGAGATCGATCGAATCCATGACCCGTTCCATGACGGCTTCGTTGGCGCGGAAGATCCCGCTCTGCCAGAGCATGGCGTCGACGAGCGTGGTCTTGCCGTGGTCGACGTGGGCGATGATGGCGATATTGCGGACGTCCGTCCGTTGACTGCGGCTCACTGGTCTCGTCTCCGTATTTTTTGAGTCGGCGCGGAACGCGCCGTGCGTTCACCCGAGTGGGCAGGGGAAGCTTATCAGACTCGCCACGCGCGGCGTTTCGCGGCAGAGATTCAACGCCAGGCGTTTGCTGCCCGGTCAGCGCGCCGGAGCCTCAGAGCCCGGCGAGCGGACCGAGGTCGACGCTGCGCCGCCGCGCCACCTCGAGCGCCTGCCCGAGCGTCTCCTTCTCTCCGCTGAGGTGGGCGGCGATGGCCAGGAGGAGCCAGGCCTCTGTCGCGTCCACGGTCGCCCGCGACACGAGGAGCCGCTTCAGGCGCCGATAAGCTCCCGGTGCGTCGTTGGCGGAGAGATCCAGGCGCGCCTCGATCACGACCGCCTCGCCTTCGAGGGCGCGCTTCTGCGCGCCGTCGAGGCCCTGGCGCGCCGCCGTCAGCTCGCGCTTCGCGGCGGCGACCTCGCCGCCCTCAACCGCCAAGCGCGCCAGTCCGAGGTGCGCCAGTGCGTCGAGCCCTCGTCCCTCCCGCTCGAGGTCGCTCTCCTCTTCCTTCGGCGCGAACTCGTTGGGCAGGCGCACTTTCGCGGCGAAGACCTCCGCGAAGCCCTGCCGCGCCGGCTCGGTCTCTCCGGCAGCGGCAGCGCTGATCGCGTCGCGCAGCGCAGCTCTTTTCGGTGAGCGGCCGAGGTCGAAGAACAGGGCAAAGACCTCCTGCCGGGGATCGAGCACGAGCCCGAGTGGCCGCTGGTCGAGCTGCAGGTCGAGCTCGGTTCTGGCGCCCGTCAGCGTCAGCCGGCCGTCGAGGCGTGGGCGCGGCGGCGGATCGCCGCGCTTCTGTGATTTCGGCAGCGGCGCGTCGGCCGGCCACGGCGCGTCGACCGGAACCTGGAACGGGACGGCGAAGCTCGTCTCGTCGACCTCCATGTCGTTGCGCTTCTCCCGCAGGACCTCGAGACGGCCATCCGGCATTGCGGCGATGCGATAGCGAAAGCGATAGGGCGCCTGCTGTCGGGCGCGGATCGAGAGCGGCCACTTCTCCCCTTGCCGCGCCCCCATCGTCGACTCGAAATGGACTTCCGGAAGGCCCGTTCCGTAGATGAATCGACTGGCGAAACCCTGGAGCTCGGTGCCCGAGAGGCGTTCGATCACTTCGATCAGGTCGCCGGTCGAGAGCACCTTCCCCGACGCCGTCTCGACCACCTGGTGGAGGATCTCCAGGAACTGCTTCTCGGTCCAGTAGCGCGACAACATGCTCAGAACCACGGCACCCTTCTTGTAGACGATGGCATCGTAGGCTGCCGGTTCCTTGCCCGAAAGCAGGCGCACGCCGAGCGTCACCGGGCCCAGCGACTCGACGGTGTGGCCGTCTTCGGTGGTCGCCAGCAGTTCGCTCTGCCAGTCACTCGTGGGGCCGACCAAGGGTCGCTCGGCAGCCGGCAAGCGGTTACGCGCCCAGAGCATAGCGGCGTACGTCGCCATCGATTCGCTGATCCACTGGTCGCGATAGCTCGCCCAGGCAACCCGGTTCCCCCACCACTGATGGGCGATCTCGTGCGCCACCGTCGTGCGACGGTCCTCGATGCCGAACAGCAGGCGGAAGCCGAGGTGGAGGTCGCTCATGGCGAGCGAGGACAGGGTCACGAATCCCGGAAGACCCTGCGACATCAGGCGGGGCACCGTGACCACCCGCAACGACCGCTCGGTGTAGGGGGAGAAGATCTCTCCGTAGTAGGAGAGCGAATCTCGCACCGCGGAGACGATCTCATCCCGCACCTTCTTCGGCAGATCGTCGCTCTCGGCATCGAAGTAGATCTCGACCTCGACCGGCGGAAGCGCGGGGCGTTCGACGCTAGCGCGCACGACCTCGAAGCGCCCGGCCTCGAACGAGAATCCGAACGCCGGAGTGTCGAGCCTGCGCCTCTCCCAGTGACTGCCGTCGGGGCGATCGCCGCCGTCGACGCGCTCTCCGGCGGCAACCACTTCGAGGCGTTTCGGCCAGCTCAATGTCACTTCGTAGCTGGCGCGATCGACAGCTCCGACGTGCGGATACCACGAAAGCGAGTCGCGGAGCGCGTAGAGCGACCTGCCGGCGCGGTCCAGGAAGCGACCGTCGTATTCGATCTCAAGCGCCACTTCGTCTCCCGCCGCCGGGGCGCCAGCCAGGACGATCGCCAGCTCCGTTCCCGACCGATGGAAGGCGAGCACGCCGCCGCGCGCGTCCCGGACCGTGCGGACGACGAGATCGGAGTGGAGCGTGGCCACGACGACGCGATGCCGCGCCGCCTGAGCGCGGACCACGATGCGCGCCCGGCCGGCGAGCGTCAGGTCGCCACTCCCGGACAGCGTTGCCTCGAGAACGTAGCGCACCGGTTCGAAAAGCGTGCGCCGCTCGAGCGCCTTGCCGGAGGCGTCGTGCATCGGTGACGACATCCACTGCTCCCACTCGCCCAGATCGGCGAGCTCGAGCCCCAGACCCCGGCCGCGCCTCTGCTGGCTGCGCAGCTCGCGCGCGATCCGCCGCTGCTCCCGCTCGTCGGCGTCGAGAGGCTCGAACCTTCCCAGGCTTACCGGCTCCTCGGCTGCTGGATCGAGCTGGAAAATGAAAGGCTGCTCGTCCTTCCGGTGCAGCCAGGCGACGAAGGCGGCGCTGTAGAGCGGCTCACCGAGTGCGTCGGCGAGCAGGGTCGAATCGACGCCGAGCACCCGTCGCTCGCCGCTCTTCCGCCAGCGATCCCACAGCGTCCTCGCGCGTTCCAGGTCGGTGGCGTCGGGCGCGCCGGTCGCGACACGGCGGAACAGGGCGAAGCTCGCAGCGTCATTCGCGACCACGAAAACGGCCGCATCGAATGGCCGGCTGAGCCGGGCCTCGCCGGTAAAGACCTCGAGCTGCCCGGCTTCGGTATCATCCGGCGGCACAAGGTCGATTCGGCCTTCGCCAACGAAGACCACCTCTACCGTTCTTCCGGCGAGCGGCGTAGCCGGGAAGAGCCAACCGCGCTCGAGCAGCAGGCCTGCGAGATCGACCTTGAGATTCAGCCGCTGGACCGGCACCGCCCGCGCGACGTCCAGCCCGGTCGCGGCGAGCTGCTCGATGATCGTCACGGCGTCGGATGCAGCAACTGGCGGAGCAGACGGTTCCTGCCAGGCGACGGCAGACCCTGTCGCCGCGGCGCAAGCCAGGAAGAAGACGACGCTCCGAAGCCCTCTCCGGGGCCGTTCGCGCCCATCCGGCGGACGGTTCGATCGATTCCAGATTCGCATCCTTCCTCCCCTGTCGATCGCTCGCTACACTACCCTGCCCCAGCAGCCGAGCCACCACGCCCCGGCCCGGTCGCGACGGGTCCGTCGGGACCGCGAATTCGCTCGCCATCTCCACCGCTGTCCCCCGAGATCGCGGGCTTCCGTATCTAACCGAGAGACCACCGACCGCGCGACGCTTCTCCGGGAGCGGCGCCCCAGAGGGAGCATGCCATGCGCAGCCGTCGCTCGCCGTTCCGATTTATTTTGCTCGTCACGCTCGTCGTCATGGCTGGGGCCGCCCCGCTCGCCGCCCAGGACGGCGCGCTCGACCCCGCCCTCAGCGCCGACGGCAAGTGGGACTGGTATACCAACGGCCTGGGGAAGCTGACCGCCGCCTCGCCGCTGACCAGCGGCGGGGTCGGGTTCGCCGGCCGGTACGCCTCGCCCTTCACCTGGTTTTTCCATACCGCCGAGATGTTCACCAGCAATCCGGAGATCACCTTCGACTTCGCCGCCGACGGCGCGATCGCAGCCCTCGACGTCGAGGACATCCAGGAGGACGCCTCGGGCCGGGTCGTGCTGGCGGGAGTCGTCCTGACCGGTCCGGGCATCTATCGCCCGGCCCTGGCTCGGCTCACCCAGCAGCCGACCCCGCCGCCGTCCTGGACCTTCGCGCTCGACGCGACGTTCGATGGTGACGGCCGCAAGATCGGACCGGCGCCCCCCGCCGGCTGGTCCCTCGACAACATCAACGCCGCCGTCGTTCTCCCCGACGGCCGGTCGCTCTTCACCGGCAGTTGCTCCGACTGTCTCGGGGTCGGTGTGGACGGCGCCTTCGTCGTCCGGCTCACCGCGGCGGGAACGGCGGATGCGGCGTTCTCGGGAGACGGCTGGTTCGCCTTCGCCGTCGGTGGCTACGCCGTCACGCAGCCGAACGCGATCACGGTCGCCAATTCCGGTGCGGTCCTGATCGCCGGGCAGACGGCGACTCCCAGCGTCGTCGGCTTCGTGGCGCGCATCACCTCGACCGGAACCCTCGATCCGGCGATCCACAACGGCGCCGACGGCTTCTACGAGCTCACTCCGGGCGGCACGGGCACCCCGACAGCCGTCGCCTTCGACCCCGACACCGGCAAGGCGGTCGTCGCCCGCGGCCTGAGCGGCTCGGTCGCCGGCGCGGCGCTCCTCGGCTTCAACGCGATCGGCCAGGTCGAGTCGACGTTCGGAACCAGCGGCGTGCTCGATCTCGACATCGAAGAGGGCTCGCGCCTCGACGCGGTCGAGTATCAGAGCGACGGCAAGATCGTGGCGGCGGGCACCATCGATGCCAACGGCACCCAGCCGGCGGGCTTCTACATGGTGCGAGCGTCGGCCGGCGGCGTCCTCGACACGACCTTCGACGGCAACGGCCTGAAGCGGGTGGAATTCGACCTGCAGACCGAAGGTCTCGACTATGGCCACGCCGTAACGCTCTACGGCGGGCGGCTGGTGGTCGTCGGCGAAGCGGAGTTCGACTTCTCGGGCCAACAGAGCAACCTCGCCGCGCTACAGCTCACCTGCGCCCTGATCCTCACCGACGGCTTCGAGAGCGGAACGACGTTCCTCTGGTCGACGACGCAGCCCTGATCAGGGCGGCCCCGCCGTCGCCGTCCGCCCCACCGCGGCGCCGCGGCGTGCCGGGTTCGTCGGCTCTAGGGCGAGGTCGCCGACCAGCGGCCGGTGTCGTTCGATTCGAAGCCGTCGCGGAATAGCCCGTCGTAGAGGCGGGCGAGAATACCCGTCGACGAGGGGTCGCCCGCGTTCGGTCCGTAGCTCTCCCAGACCACGACGAAATCGCCGAGCGCGGTCATCGCGATCGCCGCGGCGCGCTGATCGGAAGGCGTGTAGCTGTTGACCTGGAACTCGGCGCCGGGCCCGCCGTCGAACCGCTTCGTCGCGATCTCGAGATCGAGCGTCGAGCCGCCCGGCGGAGGTCCTTCCCAGGCGGTGACGAAGGCCAACGCCCCCGACCCCGCTACCGCGGGCGCGGCCTGGCTCTGGGTGACATTGTCGTTCACTTGAAACTCGTCACCGAGCGGCCCCTGGAGATCCATGTAGGTGGCCTGGATGCTGGTCGCTTCGTGGTCGGTGCCGTACGAGCCGTCGCTCTGCCAGACCACCACGAAGCTCCCGGCATCGTCGGCGGCGATGGCCGGCCGTACCTGGTTGTCGTAGCCGTAGGAGTTCAGCTGGAATTCCGGTCCGGCCGAAGGCACGCCGCTGGAGTCGTAAATGCGCCCCTGGACGCTCGCGAAGCTGGAGTCGGAGCCGGAAGATCCGAAGCTCTGCCAGACGGCGATGAAATTTCCGGCAGCGTCGACTGCGACCGCAGGCGCCTCCTGATCCCCGGTGGTGAAACTGTTGAGCGCGATCTCGCCGCCGAGCGGGCTGCCGGCGGAGTCGAAGCGGCGGCCGCGCACGCCGACGCCGCTGCCGTCCTGGCCGGCGCTCTGCCAGACCACCACGAAGGCGCCCAGTCCGTCGACCGCGACCTGCGGCTCGCGTTGGTCACCGGTCGTGAACTGGTTGACGGCGATCTCGCCGGTCTGTGGACTTCCCGCGGCGTCGTAGAGCCGCGCACGCACGGCGTAACCGCTCGCGTCCGGACCCGAGCTCTCCCAGACAACGACGAAAGCGCCGTCATCGCCGGCGGCGACTGCGGCGCTCTGTTGCTCTCCGGTCGTGAAGGTGTTGACCTGAAACTCGGGCCCGAGCGGGTTGCCGTTCGCGCCGAATCGCCGCCCTACGACGGCACGGCCGCTGCCGTCCTGGCCGGAGCTCTCCCAGACCACCACGAAGCGCCCGAGGCCGTCGGCGGCCGCCGCCGGGTCCTTCTGACCGCCGGTGGTGAAGCTATTGACGAGAAACGGCTCGCCGTGGGGGGAGTTCTGCGCCGCAGCGTCGTTGGCCAGCGAGAGAGCCAGCGCGACGGCGGGAAGGGCGATGAACCAGAGTCGTCGGCGCATCGGTTGACCTCTTCGGTGAAGGGCTGGCGGCGGACTCTACCGCTGCGTCCCCGGCTCGTCCACAGGAGGAAAGAGCGGCGGGCTGCTGTCGGGTTCGCCCGCCGGCCGACGCTATAGAGCGTAGGAGCACTCGTCGCCCGCTCGATGGGGGTGGGGACCAGGCTCCATCGCGTGACCGAAGAGGCGAACGATGTGCGAGCGAGGCCCGGTGAAGCGCCGGCATGGCGACCTGAAACGAAGAGTTCTCGGCGGGTGCGGTCTGGTCGTCCTCTTCGCCACGACTACGGTCGAGGCACAGAGCCTCTTGCCGAACGGCGAGTTCGACGTCGACACCCTCGCCTGGTTCACCGCCGGCTCGGGGTCGACGATCGCCTGGACCGGCGCCGACCACAGCGGCTGCCTGCCCCCGGTCTCCGGGGCGCTCCTGGCGACGAACTCGGCCACCAGCGCCGGCGTATCCCGCGGGTCGGCGGTGTGCGTGACCGACATTGTCGGTAATGCGAGCTACTCCTTCGGCGCCGACCTGCGGTTTCCGCCCGGCCAGGCAAGAACCGGCGAGGCGGAGATCGTCGTCGTCTGGTTCGCGACCCCCGACTGCTCCGGCCTGAGCGGCGACTTCGTGGGCTCCGACGCGACCGTCGACACGACCAGCGCCGGCAACTGGGTGCACCTCGGCAAAGACGCCGCGACCGCACCAGCCGACGCGACGAGCGCCGCCTTCTCGGTCCGCCTGCTGAAGAACGAGGCCAGCGGCAGCCTCGAGCTGACCTACGACGGCGCCTACCTCGTCGAGGGCCTGATCTACAGCTTCATCGACGACTTCGAACGGTCGTCCTCCTGCCACTGGTCGGAGACTCTGCCCTGAGCCACCGAACGGAATCCCGTCGCCTTGAAGCGGGACACACAGACGGGACACAGAATCGGGACACACGACCAGGACACACACCTGGGACGCCAACGTCCTCTAGCCATGCATCCTGCCGGCATTCCGCGTCGGAGTTTGCGGCCATCGACAGCTGGGCCTGACCGCGGTCATCGAAGGGAGGGGCCCTGTCCGCGGCGCCCGCTAGCTCGAACTCTCCCCTCGCCGAACTCGGCGAACGCCTGCAGGTAGGAGGCTGCGTCCGGTCTTGGCTTCGATCTCGGCCATGAAGTCCTCGTCGCCGAGCGGTAGACCGCTGCATTCGTGTCTGCGAATCCGACTTCGCTCGCTCCAGGTCGAGGAGCCGCGCAGCATCTCTCCCCAGTCCTGGACTCGGCAGGCTAGTCCGGCCACGTCCACGAGCCCGTCGGAGACGCCTGCGAGATGCGCTCTCGCACTCGAGTACGGCCAGTCCTCCGCCCGGTCGCACAGCGCCGCACGCACCGGATTGAGCAACACGTAGCGGATGGCGGCCCAAAGATGGCGCTCGTCCATGGGGAAGGAGGCGAAACGTCCCTGCCAGAGGCAACCCTTCCATCCTTCTCGGCGGTTGATCATCGTCGTATAGCGCTGGTGCGCGACGGACAGCGCGCGGCGAAGGCCGCCGGCATCTGCCGGAACGGCGATGAGATGGAGGTGATTGGGGAGGAGGCTGTACGACCAGACCGCGACCTGCTCCTTCTCGCAGTGCTCGGACAGGAGATCGCAGTAATTCCGATAGTCGAGAGGTCGAAAGAAGGTCCGCTGGCGCCGATTTCCCCTTTGAGTCACGTGGTGGGCCAGGCCCGGCACGACGAGGCGAGCGATTCTTGTCATATTCAGGAAAGACGGATTCTCGAACGCGAATCTGGCAACACGCGGGTTGCGCTAGCGCGCGGCGTTGGGGGTTCCTGCGCCTGCCCGGCCCGTCGTCCGCGCAAATGTCGATCCTGTGTCCTCATTCTGTGTCCCGTCTGTGTGTCCCGCTTGGGTGTCCTTGCTGGGGGAGCGGATAGCATCGCGGCGGATGCCGGTTCCGCCCACCCTGCCGATCGACGAGGTCTTGGACGAGCTCCTCGCCGCCCTGCGCGCGCGCGGCAATGCCGTGCTCCAGGCGCCGCCCGGCGCCGGCAAGACGACGCGCGTGCCGCCGGCCCTCGCGGATTCAGGCATCGCCGGCTCGGGGCAGATCCTCGTGCTCGAGCCGCGCCGCATCGCCGCCCGGGCGGCCGCCCGGCGGATCGCCGAAGAAC
>CAZQTL010000082.1:0-16695 GCA_964595975.1 uncultured Thermoanaerobaculia bacterium | reverse complement strand
AGGCCAGCCGAACCGCTCCCGCCCGAGCTGGAGGACTGGTCCCGCGAGCGCCTGGCCGCGGAGGTCCTCGCCCTGCGCGGAAGGCTGAACCTCGCTCCGAACTCCGCCGATCCGGCGGGGGAAGCCCCCGCCGCCGACTGGGAGCGCTTTCGCACCCGGCTGAGCACGGTCAGCGTCCCGCCCGAGGTCGCTCCGGTCTTTCTCAAAGCGCAGGAGCACGTGGCGCGCTACTTCGGCGAGCGCGTTCACCGTCCGGACGAGGCGACGATCTCGATCGCCGGCGAGCGCTACGTGCTGTTACGCGCCGCCTCGATGTCGGTCGAGTTCGTCGAGCTGGTGATGTCGCTGTTCCAGGACCGCGGGCCCGTCGAAGCGCGCAGCGTGGCGAACAACCTGCTGTTCGACCTCGCGCACGCGATCGGCAAGGCCGATGCCCGCCGCTTCCACGAGAAGATGGGGCTCACCGACCCGATCGAACGCCTGTCGGCCGGCCCGGTCCACTTCGCCTTCTCCGGCTGGGCCTCGGTGAAGATCCTGCCCGAGTCGCGGCCTTCGGCGGACGACGACTACATGCTGCTCTTCGAGCATCCGTTCTCGTTCGAGTCGCACGCCTGGCGCGAGAAGAACCGACCGAGCGACACGCCGGTGTGCATCATGAGCGCCGGCTACTCCTCCGGATGGTGCGCCGAGAGCTTCGGTATGCCGCTGGTCTCCGCCGAGATCGAGTGCATCGCCGCCGGCGGGCGCTGCTGCCGCTTCGTGATGGCGCCGCCGGCGCGGATCGAAGGTCATCTCGCGCGGCTCGCCGCCGGCTCCCTCGACGACAGCCAGGCCCACCGGTTGGCGGCGCAGTCGGCGGGAACGGCCGTCGCGGTGCCCGAGTTCTTCCAGCGCCTGCGCATGGAGGAGGAGCTGCGGCAAGCCAACGAGCTGCTCGAGCGCCGCGTCCTGGCGCGCACGACCGAGCTCTCCGATGCCAACCGGCGGCTGGAACACGAAATCGCCGAGCGCCGGCTGGCGGAGGAGCAGCTGCGGCGCCAGGCCCTGCACGACGCCCTCACCGGCCTGCCGAACCGGCTGCTGCTCTACGATCGGCTGGAGCAGGGAATCCTCAAGAGTGCCCGCACCGCCAGGCCGTTCGGCCTTCTCTTCCTGGATCTCAACGGTTTCAAGGAGATCAACGACACCTTCGGCCACCCTTGCGGCGACGAACTGCTGCGCCAGGTCGGAGCCCGACTCGCCGACCGCCTTCGCTCCACCGATACGGTGGCGCGCCTGGGGGGAGACGAGTTCGCCATACTGCTGCCCGACCTCGACGGCCTCGACGCCGCTGTCGAGGTCTCGCGGTCGCTGCTCGCGGCGCTGGTCGAACCGATCTCGGTCGAGGGGCACCAGTTGACGATCGGCGCCAGCGTCGGCATCGTCCTCTGCCCGGACCATGGCACCGATCCCTCGACGCTCATGCGGCGCGCGGACGTCGCGATGTACGCCGCCAAACACTCGAGTCGCGGACACAGCGTCTACGCCCCAGAAACCGACAGCCACAGTCCGCGACGGCTGACCCTGCTGGCGGACCTGCGCCGCGAGAGCTGCCGCGACCAGTTCCGCCTTCACTTCCAGCCCGAAGTCGAGCTGCGGAGCGGGCGGGTGCGGCGCGCCGAGGCCCTGGTGCGCTGGCAGCACCCGGAGCTGGGCTTGCTGCTGCCGCGCGACTTCGTGCCGCTCGCCGAGGCGGGGAATCTGGTCCACCGGGTGACCCAATGGGCGATCGAGGCGGCGATCGGGGCTTGCCGACGCTGGCAGGAGACCGGCCTCGAGGTCGGAGTGTCGGTCAATCTCTCCCCTCGCGACCTGCGCGACGCGAATCTCGCGCAGGCGATCGGAACCGCGCTCGCCGCCGCCCGTCTCGCGCCGCGTTGGCTTACGCTCGAGATCACCGAGGGAAGCCTGCTCGCCGACCCCGGGCCCGTCACGGCGATGCTGCTGCCGATTCTCGAGGCCGGCGTCGGCCTGTCGATCGACGACTTCGGGACCGGCTACTCGTCGATCTCGCATCTCAAGCTGCTGCCCGCCTCGGAGATCAAGATCGACCGGACCTTCGTGCACGACATGCTGCACAACGAGCACGACGCCGTCATCGTGCGTTCGCTCGTCGATCTCGGGCACAGTTTCGGCCGGCAGGTCGTGGCCGAGGGAATCGAGGATCGCGAGACCTGGGACCTGCTCTCCCAGATCGGTTGCGACCTCGGGCAGGGCTTCCTGATCAGCCCGGCTCTCGCCGAGGCCGACGCGGTCGACTGGATGCGCCGGGCGCCATGGCTTGGCAGGATCCAGGCTTCAGCTCCGCGGTGATGACGACGACGGCGGAGCGGTGGCGGCTGGGGATCGTCGGCGCGGCGCTGGTCGGCGGCGTGCTGCTCGCTTTCTCCCGCCCTCCTTTCGCGCAGGAGGCGGCCTACCACGCCTTCGCCGACGACCGTGCGTTCGCCGGCGTGCCCAACTTCTGGAACGTCGCGACCAATCTGCCGTTCCTGGTCGTCGGTCTCTTCGGCCTGCGATGGCGCGAACGCCTGCGCCGTCCGGAGCTCGGTCCCGGCTTCCTGGTCTTTTCGACCGGCGTTCTCCTGGTCGCTGTCGGTTCGGCCTGGTACCACCTGGCACCCTCGAACGCGACGCTCGTCTGGGACCGCCTGCCGATGACCGTCGGCTTCATGGCGCTCTTCGGCCTGGTCGTCCGCGACCGGCTCTCGGAGACTCTCGGCCGGCGCGCGCTGGGCCCGCTGCTCCTGCTCGGCACCGCGTCGGTCGCTTACTGGTACGCGACCGAGCTCGAGGGGCGAGGCGATCTCAGGCCCTATTACCTCGTCCAGTTCCTGCCGATGCTGCTGATCCCGCTCATGCTGCTTTCCGGGCCGGGCAGGGGCGGCCTGCGCGACGGGTGGCTCTGGGCGACGCTCGCGCTCTATGTGGTCGCCAAGCAGGCGGAGTCGCACGACCGCGCCCTGTTCGAGCTCACCGGGCTGCTGAGCGGCCACAGTCTCAAGCACCTGATCGCCGCTGTCGCCGTGCTCTGCGCGCTGCGCGCCGCGCTGCGTCCGGCTAGGCCCGGCGCACCGCAGCCAGCAGGCAGCCCCAGGCAGTGAGAAAGGCGACTCCGCCGAACGGCGTGATCGCGCCCAACCAGGTCGCTCCGGAGAGACTGAGCGCGTAGAGGCTGCCCGAGAAGAGCACGGTTCCGGCGACGAACAGCACACCGCTCGCCCCCAGCACGCGACTCTCGCGTCGCGCGGCCAGGAGGCCCACGGCGAGGAGCGCCAGAGCGTGGTACATCTGATAGCGCACGCCGACCTCGAAGGTCGCGAGCGCCTGCGGATCCAACCGGTTCTTGAGGGCGTGGGCGCCGAAGGCGCCGAGCGCCACGGCGAGCCCGCCAGAGATCGCGCCGAGGCTGAGGTACCGTCGAGTCATTTCCGTCTCCCGTCGGCGTCAGGGCGCCGGGGTCGTGGCCAGTCGGTGGATGAGGAGCGCGGCGCGCTGGACGAGATGCGGCAGCTCGGCGAGATCGACGTACTCGCCGCGGGCGTGTTCCTGCTCGCCCAGGGCCCCGAGTCCGTCGAGACCCGGAAGGAGATGACCGATGAAGGAGATGTCCCCCGCGCCGCGCTCGCCGGGATCCTGCTCGACGATCGGGCCGGTCCCGAGATCGCGGCTCACGCCGGCGAGCACCCCCAGCAGGCGGCGGTTGCCGGCGGTCGGCGCCATCGAAGGCATGCCGTCGAGAAAGCGGATCTCCGCGCCGGTCTGCGGCGCGTGACGCGCGACGATCGCACGCATCTTCTTCTCGGCGCGCTCGCGCTGTTCGGCGGTGAGAAAGCGGAGATCGCCCTCGACCACGGTCTTCGCCGGGACGACGTTCGCCTTGCCGGTGGCGTGGCCGGCAGCCGTGCCCTCCGGTAGATCGGCTTCGGTTCCGCCCACCACGAGACTCGGATTGAAGGTCAGGTGCGGCTCGGGCACCTCGGCGCGAAAAGCCGCGAGGATTCTCGCCATCTCGAAGATGGCACCGTCCCCGCGGTCAGGTCCGAAGATGCGCGACGAGTGCCCGGTCGAGCCCGAAGTCTCGAGCCGCCAGGAGGCGAAGCCGCGGCGACCGACCACCGCCACGCCCGGCACCGAGCCCTCGAAGGCGAACGCGAGATCGCTACGCCCCGCTGCCTCGACCAGCGCCGCGCGGCTCACGGCGTGCGGCTCGCCGGCGTTCTCCTCGTCGCCGGTCAGCACGACGATCACCTGGAGGCCGGCGAGAAGTCCCTCGGCGGCGAGCGCCCGCAGCGCCTCGACGATCACGACGTCGCCGCCCTTCATGTCCGAGACGCCGCTGCCGTAGGCGCGGTCGGCGTCGCGCCGGAACGGTTCCCCTTCGAGAACGGTGTCGAGGTGCCCGAGCAGCAGGATCCGCTGCCGGGGGGCGCCGTCCGCGCTCCCGTATTCGGCGACCAGATGCCCGGAACGCCCCATCTCCGGCGGCATTTCGACCCAGCGCGTCGCGAAGCCGAGGCCGGCGAGCTCGGCGGCGAAGATCTCGCCCACCCGACGCACGCCGGTCAGGTTCTCGGTCGCGCTCGGAATGTCCACGGTCCTGCGGAGCAGGTCCACGGCGTGCTCGCGCTGCATCTCGATGCGGGCGACGAGGCGGCGCTCCGCCGCGCTCAGCTCTTGCGCCCCCGCGCACACCGCAGATCCCGCAACGAGGGCGAGGAGCGCGCCGGTTGCCACGATCCCGGCGAGCGAGCAAAGCCTGGGGCGGAACATGTTCACCTCCGGTCGAGACCGGCGACAGTCTACCGGTCCGGCGGCTCGGTGGGCCCGGCCGGCCGCTGGCGCGGCTGAGCGATCAGGGCACGGTCGCTGACCAGACCGAGAACCCGCCGGACTCGAAGCCGTCGGCGAAGAGGCGGAGGTCGATGCGGTAGGGCTCGCGCCAGGTCGCTGCACTGGCCGCCGAGAAGCAGATGCGCGTCGCTGCCGGGTCGACCGCCACCTCCAACGGGTTGCTCGACGCGACTCCCGTCCAGGTCTCCGGCAGGCGTCGGAGCGAGCTCCCGTCGGCGATCCACAGCTCTCGTCCGGCGACGCCGTCGTCGGCGGCGAACAGCAGGCGACCGCCGGCGGCGAGCAGCTGGCTCGGCGAGCTGCCGGCGGTTCCCGGGCGCAGGTCGGCAACCTGTCCCACCGTGATGCCGTCCGTCCACCAGAGCTCGCTACCGGTCAGCGGCTCGTCGGCCGCGAAATAGAGGCGGCCGCCCACCCAGGTCAGGTGGGTCGGATAGGCATCGCCGTCCAGAGGGTCGATGTCGGAGATCCTGCCGGTCGAGACGCCGTCGGTGCGAAAGAGCTCCGTGCCGAAGGTCGGATCGTCGTAGACGAAGTAAACCCCTCCCGGTCCGGCCGCGAGATCGCTCGGCGAGTAGCCGCCGGAGAGGTTCGAGACGCGCGTTGCCGTGATGCCATCGCTGCGCCAGATCTGGTGACCGGTGAGACCATCGTCCGCCACGAAGAAGACCGCGCCGTTCCACGCCACGAGCTCGTCGAGGCTCGCGGGGGAGTCCGCCCCGGGGACGATCTCGATCGGCGTCGGCTCGAGGTCGTCCTCGTCGACGGTGAAGAGCTCCCAGCCGGAGGCGCTGCTCTCGCCGAAGAAGAAGAGCCTCGCTCCGGCGACGACCAGCTGTTCGGGAGAGAGATACGACTCGTTGGCGACATCGAGAACCTCCGCCGGCGAGCCCGCGTCGGTGATGCGGAAGAGCTGCTCGCCGAGCGTGGCGTCGTAGGCGACGACGAAGAGTTTCGATCCGAGAACGACCAGGTTCGACGGCGAGCTGCTTGCACTCCCCGCCCGCAGCTCGAAAGGCACGGTGCCCGCAGCCGTGCCGTCGCTGTGCCAGAGGTCGGATCCGGAGGCGGGGGTCGTGGCCGCAAACCAGATCTCTCCCGCGAACGGCGTGAGCTTCGAGGGCGACGACGCCCCCGGTCCGGCGTCGAGATCGATCCGTTCCGTACCTGCCGGCGTGCCGTCCGAGACCCAGAGCTCGCGCCCGGCGACGCCGTCGTCCGCCGAGAAGAAGACGGTCTCGCCGAGCCAGGCGAAGGAGGCCGGGCTCGACGAGTAGCTGGCGAGATCGGTCTCCTGCGCCGCCACGTCGGCGCTGTCGATCGACCAGAGCTCGCGCTCGCCGGAAGTCGTGCGGGCGTGGATCAGCCGCCCGTCGCCGACCGCGAATGCGGGAGAGGACTGGCAGGTGTTCGTCCACGCCACGGTACCGGGCGCTGTGCCGTCGGTGGACCAGCAGCTGCCGCTCTCCCGGAAGTAGACCCGTCCGTTCCAGGCCAACGTGCTCTCGGGGAAGTTCGACGCCCCCGAGCTCGACAGGCTCTTGACCACCGCGACGGTCGCACCGTCGTAGGAGAAGAGCCGCGTGCCGGGGCCCCCATCGTAGCCGGTGAAGACCAGTTTGGTGGCCAACACGCCGAGCCCCTTCGGCGACCCACTCTGCGCTCCGGGGAAAAGGTCGGTCACCCGGCTGGTGACACCGCCGACGCTCTGCCAGAGCTCCGTGCCGTGGACACCGTCGTCGGCGTTGAAGAAGAGACGCGCGAGCCCGGGGTGCCAGAGAAAGTTGTAGGGGTAGGAGCCGTCGGCGGGGTGGATATCGGCCAACGGCACCGTGCCGGGGGCGGTGCCGTCGCTCACCCAGGGCTCGCAGCCGTCTGCCGTCGTGCAGCCGGAGAAAACGATGTTGCTGCCGACCGCGTAGAGCCCCGAGGGGCTTCCCGATCCCGGGCCAGGCTCGATGTCGGCGACCTGGCTCACGCCGCCGATCGTCCAGCGCCAGAGCTCGGTGCCAGAGGTCGCGTTCAGCGCGCGGAAGTACAGGACGCCCCCCGCCAGCGCGAACTGGCCCGGCCAACTTCCGGATGCACCCGGGTTGATGTCCTCGACCAGGGCCGTTCCGCCGGGCGTGCCGTCCGAGACCCAGAGCTCGATGCCGAGCAGGCCGTCGTTGGCGCTGAAGACCGCGCGCCCGCCGGGAATCTGGAAGAGCTCGTACGGCGAAGAGCTCGCGGCGCCCGGGAAGATATCCGTCACGAGAGCGGTTCCGCCGGGAGTGCCGTCCGTGGTCCAGAGCTCCTTGCCCTCGCCCGGCGAGGTCGCCACGAAGAGTACCTGCGCGCCGGCGCGCACGAACTGCTCTGGAGCCGACCCGGTCGGGCCGGGGTAGAGATCGCCCAGCCGCTCCGTGACGCCGGTGTCGAGGTGCAGCACCCACGGCTCGCGTCCGGTCAACCCGTCGTCGCCGCAGAAGATGTACAGCATGCCGACGACGACCCCATCCGCGCCGAAGCTGGCGAAGCCGGCGGAGCCGATCCCCGTCGTGTTGATGTCGTCCACCAACAGCGCCTGGGCTGCGATGGACCCCGGATCGGCGGCCAGTGTCAGGGCGACCAGGAGCGGGAGAACGGCGCCCAGGGGCCCGTTCGTTCTGCGGCGGAAAGTGCACGAGCTCGGCACGGAGTGGTCTCCTTTCCCTAGGTGGCGAAAGGCGTATCCGGAACTGGACATCGACCGGCCATCGACCGGCGCCGGGCGCTCGACTTCAGAGGGATTCGGCGCGCGCCGCGAGCCGGCGCACGAGGCCGCTGAAGATCAGCGCGTGCACCGGGTAGAGGGCGTACCAGTAGAGCAGGCCGGCCAGCCCCTTGGGCGCGAAAAAGGCGGTCTGGGCCACCAGGCTCTGGCCGTCGGCCTCGCGCACCTCGAACTGGAGCCAGGCCCTGCCCGGCACCTTCATCTCGGCGCGCAGACGCAGCAGCGCCGGCGGCTCCACGGCCTCGACGCGCCAGAAGTCGAGCGCATCGCCGGGGCGCAGGTCGACCGGATCGCGCCGGCCGCGGCGCATGCCGACGCCCCCCACCAGCCGGTCCAGTGCGCCGCGCACCCGCCAGGTCCAGTCCATGTAGAGCCAGCCGGTGCGCCCGCCCAACCGGCTCACCGCCGCGAAGACCCGCTCCGGAGTGGCCGCCACGCGCAGCTCGCGGCGCTCGAGGATCATCCCTTCGCGGTTCTCCAGCCGCACGATCGGCCGGTCGCCCTGGCTGGACGAGAGCGCGTCGCTCCAGGACGTCTCGACCTCGCCGGCGTCGAGCTTCCGCAGCGCGAGCCGCACCGCTTCCCGGAAGCCGAGCGGGACAATGCCGGGAAAGAGCTGGCGTGCGAGGGTATCGCGCACGACCACCTCGTTCTTCAGGCCGAGGACGAGCGGGCGCGCGATCGCCGCCGGAATCGGCGTCACCAGATGCACCCACAGGGAGGAGAGACGTGGCGTGAGCACCGGCACCGGCAGCAGCCAGCGGCGCAGTCCACGCGCCGCAGCGTAGCCGGTCATCATCTCGCCGTAGGTGACGACGTCGGCGCCGCCGATCTCGATCGTTCTCCCGGCGCTCTCGGGATGCTCGAGCGCGGCGACGAGATAGTCGAGCACGTTGCGGATCGCGATCGGCTGCGTGCGGGTGAAGACCCAGCGCGGGCAGATCATGATCGGCACCCGCTCGGCGAGGTAGCGGATCATCTCGAACGACAGACTTCCGGAGCCGACGACGACGCCGGCGCGCAGCTCGGTCACCGGCACGCCTGCCTCCCCCAGCGCCACGCCGGTGTCCTGGCGCGACCGCAAGTGGCTGGAGAGCGCCGTCGCCGGGTCGCCGAGCCCTCCCAGGTAGAGGATGCGGCCGACGCCCGCATTGCGCGCCGCGGCCCCGAACGCCGCCGCCGCCTCGCGGTCCCGCCGGGCGAACTCCTCGCCGGTCCCCAGGCTGTGGATGAGGTAGTAGGCGACATCGATGCCGGCGAGCGCCGGCGCGAGCGTCGCGGGCGCCAGCGCGTCACCGGCGACGACTTCCACCCGGTCGCGCCAGGGTCTTCCGGCGAGCCGCTCGGGATCGCGCGCGAGACAACGCACCTCGCAGCCGGCTGCGAGCAGGCGCGGCACCAGCCGGCCGCCGACGTAGCCGGTGGCACCGGTGACCAGGATCCTGCGCGGCATGTCCATAGGGGATCTACGCCGATCGGTGCCCCCGGGATCGATCGATCCAGGGCGCCCGGAAGAGCGGAACTCCAGCATACTGCCTGAGCGGGGAGTGTGCCGGTCCGGGAGGAACGGCTATCGTCGGCAGCGGCAGGCACGTGCGCCGCCAACGGAGAAGAGAGATGACCAGCGACATCGTGGTGATCGGTGCCGGAATCCACGGCTGCGCGACCGCCCTGCGGCTGGCGCAGGCCGGCGCGCGAGTGACCGTGCTGGAACGCAGCGTCCCGGGGGCCGAGGCTTCGAGCGCCGCCGGCGGCATCCTCTCGCCTGGCGTCGAGGCGCAACACGGCGGGCCGCTCCTCGCGCTCGCCCAGGAGTCGATGCGGCGCTGGCCCGACTTCGCCGCCGAGCTCGCGGAGGCGACCGGCCTCGATCTCGCCTACCGCACGAACGGCACCCTGCGCATCGCCTTTGGCGAAGCCGAGGCGGCCGCCTGGCATACCGACCTGCCGCGGCTCGTCGGCCTCGGTGTTGCCGCCGAGTGGCTCGATGGCGCCGACCTGCGCGCGCTCGAGCCGGCACTTGCCGCCGGAGCGAGCGGCGGCTTCCTGTTCCGCGACGAGGCCTGTCTCGATCCGAAGCCTCTCCTGCGCGCTCTCGCGGCCGCCGCGACAGCTGCCGGCGTCCGTTTCCTCACCGGACAGGTGCGGCGCATCGCGTTCGAGCACGGTCGCGCCGTCGGCGTCGATCACGTGTCGGGCCGCCTCGACGCCGACGCGGTGCTGCTCGCCGCCGGCGCCTGGGCCGGCCTCGTCGAGGGCAGCGGCCTGCCGGCCGGCGCCGTGCGCCCGGTGCGCGGGCAGATGGTCGTGCTCGCGGCCCGCCCCGATCTGGTTTCCCGAGTCGTCTTCTCGCCGAAGGGCTACCTCGTGCCCCGCCCCGACGGCCGCATCCTCTGCGGCTCGACAATGGAGGAGGCCGGCTTCGAGAAGGTGGTCACGGCGGCGGGAATGCTGGGCATCCTCGCCATGGCAGTCGAGACCGCGCCCGAGCTCGCCCGGGCGCCCTATCTCGAATCGTGGTCGAACTTCCGCCCGGCGACCGCCGATGGACTGCCGATCCTCGGTCCGGGCGCGGTGCCGGGGCTGTTCTACTCCACCGGCCACCATCGTCACGGCATCCTGCTCGCCCCGGCCAGCGCCGACCTCGTCGCTGCGAGCCTGCTCGGCGAGCGCCCGGCGCTCGACCTCGCGCCCTACTCGGCGGCGCGACTCGGCTGAGGCGCGTTGTCGGCCGCGCGGCTCTCGGCGGGCGCCGCGAGACGGTCGAGGTCGAGGTCGGCGCGCGACCACGCGAACGCCAGGCGACGATCGACGGCGGCCGCTTCGTTCTCGCGGCCTTGGCGGCGCAGGGCCGCAGCGAGGCCGGTGAGCGCCCAGCCGTTCTCGGGATTGCGCCCGAGGTCGGCGCGGAACAGCGCCTCCGCGGCGGCATTGCGCCCGGCCTCGAGCAGCATCGGTCCGAGCACGTGGCGCACCGGGAAATACCAGTCGGTCGGCTCGTCGTAGCGCAGACCGTCCTCGATCGCCACGGCTGCGGTGAGCTTGGCGATGGCTGCGTCCCAGTCGCCCCGCGCGCGTGCGCATTCGGCGTCCGCGAGACCGCGCGCGATCGCGGAGAGCGCGCTGACCGGGTTGAATCCCTGCGTCGCCTCGGCCGGAAGCAGCGCGTAGTTGCGCTCGGCCTCGGCGCTCTCCCGGCCGGCCTCCTCGAGATTGCCGAGCCGCGCCTGGGCGAGGGCGCGCGCCACGTGCGCCACCGCCGAGGCGTAGGCGAACTCCGCCGGCGGAAGCGGCTCGGCCAGCACCCCCTGCCAGCGTCCGAAGCGCACCAGCGTCCACACCGGATAGGCGAGCCAGCCGTCGTAGCCCGGCATGGCGCGCAGCATCTCGAGCGGCAACCGCGCCGCGGTGTCGCGCGCGGCGGCGTAGGCGGCGGCGCTGCGGCCCTCCATCTGGGCCGCGAACCAGAGGAACTGATGATTGTGCGCGGCGTACATGGGATAGATCAGGAAGTCGCCGGCCTGCGGCAGGTAGCCGCCGTCGGCGGCGACGGCACGCTCGTTGGCGAGCGCGGAGTCGGCGTACCGGCCGACCCGCTGGAAGATGTGCGACGGCATGTGCACGAGATGCCCGGCGCCCGGCATGCTCGCCCGCAGGCGTTCCGCCGCGCCGACGGCGCGTTCGGGACGCGTCGAGGCCTCCACCGCGTGGATATAGAGGTGGCAGAGACCCGGATGGTCGGGCGAGTGGGCCAGGGCGCGCTCGAGCAGCGCGACGATCTCCGGCGTCCAGGCCTTCGGCGTGCCGTCGGTCTCGTAGAGATCCCAGGGATGCAGGTCGAGCAGCGCCTCGGCGGCGAGATACGCGACATCGGCATCGTCCGGATACGACTTCGCGACGGCGCGCATCGCCTCGGCGTAGGCGATGTCGAGCGCCGACTGTCCCTCCGGAGTCGTCGGCGCGGGATCGCTGTAGCGCCGGGCGAGCGCCGCGATCAGCGCCCGCTCGACGGGCGGCGCCGAGCCGGCGCGCCGCTGCGCCTCGGCCATGGCAGCGGCCGCGGCCACCGTGCGTTCGGGCGTCGCCGGGAAGTTGATGTGCGGCCCGAGGGCGAGCGCAACGCCCCAGCTGCAGATGGCGCAGGTGGGGTCGATCGCCACGGCGGCGCGGAACGAGCGCTCGGCCTCCTCGAGGTTGAAGGCGAACATCAGGCGCAGCCCCTGGTCGAAGTATCGCTGCGCCTGCGGCAGGTAGGTCGAGATCGTGCGGTGATGGTCGCCGAGGTTGTCGAACATCGGCGCCGCGCCGGCGACAGCGACGGATCCGCCATGCCCCTGCGCCGACGCGGCGGAGGCGGTGAAGAGCACGACTGCGGCAACCAGACCGGGGGACGGGCGCATGACAGGCCTCCTTGAAAGAGCTGGACGGGGGAAGCGCCCGCTCCAGGCTGTTCGGTGGCCGCATTCTAGGCAAATGCGGCCCCCGGCGAGGCGCATGGCCGCCGGCGTCGCCACGCACTCCCCCGGAGCCGCTGCCGCCGGCTGGTAAAGTGGGCTCGAATGCCTGCCGCCACCACCATCGATTTCGCCAAGGAACTCAACCCCGACCAGCTCTCCGCCATCACCCACGGCGACGGCCCGCAGCTGGTGCTCGCCGGTGCCGGATCCGGCAAGACCCGTGTCATCACCTACCGCGTCGCCTGGCTGGTGCAGGAATGCGGCGTCGATCCGGCCGCGATCGTCGCCGTCACCTTCACCAACAAGGCGGCCGGCGAGATGCGCGACCGCGTCGAGCGGCTGCTCAACGTCTTCCCGCTGCCGACCTTCGTCGGCACCTTTCACCGCTACGCCCTGACCCTGCTGCGGCGCTATGGCGAACGCGTCGGGCTGCCGCGCGACTTCGCCATCCTGGACACCGACGACCAGAAGCGCCTCGTCACCCAGGCGATGCAGGCGGAAGGGGTTTCCGAGACCAGCTTCCCGCCGCGCACGCTCCTGGCGGCGATCTCCGGTGCCAAGAACCGGCTGCTCTCGCCGGCGCAATACGAACGCGAGGCCAGGGACTTCTTCGAGCAGCGGGTGGCGCGGGTCTACCGGCGCTACCAGTCGCTGGTGGCACAGGCCTCCGGGGTCGACTTCGACGACATGATGAGTCTCGCGGTCAGGCTCTTCACCGAGCACAAGGACGTCGCCGACCGCCTGCGCAGCCGCACCCGTTACCTGCTGGTCGACGAATTCCAGGACACCAACCAGGCGCAGCTCAAGCTGGTCTCCGAGCTCGCCGGCGCCAACGGCAATCTGACTGCCGTCGGCGACGAGGACCAGGGCATCTACCGCTGGCGCGGGGCCGACGTCACCCACATCCTCGAGTTCGAGCGTCACTTCCCCGGCGCTGCGGTACGCAAGCTCGAGCGCAACTACCGCTCGACCGGGACCATTCTCGATGCCGCCAATGCGGTGGTGTCGAACAACCAGCTGCGACGCGGCAAGAAGCTCTGGACGGCCGCCGGCCGCGGCGAGAAGGTCGCCCTGCATCGCGCCGGCGACGAACTGGAGGAGGCGGCCTGGGTGGTCGAGACGCTCACCCGCCTGCGCGGACGCCACGCCCTCTCCGACATGGCGATCCTGGTGCGCACCAATGCCCAGACGCGGGCGTTCGAGGACGAGTTCTTCCGCCACCGGATCCCCTACACCATGGTGGGCGGCGTGCGTTTCTACGAACGCGCCGAGATCAAGGACCTGGTCGCCTACCTGCGTCTGCTGCGCAATCCACGCGACAGCTTCTCCCTGTCGCGGATCCTCAACGTCCCGCCGCGCGGCATCGGCAAGACCACCGCGGCGATGCTCGACGAGCGGGCGGCCAAGCTCGGCGCGACCCTCTGGGACGTGCTCGAGGTCGATCCCCTCGAGAGCTTCCCGGCGCGCGCCGCGACCGCCCTGCGCGCCTTCCGGGCGCTCGTCCATCAGCTGCGCTCGGCGGCCGAAGAGCTGCCGCTGCCGGCTCTCCTCGACGAGCTGCTGGCGAAGACCGGCTACACGGACATGTTCCGGCGCGAGAACGAGGAGGAGCAGGGCAAGCTCGAGAACATCCGCGAGTTCCTCTCGGCGGCGCAGAACTTCACCGAATCGAAGAGCTACGGCAGCGGCGAAGACGACGACCTGCTGACCGCCTTCCTCGACCACGTCGCGCTGGTCTCCGACCTCGACGCCTGGGACGGCGAACGCGGCGTCAGCCTGATGACCCTGCACAGCGCCAAGGGTCTCGAGTTTCCGGTCATCTTCCTGCCCGGCCTCGAGGACGGACTGCTGCCGCACTGGAACTCGCAAGGAAAGAGCGAGGACCTCGAGGAGGAGCGCCGCCTGTTCTACGTCGGCATGACGCGGGCGAAGGAGAAGCTCCATCTCTCCTGCTGCCGCCGGCGCCGCATCGCCGGCGCCTACCAGGACCAGCGCGAATCGCCGCTGCTCTCGGAGGTTCCCGAGAGCCTGCTCGACGTCTCCACCAGCCCGCGGATCTACCAGACCGAGCGCACGCGCCCGATCGAGGAGTTCTACGGCCGGCCGCCGGCGATGCCTCCCTTGCCCGCCGCCGGCACTCGCGGACCCAAACGCGGCAGCCGCGTGCGCCATCCGACGCTCGGCCAGGGCGTGGTGCTCGAGCTCGAGGGCGAGGGGGACGACGCGAAGTTCACCATCTTCTTCGAGCGCGCCGGCAAGAAGAAGCTCATCGCGCGCTACGCCACGCTCGAGCTGCTCTAGCCGCGGGCTGCCGCCGGCGTCGGCCTACGGCGCAAGGCCGCTCCACAGCGCCGGATCGCCGCTCTCGAAGCCGTCGAGGAAGAGGGCCGCGCCGCGGTAGCGCAGCGTCACCAGATCGCGGTCGAAGCCGCCGGTCGGACGCTCGTACCAGGTGCTGCCGGTCACCACCACCGCCGCGTCGCTGGTGATCGCCAGGGCGGCCGCCTGCGAGGGTTGACCGGCGACCGGGGCGTGCCGGCTGGTCCAGAGCGGCACCCCGTCGCCGGCCAGCGCGGCGACGAAGATCGTCTCGCCCTGCGCGGCATCGCTGTCGTAGCCGGCGGCATAGGGATGTCCCGCGGCATCGCTGGCGATCGAGAAAAAGTAGCCGTTCGCCACCACGCCGCCGTCGAAGCTCCGCGACCACAGCGGCACGCCGGCGGCGTCGAACGCCGCGATCAACGGCGCGAGGTGATTGGGAGCGATCTCGCTCGCGCCCGCGACGTAGATGCGGCCATCGGCGGCCAGCGTCATGCCGTAGGCCCAGTCGCTGTCGCCGGCCGGGTTGCGCGAGGTCGCGAGCCAGAGGCGTTGACCGGAGGCGTCGATTCGCGCCACCGCGAGGTCGTTGCCCAGTCCGGAGTTCATCGCCCAGGTGCCGGCGACGAGAACGGTGTCGCCGTCGATGGCGAGTCCGACCGCCCGGTCGTGGGCGAAGCCCAGCGGCGAACCCTCCGTCTTCACCCAGGCGAGCTCGCCCGTCGCGGAGTACTTCCACAGGGCGAGGTCGGCGCTGTCGCCCACGGTCGCGGATCCGGCGACGTAGACCGCCCCGGCGGCGTCGACGGCGACCGCGGCCGGCTCGGCGCCGCCGGCGCCGGCGTACCGGCGGGTCCAGGCGACCGCTCCAGTCGGCTCGAGCTTGGCCACCGCGCCGACATCGCCCAGGTTGTATTCGAACCAGAGCGCGTGCACCGTGTCGCCCGGCCCGACGGCGATCCCCTCGGCCCGGGCGAAATTCCCGCCCGGGGGAGCGAACGACTGGCTCCACAGGAGGGCCCCGTCGGGCGAGATCTTGTCGATCACCACGCCGGCGAAAGGCTCCTCGGTGGTGAGCACCAGGAGATTGCCGGCGCTGTCCACGGCGAGATTCGCCGTCGAGCTGCCGGCGAAGCCGATGGTGTCGCGCCGCTCCCACAGCCGGGTGCCGTCGGCGGCGATGCGAAGCACGATGCGCGCCGTCGCGGCGAGGCCCGGCTCCACCCATTCCGCCGAGCTGCCGGCGACGTAGACCGAGCCGCCTGGTCCGGCGACGACCGCGTTGCCGACATCAGGGAGATGGTCGGGGCCGTCGAAGCGGTCGGTCCAGTCGATGCCCGCGGCGAGCGGCGACGCGGCGGCGAGTGCCAGGGCCGCGAGCAGGCGGGCCCGGCGCGCTGGCGCGGATCGAGGCGGCGAGACGTGGCGTTGCGGTTTCATGTTCGACACTCCCTGCGCCGGCGGCAAGAGGGCCAGCGCTGCCCACTTGGACAGCCGGCGGGGTGTCCGGGAACAGGTGCGCCGCCTAGGACGGGGAGCGCTGCAGGAAGTCGTCGCGCAGCAGGGCGTAGAGGAAGTTGTCGATTCGCCGGCCGTGGAGCGCGAAGTAGCTGCGCAGGCGGCCTTCGCGCACGAAACCGAGGCCTTCGAGGAGAGCGGCCGAGCGCTCGTTCTCCACCGAGCAGCGCGCCTCGAGGCGCTCGATGCCGACCGCCACGAACAGCTCCGGCAGCAGCTGGGCGAGCGCCTCCGTCATCAGCCGCATCCCCTGATAGCCGGTCGAGAGGGCGTAGCCGATCTCGGCCAGCCCGTGCTCCCAGGAGAGGATCGCCAGCGTGATCCAGCCGGCCGACTCGCCGTCGACCATGACGATCCACTGGAATCGGTCGCCGCGCCCGCGGTAGAGATCCTCCATGCGCTGGCGCGCGAGGTCCGCCCGCAGCTCGCCGACGGTCGTCTCCTGCAGCGGCTGGTGCCGCCGCACCGACTCTTCCTGGCGCCAGGCGAAGAGGCTCCCGGCGTCGCCGGGCAGCGCCGCGCGCAGAGCCACCCGGCGCGGGCGGGGTTCGCGGTTGGCGACCATGCGGCGATCCTATCCAAGCGCGGGCGTCGCGGAACTCGAGCCGTGGTACGGCCGGGTCCGTCGTCGCGGCGTGAAGGGGGCGCTCGGTTCGCCACGCTTGGCCTCACGGTCGCGCCCCCTTCACGCCGCGCCAACGGCCCCGGCCTGCAGCAACAGGATGGGGAGCGCGCTTATCTCACCCCAGTTGC
>CAZQTL010000081.1:0-16788 GCA_964595975.1 uncultured Thermoanaerobaculia bacterium | reverse complement strand
TCTTTTTGCCCTGTTCGAAGAGGTCGCGGACGCGGCTGGCGCCGACTCCGACGAACATCTCGACGAAGTCGGACCCGGAGATGGAGAAGAACGGGACATTCGCCTCGCCGGCAATGGCGCGGGCGAGCAGCGTCTTGCCGGTGCCCGGGGGGCCCATGAGCAGGACGCCCTTGGGGATCTTGCCGCCCAGCTTCTGGAACTTCTGCGGGTCCTTGAGGAACTCGACGATCTCCTGCAGCTCTTCCTTGGCCTCCTCGACGCCGGCGACGTCCTTGAACGTGACCTTCTTGCCGGTGGTGGAGAGGAGCTTCGCCTTGCTCTTGCCGAACGACATCGCCTTGTTGCCGCCGCTCTGCATCTGGCGCATGAAGAAGATCCACAGCCCGACCAGCAGCAGCACCGGCGCCCAGCCGACGAGGATCGTCAGCAGAGCATTCTCCTTCGGCAGCTCGGCGAGGACCTCGACCTTCGCCGCGATCAGGCGGTCGGTGAAGTCGGCGTCGGGTCGGAAGGGCAGCTCGACGCGGAACTCTTCGCCCTTGGGGAACTGGCCGCCTTCCTTGAAGATGCCGGTGATCGTCTGCTCGCGCAGGGTGATCTTGGCGACATGGCCTTTGTTGAGCTGCTCGTTGAACTCACTGTAGGTGAGCTCGTGCCGGGTCGTGCGTCCGACCTGGAAGGTGTTCCACAACAGGATGACCACCACGAAGATGACCATCCAGAGCAGCAGCGTGCGCAAGGTTGAACTCAAGTTCGAGACTCCTCCCGGCCTCTGGCCGGAACGTCATCGCTATTCATACGCCGAAAGTCCCCCGGCGGGTTATCGAGCCACTCGACGACCCAGGGGGTGCTCTCGTCCTGCAGCCGGAACCGTTCGGCGACGGTGATTCCGGGTACCCAGGCGACGGCGCCGTCCACCACCAGAAGCGGCAAGCTATCGCGCTCTGCACGCGGCACCTTCTGATCGATCAACAGATCCTTCAGCCGCCGCATTCCAGGCGCGCCCAAGGGGTGGATCCGGTCCCCGGGCCGCCGGTTGCGAACTTCGCCCCGGACCGTCCCGCTCCCGCCCGGGAATGCCAACGCCGCGCGCCGGCGCTCGCCGGTACGCATCCACGGTGCAAACGGCTGTCGGGAAAGCCGGATACGGCCGCCAAGCTCCGGAACATCGACCTCTCCCGGCCCATGCAGAATATATGAAAAGGCGGCCACGGCGGGGGGCCGGGGGGCGAGCGACAGAAAGCCGCCGGATGCCTGCCAGAAGAGGCCGTCGCCGCCCGCGGCGGGCAGTGCCAGTTCGCCTTCAGGCGCCGCCGCCAGCCCCGCCAGTTGCCGGAGGAGCTCGCGCTTCGATCGCGTCGAACCTGGCGCCGCACGCTCCGCCCGCCGCTCGAGGAGGTTCAGAGCGAGAAGAGGCAAAGGCTCCGGTAAAGAGAGCAGCGGCGCGATCTCGAGGCGCGGCTGTGAGCCGCCCTCTTCCTTTACCAGCAGTTTTTCGATCCGGTCGTCGAGCATCCTCCGAGCTCGCCCGGCCACCGCGGCGACTGCCGCCAGTGCGGCACCCAGGCCGGGCTCTTGCTGGAGAAGAAGCGGCAGCAGGCGGTGCCGGATGCGGTTGCGGTCGAGGGCGAGGTTGAGGTTGGTGGGATCGGCCAGAGGGACGATCCCCCGGGCCGCGACATAGGCGTCGAGGGTCGCGCGCTCGAGGTCGAGGAGCGGCCGCAGGATGGCCCCGCGGCGGCGCTGGATCCCCTGCAGGCCGGCGAGACCGCTGCCGGCGGCGATGCGCAGGAGCAGGGTCTCGATCTGGTCGTCGCGGTGGTGCGCGGTGAGGATCCGGTCGGCGCCGAGGCGCGCGCGGAAGGCTTCGAGCGCGGCGTAGCGCACCCGGCGAGCCGCCGCCTCGGTCCCCTCGCGCCGGCGGGCCGCCTCCGCGACCGGGTGGCGCACAGAGGTGAAATGCAGGCCAATCGTCGCGGCGATCGCCGCCGCGCCCGCCGCGCGCTCGCCCGAGCCGGGGTCGAGCGCATGGTCGACGTGGAAGAGGTGGATCTCGACTCCGTACCGCGGCGCGACTTCGGCCAGGCCCAGAGCCAGTGCCGTCGAGTCGCCACCGCCCGAGAACGCGACGACCCACGGCCCGCGCGCGCCGAGCGCCAGCTCGGCGGTGAGGAGAGAATCGAGAGTCTGGAGCACCACGGTTCAGCCGGCCCTTTGCTGGATCCAGAAGGCGCGGGGACTGAGGATCGGCAGCGGCGCGCCCGGCGCGGCGTCGAGGAGGTCGGCGTCGCCGGTGACGAGCGCCCCCGCACCGGAGGCGATCGCCGCGGCGAGGATCGGCTCGTCCGCGGCGTCGCGCAGGGCGATGGGGGAGGGCAGGTCGGCATCGCCTGCAAAGAGCTGCGGGGTTAGGGTGGCGAGGATCTCTTCTATGAGCCCTTCCGGCAGGCCGATCTTGTCGCGCAGCGCGCGCTCGAGCTCGGTGAGGACCTGCTGGCTGAGGACGAGCTCGTGCTGCGCGAGGAACAGGCGGAGGAGATCGCTGCACAGGCCCCGGGTGGCGTAGGCGGCGACGAGGACGTTGGTATCGACGAAGACCTTCAAGAGACGTCGCGGAAGATGTCCTCGTCGGTGAGGTAGCCGCGCGCCTCGGCGAACGGCAACACCCGCCGCCGCTGCTGCTCGAACTCGACCAGCGTCAACTGCCGCCGCAGCGCCTCTCGCGCCAGCTCACTGCGGCTCCGCCCGGTCTGCTCGACCAGCTTCTCGAGCAGCGCGTCGAGATCAGCATCCAGGCGCAAGGTTAGGGTTGAGCTCTTCATGTGCGACATTGTAATACGACTACCTTCGGCGATGGAGTTTCCTCTGCCCCCTCGGGAATGTGCCTGGCACCTCAGCTCCGGAGGCCCTGGCTACTCGACTGCCGGGGACCAGCGCTGCATCGTGCCGCTTTCGAACCCATCCGCGAAGAGCCCCTGGAATTGGCGGGCCTGAATGCTCTCCCTGCTTGCATCTCCGCCGGTGGACCCGTAGCTTTCCCAAGAGACGACGAAGTCCCCATTCGGCGAGAACGAGATCGCGGGAGAGAGCTGGTGAGCCGAAGTGTAGGAGTTGACTTGGAACTCGTCCGTCAGAGCGCGCCCGTCGGCACGGTATCTTCGAGCCTGAACGCTCAAGGATGAGCTGTCACTCCCGCTGGAGCCGTTGCTCGTCCAGGCAATCGCGAACGTTCCGGTCGAGTCTGCGGCAACCGCCGGCGCAAGTTGGTCGCCAGTGGTGTACGAATTGACCTGGAACTCCCCGGCCAGCGGCGCGCCGGAAGCGGAGTAGAGCCGGGCCTGGACGCTCAGTCCCGAGTTGTCGCCGCCGCTCGAGCCCGCGCTCTGCCAGGCGATCACGAATCCACCATCCGCGAGAGTGGCGACGACCGGAGCGGACTGCTCGCCGAGCGTATAGCCGTTGACCTGAAACTCTGCGGAAACCGGGCTCCCGACGGAGTTGAAACGCTGAGCCCGGATGCCGAGCCCGGATGCATCGCCGTCGATCGGCCCCGCGGTCTGCCAGACGACGACAAAGTCGCCGGCTGGCTGCACCGCGACCTGGGGCTCCGACTGTCGGCCAGGTGTATAGGAGTTGATCTGGAAGTCCTCGGACACCGGCGCTCCGGCCGCGGTGAACTCACGCGCCTGAACGCTCGTCCCCGAGTGGTCGGTCCCGGCGGAGGCCTCACTCTCCCAGACGACGAGGAAACCAGCGCCGGGAGTGGCAGCGACGCTCGTCGAGAACCGATAGCCGCCGGTGAGTGAATTGACCCGAAATTCCGTCGTCAGAGCGCCCTGCGAGTCAAACAGCCGCGCCTTGACATCGGAATGACCTGAAAAGTAGCCCTCCTGGTAGCTTCTGGCCACGACGAACTCCCCGCCATCCTGGACTGCCAGGGCTGCAGCCCAGGAAATCTTGAATTCGTCGAGCGCGAGGTCGGGTCCGGCCGCCTGACCGTCAGGCGAGAACTTGCGGGCTCGCGGGCGGTCCAAGTACTTGCGGACAAAATCCCAGTACTCGTCGTACCAGATGACGACGAAGTTGCCGGCAGCGTCGAAGTCGACCGAAGGTCCGTGCTGAACGCCGTCGACGTAGGTGTTGACCTGGAACTCAGGGCCCACTGGGCTCACCTGCGAGCTGAGCGACGCAGCAAACGCCATGTACGCGAGCCCGGAAATGGTGCGCAGGACCCAGGTGCTCTTCGGACTTCCTGTCCCGTGCCTTCGTCCGGCCATTCGCGAAGCTCCTTCCGGTCTGCGCCAACTCTCCGACGACCGTCTGGCGGCTGGGTGGGGCGGGAGAATGGTGGCGGTGGGTGGGATCGAACCACCGACCTAGCGATTATGAGTCGCTCGCTCTAACCCCTGAGCTACACCGCCGTGAATCGGTACGGGGAACGCGGGGCCGGGACCGGCCCCGCGTCGAGGAAGAGCGGATTATATGGGAAGGCGGGGAGATTTTCAGGCCTTGGCTTTGGCGTAGCGCTCGGCCACCTTGTCCCAGCGCACGGTGTTCCACCAGGCCTTCAGGTAGTCGGCGCGGCGGTTCTGGTAGTGCAGGTAGTAGGCGTGCTCCCAGACGTCCACCCCGAGAATCGGCGTCTTGCCTTCGGCCAGCGGGCTGTCCTGGTTCGGCCGCGCGATGACGTCGAGCTTGCCATCCGCGACCACCAGCCAGCCCCAGCCGGAGCCGAACTGGCCCATCGCCGCGGCGTTGACCTTCTCCTGCAGGGCGGTGAACGAACCGAAGGCGCCGTCGATCGCCGTCGCCAGCGCGCCGGTCGGCGCGCCGCCGGCGCCGGGGCCCATGATCTCCCAGAAGAGCGAGTGGTTGGCGTGGCCGCCGCCGTGGTTCCGGACCGCCGTCTTGATCGCGTCGGGAACGCTGGCGAAGCCGCGCAGCAGGTCTTCGACCGGGAGCTTGGCGAGGCCCGGCTCGTTGGCCACGGCCTTGTTCAGGTTGTCGACATAGGCCTGGTGGTGCTTGTCGTGGTGGATCTCCATCGTGCGCGCGTCGACGTGCGGCTCGAGAGCGTCGAAGGCGTAAGGCAGCTTGGGAAGCTCGTACATGGGTGGTTCCTCCTCGGCGGCAGTATACTTCGCGGAGTTTTTCGCGAAGAGCGGTTCGGACGGCACACGGGCCATTGGACCAGGGGGGTCGCATGCGCACCAGAGTAATTCTCCGCATTGCCGCAGCAGGGCTTCTCATGTTGACGCTGGCCGTCGCCGGCCAGGCGCAGACCACCGGCGGCATCGTCGGCCGGGTGACCGACGAGAACGGCGGCGGTCTCCCGGGCGTCACCGTCCAGGTCGAGAGCTCCGTGCTCCAGGGCTCGCGCGTCACCACGACCGACCAGGACGGCCACTATCGCCTCACGCTGCTGCCGCCCGGCGACTACATCCTCAACTTCCAGCTCGCCGGCTTCGGTCCCGAGCAGCAGAAGACGCCGGTCGGACTCGACCGCGACACGACCGTCAACACCAGCCTGCGGCCTTCCGAGGCGGAGGAGATCACCGTGGTGAGCGACTCGGCGGTGATCGACCTGCGCTCCACGGAGCTCGGCGTCAATCTCGATCAGAAGGCGATCGAGTCGCTGCCGACCGGCCGCAACTACACCTCGATGGCCCAGCTGGTGCCTGGCGTCACTTCCGACGCCAATCCGGACAACAGCTCGCAGTCGACGATCTCGGTCTACGGTTCGTCCGGCGCCGAGAACACCTTCATCGTCGACGGCGTCAACACGACCGGCGTCGAGTACGGATTCCAGGGCAAGGAGCTCAACTTCGAGTTCATCCAGGCGATCGACATCAAGACCGGCGGCTACGAAGCGGAGTACGGGCGCTCGACCGGCGGTGTCGTCAACGTGATCACCAAGTCGGGCGGCAACGAGTTCAAAGGCGACGTCTTCGGCTATTTCGACGACGACTCCCTGCAGGGCAGCCCCGACCCGATCGTCTCGACCTCCGGAACCGTCGACGGCTTCACCCGCCAGGACTTCGGCGCCGACCTCGGGGGCTACATCGTCAAGGACCGGCTCTGGTTCTTCGCCGCCTATGACCAGGTGTCGAACACCACCAACACCATCCTGCCGGCCGGTCCGGCAGCCGGGCAGATCGTCGAATCGACCAGCGACCGTGACCTCGCCTCGGGCAAGCTGACCTTCAACATCACTGCCGGGCAGTCGCTCGTCGGTACCTTCTTCCAGGACCCGCGCGACGACGCCGGCGCGATCAACGACAACGACCACAAGCTGAACGGCGAGCCGCTGACCTACCTCGGCCAGCAGGAGTTCGGCGGCCAGGACTACGCGCTGCGCTACGACGGCATCCTCGGCGGTTCCTGGGTGCTGTCGGCCCAGATCTCGCGCCACGAGGAGGAGAACTCGATCGGCCCGGCGTCGGCTGCCGGCGACATCATCGAATTCCGCGATTCGGCGAACGACTCCTTCCAGACCGGCGGTTTCGGCCTCATCCAGGAGAAGTCCTTCACGCGCGACGCCTGGGGCGGCTCGATCGCCAAGTACCTCGACCGCCACGACCTCAAGTTCGGCTTCGAGTTCGAGGAAGAGAAGGCCGACGTGCTGAAGCGGATGTCCGGCGGACAGCGGGTCGACATCCTCGAGAATCCCGCCGGCGGCCCGGCGATCTACAGCCACTTCTACTGGACGACGCCGCTGGCGACGATCGAAGACGCTCCGACCTCGGCGCTGGTCGCCCCGGTCAAGCACGACAACACCGCGGTCTACCTGCAGGACCGCTGGCAGATCACTCCCGCCTTCGGGCTCAATCTCGGCGTCCGCTGGGACCGGCAGGAGATCTACGACCGGTTCGGACGCCGGGTCATCGACCTCAAGGACGACTACGCGCCGCGCATCGGCTTCACCTGGGCGCCCGGCGCGGAGGGGCACTCCAAGCTCTACGGCTCCTTCGGCCAGTACTACGAGCAGATTCCGATGGACCTCGTCATCCGCTCGTTCGCCCAGGAGCGTCAGGCGCGCATCTTCAACTACGACCCGTTCTCGACCGCGCCCGACGCCGCCGCCGAGGCCGACCTCGGGCGTGGCTCGGTGATCCTCGGCGGCTACACCGAGGAGGCCGACCCGAACATCAAGAACCAGTATCTCAACGAGTTCCTGCTCGGCTACGAGCGCGAGCTGATGCCGGACGTCGCCGTCGGCGCGCGTCTGATCTATCGCGACTACGGGCGGGTGATCGAGGACTTCGTCTGCAGCGATGCCTACGACTACTGCATCGGCAACCCCGGCGAAGGCATCATGAAGCGTATCTACACCTACGACGTCTCGACGACCTACCCGGCGCCCGAGGCGAAGCGCACCTACAAGGGCCTGCAGCTCGACGTTCACAAGCGCTTCTCGAGCAACTGGCAGGGCCTGGTGTCCTACGTCTATTCGAAGCTCGACGGCAACTACGACGGCGAGTACGCGCCGTTCACCAACGTCGGCGCCGACCCCAACATCTCGGCGGCCTACGACTACTACGACTTCTTCACCGACGGTCGCAACTTCGACCGCATCACCAACGACGGACCGCTGTCGAACGACCGCCGGCACCAGTTCAAGTTCTCCGGCTACTACGTGACCGACTTCCGGTTGTCCATCGGTTTCTCGGGCTACTACCGCACCGGCACGCCGCTCACCAAGTACGGCTTCTCGGACGGCTACAACCGCTACGAGTTCTTCCTCGACAAGCGGGGAGCCGAAGGGCGCGCGCCCGACATCTACGAGGCGGACATCCACCTCGGCTATCCGCTCGAAGTGGGGCCGGTGACGTTCAACTTCCTGCTCGACATCTTCAACATCCTCGACGCCCAAAGGCCCATCCTCGTCGACCAACGTTGGGGCTTCCAGGAGGCCGACAACCCCTCGCCGACGCCGGTCAATCCCGGCTACGGCAAGGCGATCCTGCGCACACCGCCGACCACGGCGCGGGTGGGAGTCCGGCTGAGCTTTTGACCGGCGATAGCCGTCGGCGTCGATTCAAGGGCCCCCTCGCGGGGGCCCTTTTGCTGTGCCTCGCGAACCTCCTCGCCGGCTGCCGCCGCCAAACCGCGCCCTCCGGGACCGCCCCGGTCGGAGGGCACGCGGCGTCGCGCTCGGTCCTCTTCGTCGGTCTCGACGGCGCCGACTGGCGCTTCCTCGAACCGCTGATGGCGGCCGGGCGGCTGCCCAACCTGGCGCGGCTCGAGCGAGAAGGAAGCGGGGGAGTGCTCGAGACCGAACAGCCGCCGCTCTCCCCGCTCCTGTGGACGACGATGATGACCGGGCGGTCGCCGCTCGAGCACCGGATCCTCGACTTCGTGCGTTTCAACCCTGCCACGGGAAGGCGGGAGCCGATCACCAGCGACGAGCGGCGGGTACCGGCGGTATGGAACATCTCTTCCGGAGCGGGACGGGCCGTGGCGGTCGTGGGTCTGTGGGCGACGTTTCCGGCCGACGAGACGAATGGCCTGCTGGCAAGCAATGTGTTCCTGTCCGCCCGCAGCCCGGTCGAGCACGCCCTGACGCCGGCAAGCGAGGCTCCTTGGGCGGAGAGGCTGCGCCAGGAAGCGACCGCGAGTGTCGACCTCGAGGCGATGCAGCGGCTCCTGCCCGGTCTCGGGAGCGAGGAGCTCGCCGCCGCCGTCTCGTCGACCGATCCCTTCGCCGAGAAGATCCCGGGTCTGCGGCAGGTGCTGGTGCAGACCGAGATCGTGCGGCGCCTGACGGTCGATTGGCTGACGCGCCATCCGACGCCGCTCGCCGTCGCCTATTTCGAGGGTACCGACACCATCGGCCATCTGTTCGCGCCGTACGTCGCGCCGCCGCTCGCCGGCGTCCCCGCGGCGGACGCCGCGCGCTTCGGCCAGGTGCCGGAGCGCTACTTCGAGCTCGTCGACGGAGTGATCGGCGAGCTCGCCGAGATCGCCGCGAAGTCCGGCGCGGTGCTGATGATCGCCTCCGACCACGGCTTCCAGTGGGGCGAGGGCCGGCCGGCCGGGTTGTCGAGCACTGCCGGCGCGACGGCGGCGAAGTGGCATCGCGACGAGGGGATCTATCTGCTCGCCGGGCCGGGGATTCCCGCTCGGCCAGGGCATTCGGGCCATGGAGGAATCGCGCAGGTCGCTTCGACGCTCCTGTCCCTCGTAGAACTTCCTTCTGCGCCCGGGATGGCTCCGGCACTCGCGGATGCGGGGCCGGCTCCTGGTCCTGCTTTGTCGCCGACCCCGCATCCGCGAGCGCCGGAACCATCCTCCAAAGAGGGTGGTATTCAGGTTTCCCAGCCGCAAAGGGCGCCGGTGCCCGACAACGGCGCGAGCTCGCAGACTGCACAGGCGACGACCAACGAAGAAGACCTTCGCAAGCTCCAGGCCCTGGGTTACCTGAGTGCCGGCAAGGAGCGAGAAGGCGGCAAGCGACCCCACGGCACGCGCACCGCCGCTTCGTTCAGCAACGAGGCGCAGATCCTCGAAGGCCTGGGACGCAAGGCGGAGGCCGAGCGCTGCTACGAGCAGGCGCTCGAGCAGGAACCGGGCGATGCTGCGGCGAGGTGGAATCTCTCGAATCTGCTCTTCGAGGCGGATCGCGACGTCGCGCGCGCGGATCGCCTGCTGGTGGAGGCGTTCCTCCGCGGCCTGCCGGCGGGTGACGAGCTGGTGGTCGCGCGCGCTGCCGCCTGGCGCGAGCGCGGCCGGATCGACCGCGCCCGTGCGCTGCTCGATGCGGCGGTCGCGGGGGTGCCGGCGAACGTTCCGCTGCGGCTCTTCCGCGGCCGCACGCGGATCGAGCAGGGGGATTGCCGCGGCGCCGCCGCCGACTTCGCCGAAGCCGCGCGCCGCGACGAGGCCCGGGCGGGCTCCTGGGCGGCGCTGGGCGCGGCTGAGCTCTGTCTGGGCGATCGAACCGCGGCCCGGCGCGCCTTCGAGCGCGCCGTGGCACTCGCTCCCGGGCGCGAAGAGCTGCAGCGAGCGCTGGCTTCTCTCGAAGCGTCGCCTCCCCGGCGTTGACTCCGAGGCCGGCGGTTCCATAGAATGCATCGGCTCGGTCGAGGGAGGTTAGCTCAGCGGTAGAGCACCTGCCTTACACGCAGGGTGTCGTGGGTTCGAGCCCCTCACCTCCCACCATTCGGGGAGGGCGCCGAGCAGCAGGGATCATCAGAAGGGTTCATCGCGGGGTCGTAGTTCAGCTGGTTAGAACGCCTGCCTGTCACGCAGGAGGTCGCGGGTTCGAGTCCCGTCGGCCCCGCCAGTTCTAAGTTCGACATCGGAAGTCGGAAGGGGAGTTGCAAGATGCGCGACAAGATCAAACTGGTTTCTTCGGCCGGAACGGGTTACTTCTACACCACGACGAAGAACAAGAAGGCCTCCAGCGAAAAGCTGCGGATGAAGAAGTACGACCCGAAGGTGCGCCAGCACGTCGAGTTCGTCGAAGAGAAGCTGCGCTGACGCAGCCGCGGTCCTCGCCCCGCAACACCCCAGTCTCTCTCTCCTCGCTTCCAGACGCCGCGTTCAGATTTCCGGACGCGGCTTTGCCTTGTCCGGGCGGTCGCCGGCCTCCGTGACAACTACCCTTGCCTCGCCCCGCGCGGGGTGCAAAAGTAGCGGCAGAATCCTGCGGTCTCGCCGACATCCGGGTGACGCAGTGAACTCATGGAGGAAGCGATGCGACGATCGAAGCGAATGGTTCTGATGGGAGTCCTGGCCGCCGGGCTGACAGCGACTGCCCACGCGGGCATCGCGCCCGCCAGCTGTAGCAGCGGCGCGGTACCGGCGGCGACGCTTCTCGTCCCCTATTTCGAGGTCGATCTGACCTCGGCCGATCACCAGACCACGCTTTTCGCCGTGACCAACGCCGGCACCGACTCGACGCTGGCGCACGTCGTTCTGTGGACCGACTGGGGCGTGCCGACGCTGACCTTCGATATCTACCTTGCCGCCAACGACGTGCAGTCGGTCAACCTGCGCGACATCTTCGCTGGCGTCCTGCCGAACACCGGCGGCGGTTCGTTCACCGGCTGCACGAATCCCCTGACGCTGCCCGCGCTCGACTCCATCGCCCTCGCGGCGCTGCGCAAGCAGCACACCGGACAGCCTGACGAGCTCGGCCTGTGCTCCGGCAGCGGGCGGGCGGGCGACAACGTCGCCACCGGCTACGTCACCATCGATGCCGCGCAGCAGTGTTCCGACACGGTCACCTACCCCGGGCATGCAGGGTACTTCGTCGCCGGCGGCACCGGCGTCGCCAGCAACGCCAACGTCCTGGTGGGCGATTTCTTCTACGTCGATACGGCGGAGAACTACGCCCAGGGGAACGAGGCGGTGGCCATCGTCGCCGACGCGGCGCGCTTCGCCGATTATCCCGCCACGTTCTACGGCGCCTGGAACGGTCACCAGGGCTACGACGAGCGCGCGCCGCTCGGCACCCGCTACCGCTCGCGCTATCTGAACGGCGGCGCCTTCTCGGGCGGCACCGACCTGATCGTCTGGGCCGAGCCCGATTCGCCGACGCCGCAGGCGGTCACCTGCGGGGAGCGACCGAACTTCGTCAATCCCTGCCAGTTCCTGCGCACGACGGCCTTCGACGAGGCGGCCAACGGCGACGATCCGGAGCTGCACTTCGTAGTCTCCGAGCTCGCCGCCCGTCTGACGGTCGGCAGCACCGAGGTGCCGGTGACCGCCCCCTTCGGATTCGTCGACCTCGAGAACGCCATTCAGCTCGGCTGCGTCTTCGAGCCGTTCGGCGAGACGCCGCTGCAGCTGTGGGTGATGCCGGTTTCGAGCGCCTCCGGACGATTCAGCGTCGGCCTCAACGCCCATCGCACGGGTGACGAGCTCTGCCCGGCTCCCGCTTTGTAAGGAGTGCGCGATGTTCGCTCCGGGAGACCTGCCGCGCAGGATCTTGGCAAGTGGACTTCTCCTCCTCCTGACTCTCGCGGGACGGGGCGCGGCAGAACCCTCTCCTCCGGCCTGCGTCAGCGGGCCGGCGCCCGCCGCGACTCTGCTGGTGCCGTATTTCGAGGTCGATCTCTCCGGCGCCGACCGGGCGACGACGCTGATCGCGGTGACCAACGCCGGCGACCACGCAACGCTCGCGCACGTCGTCCTGTGGACGGACTGGGGCGTGCCGACGCTCGCCTTCGACCTGGTGCTCGCCGGCAACGACGTGCAAACGATGAACCTGCGCGACCTGTTCGCCGGCAACCTGCCGGCGACCGGCGGCGCAGCCTTTCCCGGCTGCACCGATCCGGTGACCCTGCCTGACCTCGACGCCGCCGCCCTCTCCGCGCTGCGTCGCCAGCATACCGGCCAGCCCGACGTGTTGAATCACTGCTCCGGCAGCGGCCGCGGAGGTGCTGACAAGGCTCTGGGCTACGTGACGATCGACGTGACCCGCCGCTGTTCGCCGACGATCCGCTACCCGTCGAGCAACGGCTACTTCGAGGCCGGAGGCAGCGGCACCGGGGTTGCCAGTGACGAGAACCTGCTGCTGGGCGACTTCTTCCTCGTCGACGCGGAGCAGAATCTGGCGGCCGGCAACGAGGCCGTCTCCATCGTCGCGGATGCGAGCCGGTTCGAAGGGGAGCCGGCGACCTTCTACGGCGGCTGGATCGGGCATTCGGGCGACGACGCCCGCGCCCCTCTCGGCACGCGGTATCGCGCCCGTTTCCTCCACGGCGGCGCCTTCTCGGGGGGCACCGACCTCGTGGTCTGGGCAGAACCGGGCCTGGCGACCGCCGCGGGAGTGGCCTGCGGCGAGCGCTCGACCGCCGTCGATCCGTGCCAGTTCATCCGCCTGACGACGGTCGACGAAGACGCTTCGTCGGGCGAGTGGACGGAGATCACGCCGGCGACCGAAGTGGTGACGCGGATCCCGGTCGGCGGCCCACAGCTGCCGGTGGCGACGCTCTTCGGGGTCGTCGATGTCGAGAACCGGGTCGTGCCGCTGTGCAACATTCCGATCGACCCGCCGCCGCTGCAGGAGTTTCCCCTGCAGAGCTTCGTTCTGCCGCTGCACAGCGCCGCCGACAGGTTCGCGGTCGGCTTCAATGCTGCCCGCATCGCCGAAGAGCTCTGCCCGCCCTGAGCCGGCTTGAAGCCCTCGCAGAGAGGGAGTAGAATTCAGCTGTTCCTGGATGGCCGAGCCGCTCGCGCGCGCTCGGCCCTTTGTTTTTCCGCCGCCTCCGCTCCACAACCTCAAGGAGCGGAAAATGTCCAGACTCATTTCGCCAACCCCGCCTCACGCCTCGCAGACGGCGTCGCCCGCGCCGGCGCTGCCTTCGGCCGAGCTCTTCCGTGTCTGCGCCGCCGGCAACTGCGAGCGCGCCTGGCGGGAGTTCGTCGCGCGATTCCACGCCCGACTCGTCACCGCCGTGCGCCGCGCGCTGCTGCGCCAGGGGGACGCGCGCCACATCGGCGGGCACAGCGAGCGCGTGGAGGACCTGGTGCAGGAGGTCTATTGCCGCCTGCTCGGCGATGGCGGCCGCCGGCGCGGCTTTCGCGGCGAGAGCGAAGGTCAGCTCGTGACGTACCTGCAGCGCGTCGCGGTGAGCGTCGTCGTCGACGCCCGCCGCGAGGCGCTGGCGGCGAAACGCTGCGGCGGTCACCGTGTAGCCTGGGTGGAGGAGCGCTGCGCGCCGCCGGTCGCCGGCGACGAGACGCATGGCCCGGAAGACCGGCTGCTCGCCCGCGAACGGCGCCGCGAGTTCCTCATCCTGTGCCGCCAGGCCCTCGGCCGGCGCGCCGATGCCACCACCGAGCGCATCGCCCGTCTGGCGCTTCTCGAGGGCTGGACCAGCCGCGAGATTGCCGCCGGATTCGACGGCGCACCCGGTGTGGCCGCCATCGACTCGCTGATCTGTCGCCTGCGGCGCAGCCTCGCCGGGCGCGGAATCTCGCTGCCGCGCCGCGACCGCCTGCCGGAAATCTAGTCGGCGTCGCCCGGCGCCGGCTGCGGTCCGGGGCCGAGCGCCGCCAGCTGCACGAGGAACCAGGCCGCGCCGACGAGCGGCAGAACGACCCCGGTGAGGTAGAGGGCGTTCTCCGGCAGCGGCGCGACGGCGCGGAGTGCCGCCGCGACGAGCTCGTGCCGGGTGAGGACGAGGAGAGTCGCGCCGAGCGCGCACACCGTCGCCCAGCGCCCGCGCCGCAGAGCGCCGGCGAGCGCCAGAACGAAGGCCGGCAGTTGCAGGAGTTGGTAGTGGTACCAGGCGATCGGCGCCGCGACCAGGGCGAGCGCGACGAGCGCGCCGGCGAGCCCGGGTCCGCTCGGAGCTCGTCCGTTGCGGCGCACACGCAGGAACAGCGCGGTCAGCCCGGCGGCGAGCAGGCCGAGCGCGACGGCGACGGAGAGCCGCTGCCGCTCCGGGGCGAGGCGCCAGTTCGAGTTGACGCCGTCCACCCAGTCGCGCGGAAGCTCCTCTCCCGGGCGCCAGCCGTAGGAGGCGCGCAGCACGGCGGCGGGAGCGGAGAAGTTCAGCACCGCTGGCGTGCCGAGCCAGTAGCCGTGAGCGACCGGAAGGTGCGGGGGCGGGGTTGCCAGGACGAGGAGCCCGAGCGGCAACGCGACGAGGAGAGCGCCTGCAAGGAGGGCGCTGCGTCCGGCCAGGCGGCGCGCAGCGGGCGCGGCCGGCAGCCAGGACAGCAGCAGCAGTCCCGGCCAGATCTTCAGCGCCGCCGCCAGGCCGACCAGCGCTCCCGCGCCCGCCGGTCGTGCGCGGTGGGCGAGCAGGGCGACGGCGATCAGCACGAGCAGGAGCGGATTCACCTGGCCGAGCGCCAGATTCGGAATCGCCGTGCCGTCGAATGCCAGCACGACGGCGACCGCCGCGCTCGCGGCGAGATCCCGGCCAGCAAGCCGCCAGATCGCCTCCAACGCGGCGAGCAGGGCGGCGAGCGAGAGTGCGAGCCAGACGACCCGGGCCGTGTCGAGCGAAAGGAGCCCCAGCGGCGCGAGCAGCACCGGCACCAGCGGGGGATAGTCGAGCTCCGCTCGCGCGAAGGCGCTCTCGCCCCTCGCCAGGGCCGCCGCTCCGCGATGCAGGTTCTCGAAATCTCCGCCGCTGGTCGCCAGGTAGGGCACCACCCGGACCAGCGCGACCAGGGTCCAGGCGACGAGGAGCATCCGGAACCAGAGGGCTGCCGGGCGGGCTCCCGGCGGGTCGATCGCGGGCTCGGCGGACGGCGTCATTTGGCGAAGGTTACCTCTGCACAGCCGATTGTGCTTGACTGCACAAGCAGTTGTGCGTTTCGGCGGGCCGCCGGAGGCCCTCTCCGACTGTGCGGTTTTTCACTCTGGAAGCCCTATGTGCTGCATTCACTTGACTTTCCGGCGATTCCCGCTCACACTACGCGGAGTTCAGACGAAGGAGAACCGAAGATGCGGCGCAAACTCTGCTTTCTCTTGGGCTTGACTCTGTCATTCGCCGGCCTTCCCGCCTTTGCGGCCGCCCCGTTCGGCTTTCTCGAGGGGATCCACGGCACCCAGAACCAGAACGCCGGCGGCGGGCTCCTGCCGATCACCGGCTGGGCGCTGGACGATGACGGCGTCGAGCGCGTCGAGTTCTACGTCGACGGCGCGATCGCCGGGCTGACGGACTACGGCCGCAACCGGCCCGACGTCGAGCTGATCTTCCCGGGTTACCCCGACGGCGCACTGGCAGGGTTCGGCTTCTTCCTCGACTCGACCCTGTATTCGAACGACCTGCACCAGATCTCGGCCCGCGTCACCAGCAACAGCGGCGAGCAGAGCTGGCTCAATACGATCACCATCCAGATCAACAACAACACCGCCAATCTGCCGCCGTTCGGCGCGATCACGTTCCCGAACGCGAGCGCCGAGCTCTACGGCACCTGCGATCTCGACAACCCGACGCCGCGGTTGAGCGTGGTCAGCGGCTGGGCGCTCGATGTCGGCATCGAGAGCGGCGATACCGGCGTCAAGTACGTCGAACTGTTGATCAACGGCGGTCTGTACGCCAACACGGTCATCAGCTGCTTCAACGATCCCTACTGGGGTGGCCTGACCAACTGCTACGGTCTGCAGAGCCTCGACGTCGAGCACGTCTTCCCGACGATCGCCAACTCGCCGCACGCGCGCTACCGGTTCGTGCTCGACGTCGGCTGGCTGATTTCGGCCGTCGGCTACTCGCAGGGGTTCCACGAGCTGACGATCCGGGCCGGCGACTACGCCGGCAACGTGGCGAATATCGCCGAGATCCCGGTCTCCTTCTTCTGCGACGAAAACACCGGCAACGAAGGCTCCTTCGGCTTCATCGACCACCCGGCCAACGGCGAGATCATCGACGGCGTCACCCAGATCGACGGCTGGACGCTCGACGCGGAAGGCATCTCGTCGGTGCAGATCTGGCTCGACGGGACCTGGGTCGGCGATGCCTTCTACGGCTCGTTGCGGCCGGACGTGAGCTCGGTCTATCCGGGCTATCCCGACAGCGCGGCGCCGGGCTGGATCTTCTTCCTCGACACCGGGCTGACCTCCGACGGACTGCACCACGTGCAGGCGGTCGCCACCGACATCTTCGGCGGCACCAGCATCGTCGGCGAGCGCTACTTCACGATCCGCAACGAAGCGCCCTGACTCCTTCCTGGCTCCATCGCCTCACCCGACGGCCGGCGAATTCGCCGGCCGTTTTCGTTGGGCGCGCTTTCGTGTGGTACGGCCGGAGGCGTCGCCGCTGCGCGAAGGGGGCGCTCGGTTCGCCACGCTTGGCCTCACGGTCGCGCCCCCTTCTCGCA
>CAZQTL010000080.1:0-16854 GCA_964595975.1 uncultured Thermoanaerobaculia bacterium | reverse complement strand
ACGCGCGTCGACCTGGTCTTCGGCTCCAACTCGCAGCTGCGTGCGCTGGCCGAGGTCTATGCGCAGAGCGACGCGCAGGAGAAGTTCGTGCGCGACTTCGTCGCCGCCTGGAGCAAGGTGATGAATCTGGATCGCTTCGACGTCGGCTGAACTGCAGCTCCCCCGCTTCGGCCGCGACGTGGCGTCGCGCTCCCGGAGCGGGGGAGGTGTTCTCGCCGGTGCTACGGCGCGCGGAAGGAGTTGAGGGCCTTCGCGGCGGCGGCGATGCCGGCCTTGTCGTCCGCCGGAGCGGCGAACCAGATCTCGCCGATGTGGCCGTCGTTCAACGCCAGCCAGGCCATGCGGAAGACGATGTCCGTGCCGTCCTCGTCCTTGCCCGTGCCGTCCATCAGGAAGCCGGTGAGCCCGGCCTGCGTGACGTCCTTCGGCTCGCCGACGTCGACGCCCTTGTAGTTCTCCTTGAGGTAGGCGACCGAGTCCTCGATCGCCTCCTGCATGGCGCTCTCGCTGCCTTCGATCGTCCGGAACGCCAGGTAGACGCCGCTGTCGCTGTTGACGTCGACGAAATCGCCGACCTCTTCGCCCGGCGTGACCTCCCAGCCGTCCGGCAGGTCGACGAAGAAGCTGGCGTGATCGGGCGAGGGATAACCCATCTTGCCGGCCTGCGCCGACGAGGCGAGTACCAGACCGGTGCACAGCAGCAGGGCGACAGGGGTGAGCTTCGGAACGGAAAGTTTCATCAGGATCTCCCTCCTTGGGGGCGGCAACTCTAGCGAAGCGCTGCCGCTTGACATACTGTGTGAAACACAGTACTGTGCAGCGCATGGGCGACGAAGACGCTTTCGGCAAGTTGGAGCTCGAGCTGCGACGCGGGGTGGTGGTGCTGGCGGCGCTATCTCAGCTGCGCAGCCCGCGCTACGGCTACGAGCTGCGCCAGGCGCTGGCGGGGCAGGGCATGGCGATCGAGGAGGGGACGCTCTATCCGCTGTTGCGCCGCCTGGAGACGCAGGGGCTGCTGAAGAGCGAATGGAAGATCGAAGAGGGGCCGCCGCGCCGCTACTACTCCCTGAACGCCGACGGCCGGAAGTTGCTCAAGCGGCTCACCGAGTGCTGGCAGAGCCTGAACGAAGCGATGGCTGGACTCCTGAAAGGAGACGGACAGTGAATGCGAACGAGGTGATCGAGTCGTACGTCGCCGAGGTGGCCGTGCAGCTGCCGCGGAAGCAGCGCAACGACGTGGCGTTCGAGCTGCGCGCCTTGCTGCACGAGGAGCTCGCGGGCAAGGCGGAGGCCGCGGACCGCGAGGCCGACGCGGCCATGGCCACCGAGCTGGTGCGGGCCTTCGGCCTGCCGGCGGAGGTCGCCGCGCGCTACCGCCCGACGTTGACCGTCATCGATCCTGCCGACGGGCCGAAGTTCCTGCGCGCGACGGTCGTCGGCCTGGTGCTGATCTGGTGCCTCGGCTTCTGGCAGCAGGTCCTGCAGCCGGTCGCCGCCGGCACGGAGCTGCTCTCCGCGCTCGGCCACTGGTGGGGAGCGACGGTGCTCGTGTCGCCCTGGTGGCCGGGCATCCTGGTCCTGGGCTTCGGTCTTTCCGCCTGGAGCCGCCGGCGCAAGCAGGCGACGGCGGAATGGAAACCCAAAGCGGCGGACCGCATTCAAGGCAGTCGCGCCGGCCTCGGGCTGGCGATCGTCGGCATCCTGTCCGGGGTCTACGTGCTCCTCGATCCGCGCTGGGTGCTGGACTTCTTCTTCGCCGGCCGCGCCGCACCGGCGGCCTACGAGGCGCTCACCTATACCGCGGACTTCCGGGAGCGCCTGGCGCCGGCGCTCCTGCTGCTCCTGCTGCTCAACGTGCCGATCTTCCTCGCCGTCCTGGTGAAGGGCCGCTGGCCGGCAGGGCTGCGGCGCACGCAGCAGGGGCTGAGCCTGGTCACCTGCGCGGCGATGGTGTGGATTGTCTGCGATGGCCCCGTCTTCGTCGCCGCGAGGAGCGATCGCGCCTTCAAGGGGACGCTCGTCCTGATCGTCGTGCTCATGCTCGCCGAGGTCGCCTACCGGTACCTGCGCCGCGTGCGTCCGACGCCGGCCCGGCCGCTCGAAGCGGAGTGAGAAGGCGGGAGGGGAAACGGCAGGAGTGCGCTAGATTCGCCTTCTGACCTGGAGGACTCCTGCATGCCCACCCGCACTCGGGTCGTGACCGAGACGCTGCTGCTCGCCCTGCTCGCCGGCCCCTCGACTCGACTCGAAGCCGGCGCGCGCGCGGACGGAGCGGGGACGACGGCGGCGGAAGCGGCGGCGCAGACGCCCGCGCTCGCCGGAGACTGCCGCGTCTCCGATCTGATGCCCGACTTCTGGGCTTTTTGGCAGGCGGCGCGCGAGGCTCCTGCGGACGAGCAGGTCCGCCTCTTCGAACAGATGCTGCGCCGGCCGCATGCGGAGGTCTACGACGGCGTGCTGCGGGGCCTCCCGATCGCACCGGCGGAGCTCGTACCGCGAGCGCTCGCCGGCATGCGGCCGGTCGAGGCGACGGTGCGCTCGCTTGCCGGCCAGCTCGCCGCCGAACTGCCGCGTCAGCTGACGCTGTTTCGCCAGTCGTTCCCGGACTTCCGCTGCACGACGCCGGTCTACTTCCTCTTCGCGGCCGGGGCGTTCGACGGCGCGACGCGCGGGGTCGGCGGCCAGACGGCGCTGCTCTTCGGCCTCGACGTCATCGCGCAGATCCACGGCGAACGCCTTTCGCCGCTCGTCGTCCACGAGCTGTTCCATGTCCACCACGATGCGGTCGTTCCGGCCGCCCCGGAGACGCTCTATTGGGCGGTGTGGAAGGAGGGCCTCGCGACCTACGTCAGCCGCGAGCTCAACCCGGGCCTGGCCGAGGAGAAGATCTGCTGCCTGCCGGATCTCCCGGCGGTGAACGCGGCACTCCCCACCCTCGTGGCCGAGGTGTTGTCGCGGCTCGACAGTGAGCGGCCGGAGGACTACGCTCGCTACCTGCTCGGCGGCGCGGCCGACATTCCGGCGCGCTCCGGCTACGCCCTCGGCTACCGCATCGCGCAGCGGCTGGGGAGGGAGCGCACGCTGGCGGAGCTGGCGCGGCTTCCACCGCAGGTTGTGCGACCCCTGCTCGAGACGGCCCTGCGCGAGATGCAGGAGTCGTCGCCCGGGATAGGCTCTGCCGCATGGAAAGCCTCGCCCACCCCCTGACCGGCTCGACGTCGCGGTCCGGCGCTGCGGCGGGAGGGCAGGTGAGGAAGGGTGCTCTCGCCTGCCTGCTCCTCGCCATTCTGACGGCCAGCGCCGCAGCCCCGGCGGACGGTTTCGTCTGGCGCACGGACAGCATCCGGGCGAGCGTCCGGCGCGATCCGGTGACTCCTCTGCTCGGGCAGTTCCTCCTCCTCGAGCAGAGCCTCGAGCCGGGAGAGACCGGATGGGTCAAACTGAAGATCGATCTGCCGGAGAGCTGGAAAGTCGGCGAGGTGCAGGTCGCAGCGGGGAAGGTCGCGCTGACCCTCGCCGACGGCACCCGCTTCGAGTTGACGGCGGAAAACGTCTCCACCCTGCAGTTCGAGATTCTCGACGGCGGACCGAAGAGCGACGCGGCGATCGACGAGCTCTGGCGGGAGCACGCGCTTGTCGGCAAGTAGGCGCCCGAACCTGCGGAGCCGGCGAGCAGGACCGTGAGCGCGCAGCCCGGCATCCCGGACGACCTGCCCGCGCGCTTGCTCACCGCCAGCGAGGGTGCATGACCGTCGTGGGCAGGAACTCCCAGCCTGGCGACGCGCTCCGGCTCACCAATCCGGTGACCGGCATGACGCTCTGGATCCTGCGTTCCGCAGGGCAGACGGGGGGCGAGCTGCTCGAGATGGAAGCGGGATATCCGGCGGGCAGTGCGGCGCCGCCACTCCATTTCCATCCTCTGCAGGAAGAGCAGTTCGTCCTTCTCGAGGGGCGGATGCGGGCGGAGGTGGACAGCGTCGGACGCGATCTCGTCGCCGGGGACAGCTTGGTGGTGCCGGCGGGGGCGCTGCACGCGATGTGGAATCCCGGACCGGAACCAGCCCGGGTGAGCTGGCAGGTGCGGCCCGCTCTGCGGACGCAGTCGTTCTTCGAAACGGTCTTCGCGCTGGCGGCGCGCGGTCAGGTGAACGCCGACGGCGTCCCCGGACTGCTCGATCTCGCCCTGCTGATGCCCTACTTCCGCGAAGAGATCCGGGTGACGAGCCCGCCGCCCTGGGTGCAGCGGCTGATTTTCGGCGCCGTGGCTCCCGTTTCCCGCCTGCTGGGCCGTTGTCCGGAGCTGCGCCAGGCGAGAGCCGCAGGATCCCGATGAGGATCGAGATCGACGACCCCGCGCGCCCGGAGGTCCGCGACGATCCGAACAGCCGCTTCCTGACGCTGCCGTTGAGCCCGGTCGCGACCCCCGGCCGCTTCCTCACCGCCGAGTGGCGCGACCTGGTGATGCTCAACTACGAGGTCGATCCGGGGGTGCTCGCGCCGCTCGTTCCGGCCGGGACGGAGCTCGACCTCTGGCAGGGGAGCGCGCTCGTCAGCATCGTCGGTTTCCGCTTCCTGCGCACGCGGGTTCTTGGACTGGCGATCCCGGGGCATGTGAACTTCGAGGAGGTCAACCTGCGTTTCTACGTTCGTCGCGCCGGGCCGGAGGGCTGGCGGCGCGGCGTCGTCTTCGTCAAGGAGCTGGTGCCGCGCGCGGCCATCGCCTGGGTGGCGCGAACGCTTTACAACGAGAACTACGTTGCCCTGCCGATGCGCCACGAGATCGAGGAGCTGCCGGAGAACGCGGCGCGCCGGGTGACCTACGCCTGCCGGTTTGCCGGCCGCTGGTGCCGCGCCGGCGTGACGGCCGGCGCGGCGGCGAGCCTTCCGCCGCCGGATTCCGAGGCGACCTTCATTACCGAACACTACTGGGGCTATGCGCGCCAGCGCGACGGCGGGACGGTCGAGTACCGCGTGGAGCATCCGCAGTGGCGGGTGAGCGCCGCGACGGAAGACCTCTTCGAGTGCGACGTCGCGGCGCTCTACGGCGCGCCGTTCGCCGGCGCCCTCGCCGGACCGCCGAGATCGGCCTTCCTCGCCGAGGGCTCGTTGGTGTCGGTGCGCCGGGGGGAGCGGCTGGCGTCGATTTCGCCGGGCCTTGGGTAAAATTCGCGCCAGCGAGGAGGACTCGACATGACTCCGCCGGTCCGAATGCACCGCCTGCCCTTCCTGGCTCTCCTGTGGCTTGCGCCGGTCGTCACCGCCGGCTGCGCGAGCAGCGGCGGGCCGTCTGCCGCGCTTGTTCCCGCCACCGACACGCCCGTCGCTTTCCTCGTCGAGGAGAACGGCGCGCTGCGTCCGCCGCGTGCCGGCGAGGGTTGCCGCAACCCGCTGGTCGATCCGCGCACCGAGCTGCGGCTCGTGCTCGAGCGTTCAGAGGGTGGGCACGGAGACTACTCGGTGCCCGAGGGGCGATACGAGGTCGGGGCCGGGCAGCTTCTGCGGATCGACTGCGCCACCGGCAAGGCGCTCGGCATCGTACGCGGCAAGGGCTGACCCCGGCCATGGCGGTGCGCATCGTGAGACTGGGCAGTCCGAGAGCCGCGGGGGAGGGCCTCCGCGTCGGCACCGTGCGGCGGCCGCCGCGCGGCGTGCCGAAGGCGGAGTTCGCCTCGCAGGACTGGTACGACGTCTGGTATCCGAACCTCGCACCCAGCGTCGAGACGATGCAGCTCGGTCAGGCGGCGGCGACGCCGGCAGAGTGGAAACAGTTCGTCACCCGCTTCCGGCGCGAGATGGCGGCGCCGGAGACTGCGCGGACGATCGCGCTGCTCGCGGCGCTCTCGCACACCGCCGACTTTTCGGTCGGCTGCTACTGCGCCGACGAGAGCCGCTGCCACCGGTCGGTGCTGCGCGAGCTGCTGCGGGATGCCGGGGCCGATGTCGTCTAGCCCGCCGCCGGACCGGCGCCTGAGCATCGCCGACGCCACGCCGGCGGATGTCGCGGCGGCGGCGCTCGCGCTCGAGGCCGCCTTCGCGGCCGACCCGCTCGTCGCCTACTTCTTTCGCCCCCATCCGCAGGGCATCGCTACCGCGTCGCGTCAGTTCTTCACCCTCCTCCTGCGCCTGCGCATCGCCCTCGGCATGCCGGCGCTGGTGCTGAAGGAGGGGGAGAGAGTCGTCGGGGCGGCGATGGGCTACGACACCGAGCGGCCGGCCTGGCCGGAGCCGTTCGCCAGCGAATGGACCCGATTCGAGGCGGAGACGCCCGGCTTCGCCGGCCGCCTCCACGCCTACGAGGCGCTGGCGCAGGCGCATCAGCCGCCGGCACCGCACTACTATCTCGGCGTCCTCGGGGTGCATCCGGAGGCGCAGGGGTCGGGCTCCGGCAAGGCGCTCCTCCTCGCCTTCTGCCGCCGATCGGCTGGCGACCCGCTGTCGACCGGCGTCTACCTCGAGACCTCGAATCCGCAGAGCCGCGAGTTCTACCTGCGCAACGGCTTCGTCGAGCGCGGCGCGGGCGACCTCGCCGGGACGCCGCTGTGGTGCGTCTTCCGCTCCGACTCCGCGGCCACCGGAGGGCGCGGTGGCTGAAGGTGCCGGGCGCGACGCCGCGGCGAGCGGACTGACTTCGATCGTCGAGTTCGTGCTCGAGCTCGACAAGCTCAAGGGCGTGACGCGCAAGACGCGCCCGCTCGGTCTCGAGCGCTACGAGAACTCCGCCGAGCACAGCTGGCAGCTCGCGCTGTTTGCCGCTTCGCTCGTTCACCATGCGGAGCCGGGCATCGATCTCGACCGCGTGATCCGGATGCTGCTGGTGCACGACGTCGGCGAGATCGACACCGGCGACACCATGGTCTACGTCGAGGGCGGCTGGGCGGAGCGCAAGGCGGCCGAGTCGGCCGCCGCGCGGCGGATCTTCGGTCTGCTGCCCGGGGCGCAGGGCGAGGCGTTTCTCGACCTGTGGCAGGAGTTCGAGGACGCCGCGTCGCCGGAGGCTCGTTTCGCCCACGCGGTGGATCGCGCGATGCCGGTGCTGCTCAATCTGGCGAACGCCGGGCAGAGCTGGCGGGAGAACGGCATCACCCACGAGCGCGTCCTCGGTCGCGTGGCGGCGCCGATCCGCGCCGGCTGCCCGGCGCTCTGGGGCTACCTCGAAGCGCGTCTCGAAGAGGAGCACCGCCGGGGCTGGTTCGGCAGCGCCGCCGACCTTCAAGAACCCTGAACGACGAGCGGCCCGGCTCAGGCGACGCTGCCATCGATGCGGCGCGGCGGTGAGCCGCCGGATTGCGCTGCCGCGAAGGCAGTTCTAGAGTCGTTGCATGGGCGGCGGCGCGGCGAAGCTCACCTACATCGGCGGTCCGACCGCGCTGATCGAGTTCGGCGGTGTGCGTCTGCTCACCGATCCGACGTTCGATCCGGCGGGCAGCGACTACCCGACCGCCGCCTACACCCTGCACAAGACGCAGGACCCGGCGCTGTCGCTCGCCGACCTGCTGCCGGTCGATGCCGTCCTGCTCAGCCACGACCACCATTTCGACAACCTCGATCGCGCCGGCAGAGAGGCGCTGGCGAGCTGCGGCACGATCCTCACGACCGGCGCGGCCGCCGCCCGGCTGGGGGGAGGCGCGGTCGCCCTCGAGCCCTGGGAGCGCCTCGATCTGGCCGTGCCCGGCCGGGGCGAGATCCAGATCACCGGCACCCCGGCCCGCCATGGCCCGCCGGGCGGCGACCGCGGACCGGTGATCGGGTTCGCGTTGACGCTGCCGGGCAGTGAACGGCGGTGCCTCTACCTTTCGGGCGATACCGTCTGGTTCGAAGGCGTCGCGGAAGTCGGGCGGCGCTTCGAGGTCGCGGCGGCGGTGCTCAACCTCGGCGCGGCGAAGGTCGCCCCGGCCGGTCCGCTGCCGCTGACCTTCACCGCCGCCGAAGCGCTGGAGCTGGCCCGGGCGTGGCCCCGCACCGCGATCGTGCCGCTGCACTTCGAGGGCTGGGAGCATTTCTCCGAAGGTGCCGCCGAAGTGCGCGCGGCGTTCGCCGTGTCCGGACTGACGGAGCGCCTGCTCTGGCCCACGCCGGGCCAGCCGCTCACGCTCGGCGTCTCGCCGGGCTGATCCCGAAGCGTCGGATTTCGCAGCCGGAGGCGACCGCATGTGCCGCAACATCAAGACGCTGTTCAATTTCGAACCGCCGGCGACGGCCGGCGAGGTGCGCGCCGCGGCGCTGCAGTTCGTGCGCAAGGTCAGCGGTTTCCAGCGTCCCGCGAAGGCGAACGAGGCGGCCTTCGAGGCGGCGGTGGAGGAGATCGCCGAATCCGCGCAGCGGCTCCTGGCTGAGCTGAAGACCGCAGCGCCGCCGCGCGACCGGGAGGTGGAGGCCGCGCGGGCGCGGGCACGTTCAGCTGCTGCGGCAGGCCGGGCACACCTGAGAGGATAGAGGCATGAAGATCGCGCCCCCGACTCGCGCCCGCCATACCTACGTGCAGAAGCTGGTCGCCGCGCCCGCCGAGGTCTTTCCGCTGCTCTGTCCGGTGCGGGAGGCCGAGTGGCTCGACGGCTGGGATCCGGTCGCGGTGTGGAGCCACTCCGGCGTCGCCGAGCCCGACTGCGTTTTCACGACGCCGGTATCGGGCGCTGCGGGAGAGGCGCCGCACGACGCCATCTGGTACGTCACGCGGCACGAGCCGGCGAACGGCTTCGTCGAGATGGTGAAGATCACTCCAGGGGTCACCGCCTGCCGGCTCACGATCCAGCTCGCAGCGGTCGCGAGCGGCTGCGAGGCGGAGATCACCTACACCCACACCAGCCTCGGCCCTGCGGGCGACCGCTTCGTCGCTGGATTCACGGCCGAGTTCTACCTACGGTTCATGCGGGAGTGGGAGGCGCGGATGAACCACTTCCTCGCCACGGGGGCGTGCCTGCGGGGAGAGGTGGGCGGTTGACCGCGCGCGCTCCGATCGTCGTCGACAGCGACCCGGAGCGACTCGACGTCGCGGTCGTCCACGGATTCCTCACCGACAGTTACTGGGCGAAGGGCATCCCGGTCGAAACAGTGCGAAGGTCGATCCGCAACTCGCTCTGTTTCGGGCTCTACGAGGGCTCTCGGCAGATCGGCTTCGCGCGTGTCGTCACCGACCGCGCGACCTTCGCCTACCTCGCCGACGTCTTCGTGCTCGAGTCCCATCGCGGGAGGGGCCTCGCGAAGCTCCTGATGGACGCCGTCGTCGCCCATCCGGAGCTCCAGGGGCTGCGCCGCTGGATGCTCGCCACGCGCGACGCCCACGCCATCTACGCGCAGTACGGCTTCACCCCGCTGCCGGCGCCGGAGGTCTTCATGCAGCTGCACGATCCCGGCGTCTACTCCCGGGGCGGGAGCGGATGATGGCTCCGTCGGCAACGGGCTATTCCGGCACCCCTTTGGCGAAGAAGCTGGGGATCCGCGACGGCAGCAGACTGGCTGCGATCGGAGCCGAGGCCGCCTATCCGACCTGGCTGGCGCCCCTGCCGCCGAACGTCGAGTTGCTTGCGGAAGCCGGTCCGGCGACCGACATCGTCCACCTCTTCGTCACCCGGAGGGAAGAGCTCGAGGCGGAGCTCGCGCGACTACGGCGGATCCTCAAGCCGGAAGCGGCGCTGTGGGTCTCCTGGCCGAAGAAGTCCGCCAAGGTGCCGACGACGGTCACCGAGGAGACGATCCGCGAGCTCGCGCTGCCGCTCGGCTGGGTCGACATCAAGGTCTGCGCGGTGACCGCGGTCTGGTCCGGCCTCAAGCTGGTCGTGCGCAAAGCGCTGCGCGGCGGCTGAATCTCCCGGATCAGGGCACGACGGCCGACCAGGCGGCGGTGTTGCCGAGGTTGAAGCCGTCGCTGAAGATCGGTCCGGAGCGCTGGTTCAGCCAGACCTGGTGGTCGCCGTCGAACGAGACGATCAGGACGTCCGGATCCCAGTCCTGGTCGAGGTTGCCCATGGCGCTCTGGGCGGAACGAACGGTGGCGAGCGCCCAGCCGCTGTCGCTGAAGACGCCGGCACCGTTGTTGAGCCAGACCTGCGACGGCTGCGGGATGCCGTCGCCGTGAGTCGCCCAGGCGTCAAGATCGCCGTCGCCGTCGGCGTCGAAGAGGTGGACGGCGACCGTGTCGGCCGAGCCCAGGAGCTGCCCCGAGTCGGCGAAGAGGGCGTTGCCGTTGTTGAGCCACACCGTGTCGCCGCCGCTGTTGCCGAGCCAGGCATCGAGGTCGCCGTCGTTGTCGAGGTCGCCCAGAGCCACGGCATAGGTCGTCGCGCTGCCCAACGACTGCACCGTGGCGGTGAAGGTGCCGCTGCCGTCGTTTCGCCAGACCTTGCTCGGGCCGCCGGCGACGCCGACGAACAGATCGAGGTCGGCGTCGCCATCGAGGCGGCCGAGCGCCACCGCGCGGTGGGTGCCGGTGCCCAGGGCCTGCGGGTCCTGGGTGAAGGTGCCGGTTCCGTTGTTGCGGTAGAGGCGGTTGGTGCCGGGGGAGAACGCCGAAGTGTAGTTGGCCACCACGATGTCGAGGTCGAGGTCACCGTCGACGTCGCCCACCGCCGCATCCATCGTGTATTCGCTGCCGAGCAGCTGGCCGCTGTCGGTGAAACCTCCGCTGCCGTCGTTCAGCCACAGCCGGTCGCCGGGGTCGTCGTTGCCGACCAGCGCGCCGAGGGCGAGCCCGATCCAGGCGTCGAGGTCGTGATCGCCGTCGAAGTCGGCGAGGCGCACGGCGGTCACGGTCGCGCCGAAGCCGCCACCCAGCCACTGGTCGTCATCGGTGAAGGCTCCCAGTCCGTCGTTGCGGAAGACCCGGGAGATGCCGCCGTAGCTGCCGACGAGGGCGTCGCGATCGCCGTCGCCGTCGATATCGCCCAGCGCGACCGCCTCCGCGGAGTTGCTGCCGAGGATCTGCCCGCTCGAGGTGAACTGGCAGAAACCGTCGTTGAGGAAGACCTGTTCCGGTTGCGTGTTGTTGGCGAGGAAGAGATCGAGGTCGAGGTCGCCGTCGAGGTCGCGCGCGGCGGCCGAGATCGCGCCGCCGATCCCCAGGTCCTGGCCGCTGTCGCTGAAGACGCCGGATCCGTTGTTGAGATAGAGGCGATTCGGCTGCCCGGTGTTGTTGCCGACGAAAGCGTCGAGATCGTTGTCCCCATCGCACTTGAAGAGCACGACCGAGAAGGAGAAGTCGTTGCCGATCTGCTGGCCGCTGTTGGTGAAGTTGCCGAGGCCGTCGTTCAACCAGACCTCGTCGGGGTCGCCGGAGGTCGAGCCGTTGGCGAACCAGACATCGAGGTCGGTGTCGCCGTCGAGATCGCCGAGCTCGACGTCGAACGTGCCGCGCGTGCCGACCGTCTGGCCGCTGTCGGTGAAGATTCCCGCACCGTTGTTCTTCCACAGCTTGTTGGCGCCGTTGTTGCCGATCATCGCGTCGAGGTCGCCGTCGTTGTCGACGTTGCCCAGAGCGACGGCGCGGCTGAAGTAGCTGCCGAGGACCTGCCCGCTGTTGGTGAAGACGCCGGCACCGTTGTTGAGGTAGAGCTCGTTGGCGCCGCTCGACGAATCGGTGGGCACGTAGGCGTCGAGGTCGAGGTCGCCGTCGACGTCCCCCAGAGCGCCGCCGCGGCGGCTGAAGGTCGAGCCGATCGCCTGGTTGGTGTCGGTGAGGACTCCCGTGCCGTCGTTGAGCCAGACCCGGTTGGTGGACAGGTGGCGGCCGAGGAAGAGGTCGAGCGAGCCGTTGCTGTCGAGCGTCCCGAGGAGCGCACAGCTGCCGTAGCCGGCGTCGAACACCTGCGGGCTGCGCGCGAACTGGCCGGAGCCGTCGTTCAGCCAGAGTGTGTCGGGAGCGTAGAACTCGGTGACGTAGGCGTCGACGTCGCCGTCGCCGTCGAGGTCGCCGAGCGCCACCGAGTGGCTGTCCGAGCCCTCGGGGAGGTTCCAGCCCGGGAGGAAACCGTTGCCGGCCGAGAGTCCGGCGGTCGCCGCCGCGCCCAGCGCCAGGGTCGCCGCGAGAACTCGAAACGCTGCCCAGGGGTTCGCCATGCCGGATCCTCCCGATCGCTGGAGAGGTCGAGACGCCCCCCGGCCGGATCCGGGCCGGACCGGGGCAGGGGGCGATTCGTCTCCTCCCTTTGGATGGCGTCCTCCGCCAGCCAGAGTGGACATGGGCGGCGGATGCCCTGCGGGGCAGCTACTCGCCGCGGTGGAAGCGGCGGGTCGCGAGGGCGAGGACGATGGCGGCGAAGAGCGCCAGCGCGCCGAGCTCAGGCAGGACATCGAGCAGACCGACGCCCTTGAGGAAGATGCCGCGCACGACCACCAGGAAGTGGCGCATCGGGTTGGCGAGGGTGAGGATCTGGAAGAGCCGCGGCATGCTCGCCACCGGGAACATGAAGCCCGACAGCAGCACCATCGGCATGTAGGCGAGGAAGGCGGAGAGGAACGCCTCCTGCTGCGTTTTCGAGATGGTCGAGATCAGCAGACCGTTGCCGAGCGCGCAGGCGACGAACAGCAGGGTCGCGGCGAGGAGCAGCCACGGGCTGCCCCGGAACGGCACGCGGAACCAGAGCAGTGCCATGCCGGTGATCAGCACGAGGTCGACCAGGGCGATGAGGGCGAACGGAATGGTCTTGCCCAGGATGAGCTCGATCGGGCGCAGGGGGCTCACGGCGAGCTGCTCGAGGGTGCCGATCTCGCGTTCGCGCACCACCGCCAGGGCGGTGAGCAGCTGACAGACGAGGCTGAGCAGCAGGCCGATGACCGCCGGCACGTTGTAGTTGCGGCTGGCGAGGTCGGGGTTGTACCAGGCGCGCGAGCGCACGTCGAGCGGCGGCGCGCGGCCGGCGAGCGAGCGGGCGAGGGCGACGTCCTGCACGATGCGTTCGGCGTGACCCTTGGCGATCGTCGCCTGGTTGGAGTTGGTGCCGTCGAAGAGCAGCTGCACCGTTGCCTGCCCGGAGGCGAGATCGCGGGAGTAGCCCGGTGGTATGGCGAGTGCCACCGCCGCGCGGCCGTGCTCGAGGGCGGAGGCCAGGTCGCTGTCGCGCTCGGCCGTGAGAGTGACGTCGAAGTAGCCGCTGGCGGTGAGCGCCTCGACGAGCTCGCGGCTGTCGCGGCTCTGGTCGCGGTCGAGAACGATCGTCGGGGTGTGCCGCACGTCGGTCGAGACGGCGTAACCGAAGACCAGCAGCTGGACGATCGGAGCGACGACGACCAGCCGCGCCATGCGCGGGTCGCGGAAGACCTGGCGCAGCTCCTTCCTCACCATCCAGCCGATGCGGCGGAGGGCGGCGCTCATGCGTCGAGCTCCTTGCGGAACGAGCGCACCGCGAGGCCGAGGCCGACGACGGCGAAGCCGAGCATCAGCAGCGCCTGGTAGCGCAGGACCGGGATCCCGACCCCCTTGAGGAAGATGCCGCGGGTGACCACCAGGAAGTAGCGCGCCGGGACGAGGTAGGAGATCGCTCGCAGCACCGGCGGCATGTTCTCGATGGCGAACATGAAGCCCGAGAGCAGGAAGGCGGGCAGGAAGGTGGCGACGAGCGCGATCTGCGTCGCGAGCACCTGCGAACGCGAGACGGCGGAGATGAAGAGACCCAGGCCGAGGCTGCCGCAGAGGAAGAGGAACGACAGCGGGAAGAGCAGCAGGGCGCTGCCGCGGAACGGCACGCCGAAGAGCACGACGCCGAGGACCGAGACCGCGGCGACGTCGATCAGCCCGATGGCGAGGTAGGGGAGGAGCTTGCCGAGCACGACCTCGAGCCGGGTGACCGGCGTCGAGACCAGCTGCTCCATCGTGCCGCGCTCCCACTCGCGGGCGATGGTGAGCGAGGTGAGCATCGCCGCGATGACCATCATGATCACCGCCACGAGTCCCGGGACGATCATGTCGCGGCTGGCGAGCGTCTCGTTGTACCAGACCCGCGACTGAGCGACGAGCGGCAGGGTCAGGCGTTCGCCGTGCAGCACGATGCGCTGCCCGAAGGCGGCGGCGACCCCCTCGGCGTAGGCGAGGGCGATCGTCGCCGTGTTGGCATCGGAGCCGTCGAGCAGCACCTGGACGGTGGCGGTCCGCCCGGCGCCGAGGTCGGCGGCGAAGCCGGGCGGCACCACCAGCACCAGGCGCGCCGTGCCGCGGGCAAAGAGCGTCGCGGCGTCGGCGGCGCGCTCCGGCCGCGCCGCGAGATGAAAGTAGCCTGAGGCGAGGAAGCCGTCCACCAGCTCGCGGCTCTCGGGGCTCCGGTCCTGGTCGACGACGGCGAGCGCGATATCGCGCACGTCCCAGACGATGGCGTAGCCGAAGATGACCAGCAGCAGCAGCGGCAGGGCGAAGGCGAGCAGCAGGCTCCGGCGATCACGGCGCAGCTGGACCGTCTCCTTGCGCGCCATCGCCCAGAGCCGGGCGGGATCGAGGCCGCGCACGCGCTAGGCCTCCACCGCGCCGCCGGCCGCTTCGACGAGCGAGATGAAGACATCCTCGAGCGACGGGGCGATCTCGCGCAGGCCGGTGATGGCGACGCCGGCGGCGGAGAGCACGCGCGGCAGGTCGGCGAGGGCCCGGTCGCGGTTGGCGACGGTGACGTGGAGATCGCGCCCGAAGAGCCCGGCGCGCACGACCCCGGGCGCGCCGTCGAGCGCCGCGAGGGCGGCCATGGCGTCCGGCGTGCGCAGCTCGATCAGCGGCTCGCCGGCGGCGGCGCGCAGCCCCGCCGGCGTGTCGAGCGCGATCAGCCGGCCGCGGTTCATCAGCGCCAGGCGATGGCAGGCTTCGGCCTCCTCCATGTAGTGGGTGGTGACGAAGACGGTGGTGCCGCCCCCGGCCAGGTCGTGGATCAGGTCCCAGAACCGGCGGCGGGAGATCGGGTCGACGCCCGAGGTCGGCTCGTCGAGGAAGAGGATCGGCGGCTCGTGCAGCACCGCGCAGCCGAGTGCCAGCCGCTGCTTCCAGCCGAGGGCGAGCTCGCCCGCCGGGCGGTCGCGCTGGCCGGCGAGCCCGGCCATGGCGATCACCCACTCGCGCCGCGCCGCGAGGCGACTGCCGCCGACGCCGTAGAGGCCGGCGAAGAAGTCGATGTTCTCGTCCACCGTGAGATCGCCATAGAGCGAGAAGAGCTGCGACATGTAGCCGATCGAGCTCTTGATCGCCGCGCGTTCGGTGGCGATGTCGAAGCCGGCGACGCGGCCGCTGCCGGAGGTCGGGGCGACGAGGCCGTTGAGCATCTTGATCGTCGTCGTCTTGCCGGCGCCGTTGGGGCCGAGGAAGCCGAAGACCTCGCCGGGAGCGACGGCGAACGAGACCCGGTCGACGGCGACGAAGCCGCCGAACCGCTTCGTCAGCTCGTGGACCTCGACGGCGGTCCGTGCCTGCGGTGCCGCTCCGCCCGGAACGCTCACGCCGCGGCGCCCTCCGCCTCGGCGATGCGGGCGAGGAAGAGGTCCTCGAGCGCCGGCGCGATCGGCACCACGGCTTCCGCCGGATGGCCCGCGGCGGCGAGCTGCGCCGCCAGATTCGCGGCGCCGGCGGCGGTTTCGACGGTGACATGCAAGGTCTCGCCGAAGAGCTGCGCCCGCACGACGCCCGGGAGAGCCTCGACGGCGGCGCGCGCCGCGCGCGCCCGCGGCAGGCGGACCTCGAGCAGCGTGCCGCGGAAGGAGGCGGCGAGGGCGCGCGGCGCATCGAGGGCGAGCAAACGGCCGGAGTGGAGCAGGGCGAGGCGGTCGAAGCGCTCGGCTTCGTCGAGATAGGAGGTGGAGACGATCGCGGTGACGCCGCGGCCCACCATCTCGTGCACGATCCGCCAGAGGTCGCGTCGCGACACCGGGTCGACGCCGAAGGTCGGCTCGTCGAGCAGGAGGACGCGCGGCTCGTGGATGAGAGCGCAGGAGAGACCGAGCTTCTGCTTCATGCCGCCGGAGAGCTGGCCGGCGAGACGGTCGCGAAACGGTCCCAGGTTGGAGAAGGCGAACAGGCGCTCGCGGCGGCTGGCGCGCTCGCCGCGCGGAACACCGAAGAGGTCGGCGTAGAACTCGAGATTCTCGTCCACCGTGAGGTCGGCGTAGAGCCCGAAGCGCTGCGACATGTAGGCGAGGCGAGGCTTGACCGCTTCCGGATCGGCGACGACCGAGATGCCGTCGACGAGCGCGTCGCCGGCGCTCGGCCGGAGGACGCCGGCGAGCATGCGCAGGGTGGTGGTCTTGCCGGCGCCGTCGGGGCCGACGAGGCCGAAGAGCTCACCGGGGGCGGCCTCGAAGTCGAGGCCGGCGACCGCCAGGCGCTCGCCGTGCGCGCCGAAGCTGCGGGTCAGGCCGCGCACCGAGACCGCGGCCGCGCTGCCTGCGCCGGGGACGCCGCCGGATTTCACGGCCCCTCCACCAGCCTGACGTCGGCGGGGAGGCCGGGTTTCAGCTCCTGGGAGGGATCACCGGTGATCCTGACCTTGACCGCATAGACCAGCTTGACGCGCTCCTCCGTCGTCTGGACGTTCTTGGGAGTGAACTCGGCCGAGCTGGCGATGAAGGCGACCTCGCCGGCGTAGCGCTTCCCCGGAAAGGTGTCGGAGGTGATCTCGGCCGCGGCGCCGAGCGCAACCCGGCCGAGCCGGTTCTCGGGGACGTAGATCCGCACCCAGCGATCGTCGGGATTCATCAGCGTGACGACCGCCGCGCCGGCGCCAGCGATCTCTCCGGGCTCGCGGTGGCGCAGCGTCACGACGCCGGCGAACGGCGCCAGGATGCGGCTGTTGGCGAGCGTCGCGTCGAGCGTCGCGACGGCGGCCTCGGCCTGCGCGACCTGCGCGCGCGCCGCGGCGATGCGTTCGGGACGCGGGCCCTGCTCGAGCAACGCGAGCT
>CAZQTL010000079.1:0-16876 GCA_964595975.1 uncultured Thermoanaerobaculia bacterium | reverse complement strand
CGGCGCTCCAGCCGGCGACGACGCCGAAGGCGCGCGCGCCGTCGCCGCGCAGGCCGCGGCGCGCGAGGTCGCGGAGGTCGCGCACCGCGAGCCGCGGCAGGCTCGCGGCGAAGCGGCTGCCCAGGAGGCGACGCAGTACCAGGAGACGATTGCGATGAATCGCTCGCCACCGGCGCAGCGGCGCGCGGCCGGTGGTCGCCTGGCCGGCATGCCGGGTTCTCGCCGCGGGGACGCACCAGCTCTCCCACTCCGCTTCGCGCAGGCGGACCGCGAGCTCGACGTCCTCGTAGTAGCTCCCGAGGCGCTCGTCGAAGAAGCTCGCCGCGCGTCCCGCGACGGCGGTGAGCGCCTCGCGGCGGTAGACGGCGGCGGTCGCCGAGATGCCGAAGAGCTCGAAGGCCGGCGCGGAAGTGGGCGGCGGCGGCTCGCCGGCGGCGACCTGCACCGCCTGCCACCAGCGATTCCAGCCCAGGCCGCAGCCCTCGACGACGCCCGGGCGTTCGAGCTCGAGCTGGACCCCTTGCACCGCGCCGGCGCGCGGTCGCCGGGCGAGCTCGCCAGCGAGCGCTGCGAGCCAACCCGGAGCGACGAGCAGATCGTCGTTGACGATGGCGATGGCGGCGCTCTGCGGATCGGCCGCCGCCAGGCCCAGGTTGGCAGCGGCGGCGAAGCCGACGGCCTCGGGCAGGTGGAGAAGCCGCTCGCGTGTGCCGGCGAGCTCCGGCGCCGGTCGCTCCCCCTGGTGCACCCAGACGAGCTCGGCGTCGGCCGCCGCGAGCTCGGCGCGCAGCGCGGCGAGCATCTCCTCCTGCCAGCGAGAGACGCCGAGCGACGGCACGATCACGCTCGTCAGCAGCGGGACGGTCATCGCCAGCCGACCTCGGCGCGGTCGAGCACCAGGAAGCTCCGGACTCCCTCGACCGGTGGGCCGACCGCGCGAAAGCTCAGGATCTCGCCCGCGGCGAGCGGGAAAGGTCCGGCCTCGAGGGTCATCCAGGGCAGCACGCCGTCGGCGAAGGAGCTCGCGGCGGCCGTGGTGGGGGGAATCGGCAGCGTGGCGACCAGCCGCCCGCCGGCGCGCAGCTCGAGCGTCAGCGGGGCCTGCGGGCGGACAGCGGACAGCAATCGCAAGGCGAGGCGGCAGGCGGTGCCGTCGACGACCGGCCGGAGCGCGACCTCGGCGTCGCGCCCCATCGCCCAGCCGCCGTCGAACCGGGTGCGATCGACGGTCCAGCGCTCGGGAAAGAGGGCGCCCCCGCGATGGTTCACCCAGGCGTCCTCGAACTCGATGCGCGCGGTCGGCAGGTGCGCCGCCGCGAAGAGCAGGCCGCAGCAGCCGAGCAGCAGCGCGAGCGCCGCCAGCGGCCAGACGAACCGCCGGCGCGGCGGACCGCGCCGGATCCCGGCGGAGTGCCGGGCGCTTCCGGGTCCGCGCAGGAGGAGGCTTGCCGTCACTGCCGTCGCGATCGCCAGCGGCACGATCCACGTCGCCGGTCGCGGTCGCACCATCGACGGGAGCAGACGCACCAGATCGACGGTCAAAGGATGGGTGAGCTCGTCGACCAGCCGGCTCGAGCCGTTCGCCAGGCTGTAGGCCCAGGCGGGATGCACCAGATAGACCAGGGCGATCGCGGCCGAGAGCAGGGCGAGCGTCGCGCACAGCAGGCGCAGGGCGATCGGCGGGCGCCGCGCGCCGAAGAGCGCCGGCAGCAGCAGGGCGAAGGCCGGCAGCAGCACGACTCCGTAGCGGAACGGTGGCGACCAGCCGCCGTACCACTCCCGGCGCATGCCGATGAGCAGGATGTAGGGAACGAGCGCGGCGAGCTCGGCGAGCGGCGCCGTCGCATGCGTCCTGCGCGCCTCCACCGGCAGGCGATCCGCGAGCGCGGCGGCCAGCGCTGGCAGCAGCAGGAGCCAGATCGGAGCGAGCGCGAAGAGACCGAAGGCGAGATCGAAGAAGAGGCCGATGTCGCCGCGCAGCTGGTCGGCGACCGGCACCGAGAGAATCGCCAGATCGTGGCCCGCGTACATGCGCAGGGGGTTGCCGTAGCGCCAGGCGTTCCACAGGCCGAGGACGACGAGCGCTGCAACCGCCAGCAGGACCAGCTCGCGGCGCCGCTTCGAGGCGCCGCGCAGGCGGATGACGGCGAGCGCGCCGAGCGGCAGGGCGAGGGCGAGGAAGCGCAGTTTCAGCAACGGCAAGGCAACCAGGGGCAGGGCGAGAGCGAGAAGCTGCGACCGGGTCGCGCCGGCGCCGGCGGCCTGCGGATCGGAGTCCAGCCGGGCCAGCGCCCGCAGGACCAGCGCCACCGCCAGCGCCGCCGGGACCTCGACCCAGAACTGGCCGGCATAGAGCAGCAGCGGCGGCGCAAAAGCGAGGAGCGCCCAGACCGCCAGAAGGCCGCGTGGGCGCCCGGCCCACCGCGCACGGGCGGCGGCGAGGCCGGCTGCCGCTGCGGCGGCGGCGAGTGCGAGCATCCCGAGCTGCGCGCCGAAAGGTCCGGCGAGCCGGTAGAGCGGCGCCAGCAGGAGCGGCAACAGGGCGCTGTGACGCGAGTAGATGGCACCGCCGGGGCCTGTCGGGTCGCCTGGTTGCGGCGCGACCGGCACGGTGGTGAAGCTGCGCCAGGCCTGCTCCCGATAGTCGTTGGCGAGATCGACATCGCCGTCGTGGGCGAGGCTGTGGGTGAGCAGCAGGTAGTACGGCTCATCGCCGTCCGGAGCGCGCGCCGTGGTGGTCCACGGCCAGGCGAACAGATAGACCGCCAGCGGCAGCGCGAAGAACGGCCACAGGCCGGGCAGCGCGACACGGCGACGCAGGCGCACGGCGAGCTTGAAGGCGCGCGCGCCGGCGAGCGCCATGCCGGCAGCGGCGACGATGGCGGAGGAGCCCGGCAGGCCGAGCGTGAAGTGCTGCAGGGCGAGCACGACCCAGCCGCCCCAGAGGGCGAGCTCGAGGGCGGACGGCCGTCCGCCAGCGGCGGATCGGCCGACCGAGGCGAACAGCGCGGCGACCACCGGCAGCACGACCAGCATGCCGCGCACGCCGCCGAGCGGCAGGGCCGGCAGGAGGACGGCGAGGCCGAAGCTCGCTGCCGACCCGGCAAGGACCTGATAGGCGGTGCGTCTCATCGTTCGGTCGCCGCGAAGAAGATGGCGACGGTCGTCCCGTCCGGCAGGCCGGGATTGCGCTCGATGCGCAAATGCCGCGCGGGGAGCGCCCCCGGCAGGGCGAAGCGGGCGCGAGTGGTCTGACCGAGGAAGCGTCCGCTGCCTGGAATCCACGAAATCCAAGGCGCCGGCGCCGGGCAGGCGAGCCCGGCGGCGACGTCGGGCCGACCGGCCGCCCACTCGGCGCTGTCGCGCGCGGCGACGAGATCGGCGCTCCACGAGGCGTCCGCCGGCCGGCGAGGGTCGGCCCCGCTCGCCGCCGCCCGCAGCTCGATGGTGGCGAGCGCCCGGCCGCAGGGCAGGTCGACGCCGTGGGTGAGGTAGGAGTCGAGGACCAGTCCGCGCACCGCGGTGCCGGCGAGCTCGGCCTCGAAGGTCGGTGCCTCCCTTGTGAGTACCACGGCGCGGTCGGCCAGGGGGGTCTCCGCCACCGGCCGGTCGAGCTTCGCCAGGGTGCCGAGCAGCGTCGCGACCGGTGCCGGCCGCAGCCAGGGGAAGCTCCCGGCGACGAGGGTGGCGGCGAAGTAGAGGAGGAGGCCGCGCTGAGCAAGACGCGCGCTTCCCGCCGCGCCGAGGCAGGCCGCCGAGGCGGCGGTGGCGAAGGCGAGCAGACTCCACCAGGGTTCCGAGGCGAGCTGGGGCGCTGCGACGAGGGCGATTGCCGCCGTCAGGGCGGCCCCCGGCCGTCCGGCTGCCGTGAGTCGCGCCGCCACGACGGCGGCGATTGCCGGCAGCAGGGCGAGCAGCGCGAGCGCCGGCAGCGAGAGTCCGGCGACGAAGAGCCGGTGCCCCTGCAGCACGAAGGCCCCAGCCAGGCAGAGCGCCGCCGTGGTCCGCAGGCCGGGGGCCGGCTGACGGCCGAGCGCTAGGGCGGCGAGGATGGCGACGGTGAGCGCGAGCATTGCGGCGACGACCACCGGGCGCAGCCCACCGGTGCGCGGCAAAGTCGCCGTGGCGGCCGCGGTCGCGAGGCTCAGGGCAACGTGGACGGGCCCGCTTGCGGAGTCGAGCAGCGCCAGCGGGACGAAGACGGCGGCAGCCCAGAGGGCCAGGAAGAGCGTCTCCGGTCTCGCCGCCCGGTCGGCCGAGAGCGCCTGGGTGACGACCGCCGCCAGCAGCATCGCCAGCGGGAGGGCCGCCGGCAGCGCGAGGCGGGCGAATCCGGAGAGTCCTGGCAGCCAGCGCGCGGCGCGCTTCAGTGGCGGCATGGACGGGCGGAATCGCGATCGGGGCGCATGGAGGAGAGGATCCGCGCGCGATCCTAGCCTTTCGCTGCTCCAGCGGCTGCGATCCGCGCGATCTACCGGAGTCTACGAGCGGGAAGGCGGGGCCGTTGATAAGCTTGCGCCATCATGTTGTCCCGCGACCTTCTGCGCAGCGACTCCGAGAGAATCCGTCGCGCCTTCGTCGACCGAGGACAGGGTCCGGCGACCCTGGACGAATGGCAGCGACTCGACGCCGAGCGCCGAGCTGCAGTCGGCGAGACCGACGAGCTCAAGCGGCGGCGCAACGAGGCGAGCCGCGAGGTCGGCGCGCTGAAGAGCAAGGGCGGCGATGCCGCCGGGCTGATGGCCGAGGTCGGCGCCATCAAGACGCGCCTCGAGACGCTCGAAGCCGCGCTGGCGAGCCTCGACGAGCAGCTCGCCGCGCTCGAGTACCGCTTTCCCAACCTGCCCGACGCTTCGGTGCCGGTCGGCAGCGACGAGACCGCCAACCGGGTCGAACGCGTCGTCGGCACGCCGCGCGCTTTCGATTTCGAGCCCAAGCCGCACTGGGATCTCGGCACCGACCTCGGCATTCTCGACTTCGAGCGCGGGGCCAAGGTCACCGGGGCGCGGTTCACCGTCTACTACGGCGCTGCGGCGCGGCTCGAGCGGGCGCTGATCTCGTTCATGCTCGACCTGCACACCGGCAAGCACGGCTATCGCGAAGTGTTGCCGCCGTTCATCGTCAATCGCGACAGCCTCGTCGGCACCGGACAGCTTCCCAAGTTCGAGCCCGACCTCTTCCATCTCGAGGGCACGAGCTACTATCTCGTCCCGACGGCCGAGGTTCCGCTCACCAACCTGCACCGCGAAGAGGTGCTCGACGAGAGCCTGCTGCCGCTGCGCTACACCGCCTATACGCCCTGCTTCCGCAGCGAGGCGGGGTCCTACGGCAAGGACGTCCGTGGACTCATCCGGCAGCATCAGTTCAACAAGGTCGAGCTCGTGCAGCTGGCGACGCCGGAGACCAGCTTCGCCCAGCTCGAGGAGATGACCTCGCACGCCGAGCGCGTCCTGCAGCTGCTCGAGCTGCCGTATCGCGTCATCTGCCTGTCGACCGGCGACATGGGCTTCTCGGCGACCAAGACCTACGACCTCGAGGTCTGGCTGCCGTCGCAGAAGACCTACCGCGAGATCTCGTCGTGTTCGAACTGCGGCGACTTCCAGGCGCGGCGCGCCAACCTGCGGTGCCGCACCGAAGGCGGCAAGCCGCGGCACCTGCACACGCTCAACGGCTCGGGTCTCGCCGTCGGCCGCACGCTGGTGGCGATCCTCGAGAACTACCAGCAGGCCGACGGCTCGATCGCCATCCCCGAGAAGCTCCGCCCCTACCTCCCCGGCCTGGAGCGCATCGTCAAGGAAGGCTAAGCTCGCCCCGACGGAGGGGTGGCAGAGTGGTCGATCGCGACGGTCTTGAAAACCGTTGGGTCCTCACGGATCCCGGGGGTTCGAATCCCTCCCCCTCCGCCAGCCAGCTTCCCCGTCTATTGCTGAGCCAGCACTCCCGTCGGGGCGCCGTCGACCGTATTGCCGGCGATGCGATTCGTTCCGAAGGAGAGCACGGCACCGCCCGCGGCGGAGACCACACCCGATCCGTTGTCGGTCACCGTGGTGTCGTTGAGGCGCACGATCGCCAGTGCGCCGTCGGCCTTGACGCCCGCGGCCGTGTTGTTCGTCGACTGGGAGCTCGAGACGTTGAGCTCGGCCGCCGCTGCCGTGCTCTTGGCGAGCAGGCCGAACGCCGTGCTGCTGGCGATGGTGCTGTTGCGGACCGTCGCGCGCGCCCGGTCTTCGACCTGGATTCCGGTCTTGTTCCGGACGGCCGAGACGCCGTCGAAGACCGCCTTCGCACTCCCGGCGACGCCCGGACGGAGCAGGATGCCGCCTCCCGAGGCTCCGAGATTGTTGCGCACCGTGGTGTTTCGCACCGAGAGCTCGCTCGAGCCGCTCGGCTCGAAGGAGATTCCGAAGCCGGTCACGCGTTCGATGGCGCAATCCTCGACGTGCAGGGAAGCGCCGGCGAGGAACCGGATGCCGTTGAGTCCGGTGTTGGCGCCGTTGATGATCAGTCCGCGCAGGGTCACGTTGTCGTTCACCCCGGCGTTGACGATGATGGCGTTGGTTCCGGCGGAGAGGATTCCGCCCTCGGCGCCGTCGGCGACGATCGAGATCGACTTGGTGATGGTCACCGCGCCGAATCCGCCGGGATCGAGCACGCTGATCTCGCCGTTCGCCGCGGTCTTCGAGATCGCTCCGGCGAACGTCTTGCAAGGCGCGGTGCGGCTGCACGGATTGGCGTCGTCGCCGACTCCGGAAACCCAGGTCCGGGTGGCCTGAGCGGAAGCCGCGACCGCGGTGGCGACCAGCGCCACCATGAACATCTGTAGAGTCTTGCGCATCATCGGAGAAGTCCCCCTGGGTTGATCCCGCCAGCCAGCGGCAGCGTCTGCGGGCCTTCGACGCGAAAGCCCGGCGCGACACCGCTCGACCGCGGATAGCAGCGCATACTACGCCTCCCCGGCGGTCGTGCAGCCGCGGAGCGCGTCACGGCAGGACGAGGATCTCGGTGCCGGAGCGGAAGAGGTGGTGCAGGCGCTGCGCGGCGGCCGGAGCGACCACCAGCGTGATCAGTGACGGGTGCTGCGGCTCTTCGCCGCGCAGCCGCTGCCAGCCGTCGCGCACCGAGGCGACCAGTCGGCGGAAGAAGGTCGACTGCGGGGCGTCGGCCGTTACGTAGAGCTGCCAGCCGTTGTCGAGCAGCGCCCGGTAGCTGGTGGGGATCGCGGTCTCGTCGCCCTTCTTTTTCGCCGGCGCCGCCGGCGCTGTGCCCCCCGCCGGCGCCGGCTCGACCTTCTCTTCCTCTTCCGAGTAGGGACGCAACTCGACCGGCGCGATCGTCTCGCGGTCGGTGTCGCCGGGCCCCTGGGTGACCTTCCACAGCGTCGGCGCGGAGAGCTCGGGGCTGGTGGCCTTCGAGAACAGCGGTTCGAACTCGAGCAACAGGAGGTCGGCGAGCTCGACGCGCTCGAGGACCATGGCCCGCGACTTGATGTCGAGGTGCTTGGCGGCCGGGTCGAGGACGAGGTAGATCTTCGGCTCCCTCGCCAGAGCGGTCTCGAACTCGGCGGTGCGCAGACGGACCAGGGCCTGGGCATCGGCAACCGGCGCGGTCGCCGCCGGCTGGTTCGCGGCCAGCGCGCCGGACACCGCGGCGAGCCAGAGCGCGGCGACGGCGCCGAGCCTAGAAGAGATAGACACGCGCGTCCGTCGGAACCGTATCGAAGACGAACTTCAGGTCCTCGTCGCCGAGCCGGATGCAGCCGTGCGTCACCCGCTTGCCGAGGAGCGTCTTGAAGATCGTGCCGTGGATGATGTAGCCGTCGCGCATGTAGAGGCCGTAGTCGCCGAGCGAGAAGTCGTCGACCCGGTCGCGCGCGTTCTTGGGCGGCAGGTAGCCCTCTTCGATGAACGCCCAGTCGGGCTTGATCCACAGCGGGTTCTTCTGCTTGCGCAGGATCTTGAACTCCCCCTGCGGCGTGTCGAAGAGCCACTCCTTGCCGTCGCGCGGATCGCGCAGCTTGATGCCGGAGCCGGTGGAGCAGACCGCTTCGCGCAGGAGCTTGCCGCCGCGATAGACGCGCAGGCGGTTGTTGTGGGTGTCGACGACGACGTAGACGTCCTTCGGGGCGAGCGCCGCGAGGCGCGTCAGCAGCTTCTCGGCCTTCGCTGCCGGGTCGCCCTTGACGGTCGCCGGATCGGGCAGCTCGAGGCGGGTCGAGAAACCGTGCGCGGCGTACGCGCCGCCGTAGCGCGCCAGGCCGAGCGCCGTGCCCGTGCCGACGATCGCCAGCGCGAGGACGAGCGCACCCAGGAGCCGCAGCCAGCGCCAGAGACGCCGGGGGGGGCGGGCTTCCGGCGCGGAGGCGACGGGATAGTCACGCCCCTCGGGGGGCGCCGGGGGCGGCGGTTGGGAGATCACGAGAGGAGATCCTAATCTAGAAGGTGCCCACGATCGTTACCGGCGTGCCCACGCGGGAGCGCGCGAAGACCTTGTCCATGTCCCGGTCGGTGAGCGCGACACAGCCGTCGGTCCAGTCCCGGCCCTGGCCGCCGTCGCCGTGGATCTCGATCAGGCTGCCGATACCGGCACGCAGCGGCACCTGACCGCTCTTCTTGCCGAAAGCGTAGCGGGCGCGGTCCTCGGCGTTCGGATAGTCGAGCAACAGCGCCTTGTAGTACTTGGTCCGGCCCGGTCCGCGCGTTTCGGTGACGCGGTAGCGCCCCTCGGGCGTCGCCTGGTCGCCGGCGTGCAGCTTCTGCTTCAGGCCCTTGGCGCCGAGCTCGGCATCGAAGGTGGCGATCCGGTTCCCGGCGGCGTAGACGTGCAGCTTGCGCTTGAGCTTGTCGATGATGATCGCTGTCGAGCCGTCGGCCTTCGAACGCGCGATGGTCTCGGCGACCAGCTGCTGCCACTTGCGCAGGTTCTTCGGTTCGGCGAAACGCGAATGCAGCGAATCGAAGCTGGTGCGCACCACCTTGTTGAAACTGGCCGCCGACTCGGCCTCCTTGATCGCCCGGTCGTAGGCGCCGATCGTGGCGTAGTGGCGGGCGAGGTCCCACTTGAGGCTGGCCTGTTTGGCGGCGGAGATCTCGCGCCGGCCGACGCCGGCCTCGTTCGACTCCTCCTGGGCGCGGCGCACGTCGGCCTCGAGGCCGGGGGCGAGCGCCAGCCAGCGCTGCCGGCTGGCGTTCTCGCGCAGCTTCAGGTCGGCGACGGCCGAGCGGGCGGTCGCGAGCACCCGCAGCCAGGAGGTCTCCACCCGTCCGGGGGACTGTTCCCAGAGCGGGGCGGTCTGCTCGTCGGCGGTGACCACTTCGGCCTGGGCGATCAGACGGTCGACCTGGCGCGCGGCGGCCGGCATCTCGGCCCGCAGGACCGTGACCGCCCGGAAAGCGGAGGCCCGCGCCGGGCTGGCGTCGAACGGCCGCGAAGCGGTCTGCGGCACGATCGCGGGCACGACGAAGGCGGCGGCCAGGGCGGTCGCCCCGAAAAGAAACGACCGGCGACGGAACCCCGTAGCCGGTCGTTTGAAGCGGAGACGAAAAGCTATTAGCACTTAATCTTGACTTTGGCGCCCTGGAGGTCGGTCACGAGCGTGTCGGCCGAGCTCTTGAGCGAGTCCGCCTGGGCCTTCGCGCCGAGATAGTCCTCGGAGGCGATGGCGCTCTCGATGCCACCAACCTGCGCGGCGAGACCGTCGTAGTTGCCCTTCATCAGCTCCATGTCCTTCTTGAAGTCCTTGGGCTGGCGCTTGCACTTGGCGAGGTCGGCCATCGCGGTGTTGGCGGCGTCGAGGGCGGTCTTGGCGGCGGCGAGCGTCTCGTTGGCCGCGTTCTTGGCGGCTTCCTTGGCGGCGGCGGCGGCATCCTTGGCCTCGGTGATCGCCTGGTTGGCGGCCGCGATCAGCTCCTTCGACTTGGTGTAGGAGCGGAACAGCGCGAACTTGTTCGCCTGCGCCTCGACTTCGGCGTTCACGGCGTTGACAGCCTGCTGGGCCTTGTTCCAACCGTCAGCGGCGTACTTCGACGCATCGGCCTCGATGCCGGAGAGCGACGCCTTGACGGCATCGATCTCGACCTGCGGCGGCTTGGCGCAGCCGGTGGCCAACGTCATGGCGAATACGGCGACTCCCAACAGAGCCAGTTTCGTGTTACGCATGATCTTGAATCCCTCCTGAGTCGGTTACTGAAGTTTTGTGTTGCTGTGGGTTTCCGGCGGTTCGAACTTTGCGCGGCAAGCGGAATGATCCCCGCAAAGAGACCTCCCTGCTCGCCGCGGACGGGTGAAGGATAGCACAGAAGGCGGGATTGCGCTGTGATCAGGCCTGCCGGGCGGCCGGTCGCGCCCAGATTTCCCGCGCCCGCGCCGCGACGTTCTCGGCGGTGAACCCGAAGTGCCGGGCGAGGTCTTCGGCCGGGGCGGAGGCGCCGAAACCCTCCATCCCGAGGACGCCGCCGGCCAGGCCGACGAAGCGCTCCCAGCCCAGAGGCGATGCCGCTTCGACGGCGAGGCGGGGGGAGATTGCGGGGGGCAGGACTGCGGCGCGATAGCTCTCGGGCTGCTGGGCGAAGAGCTCCCAGGACGGCATCGAAACCAGGCGCGCGCGGCGACCCTCCTGCTCGAGCAGCTTCGCCCCGGCGAGCGCCAGCTCCACCTCGGAGCCAGTGGCGATGAGCACGATCTCCGGAGCGCCGCCGGGGCTCTCGTAGAGAACATAGCCGCCGCGCGGGACGCCCTCGGCGGCGCGCTCGGCGCTGGCGGCGAGCACCGTGAGCTTCTGCCGGCTGAGGGCCAGCGCCGTGGGACCCGCGGTGCGCTCGATCGCCACCTTCCAGGCAGCGACGGTCTCGCAGGCATCGGCCGGCCGCAGCGTCACCAGCCCGGGTATCGCCCGCAGCGAGGCGAGCTGGTCGATCGGCTGATGCGTCGGGCCGTCTTCGCCCAAGAAGATCGAATCGTGGGTGAACACGTAGACCACCGGCTGCCGCATGAGCGCCGCCAGGCGAATGGCCGGCCTCATGTAGTCCGAAAAGATGAGAAAGGTTCCGCCGTAGGGGCGAAAGAGACCGGAGAGGGCGAGGCCGGAGAGGGCGGCGCCCATGGCGTGCTCGCGCACGCCGAAGCGGAGATTCCGCCCGCCCGGCTGGGAGGCGGAGAAGCTCGCCTCGCTGGCGAGCAGCGTGTTGTTCGATTCGGCGAGATCGGCCGAGCCGCCGAGGAGCTCGGGCAGGACCGGGGCGATCGCCTGCAGGACTTTGCCCGAGACCGCGCGCGTGGCGATCGGCTTGTCGGCGGCCGTGAATCGCGGCAGGGCCTGGTGCCAATCCGGGGGCAGGGCTCTCGCGCCGCGGCGCTCGAGCTCGCGCGACAGCTCCGGTTGGGCGGCGGCGAAGCGGGTGCGCCGTTCCCGCCAGGCGCGCGCGGCGGCGGCGCCGCGTTCGGCCGCTGCGGCGAACGGCAGGCGCGCCTCCGCCGGGACGAGAAACGCCGGCTCGGCCGGCCAGCCGAGCGCCGCCTTGGTGAGCCGGGTCTCCTCGGCGCCGAGCGGCGCGCCGTGGGACTCGGCGCTGTCCTGCTTGTGCGGGCTGCCGAAGCCGATGTGGGTGCGCACCACGACGAGGGTCGGCCGCGCCGTCTCCGTCTCCGCCATCGCCATGGCCGCGTCGAGAGCCGGGAGGTCGTTGCCGTCGGCGACCTCGAGAACGTTCCAGCCGTAGGCGGCAAAACGGCGATCGACCAGCTCCGTGAAGGCGAGATCGGTCGAGCCGTCGATGGAGATGTGGTTCGAATCGTAGAGCACCTTCAGGCTGCCGAGCCGCAGATGTCCGGCGAGCGAGGCCGCCTCGCTGGCGACGCCCTCCATCAGGTCGCCGTCCGAGGCCAGTACCCAGGTGCGGTAGTCGAACAGCGCCGATCCGCCCTCGCGGAAGCGGGCGCCCAGCTGCTCGCGCGCGATCGCCAGGCCGACGGCGGTCGCCAGACCCTGGCCGAGCGGGCCGGTCGTCGTCTCGACGCCGACCGTGTGCCCGAACTCGGGATGGCCGGGCGTTTTCGAATCGAGCTGGCGGAAGCGTTCGAGCTCGGCGAGCGGCAGATCGTAGCCGGCGAGATGCAGCAGGCCATAGAGGAGCGCCGAGGCATGGCCGCACGACAGGATGAAGCGGTCGCGGTTCGGCCACTGCGGGTCGGCGGGGTCGTGGCGCAGGAAGCGGGTCCACAGCAGCCAGGCCATCGGTGCCTGGCCGAGCGGCGCGCCGGGGTGTCCGGACTTCGCCTTCTCGACCATGTCGACGGCGAGGAAACGGAGGGTGTTGATCGAAAGCTGGGCGACGTCGCCGTCGCGCGGATCGGAGCTGGTCATGAGGGAGGAAGTCTATTGTAAGATCCGCGGGCCTAGTCTGGTGCGCGGAGAGGTGGCCGAGTGGCTTAAGGCAACGGTTTGCTAAACCGTCATACGGGGTCAACCTGTATCGGGGGTTCGAATCCCCCCCTCTCCGCCAATTCTTCGAGCTCCGCCCGGCTGCGCTCCCAACGAGGACGTCGAGCGGGCTCCATGCCCTGAAAAGAGCCCGGTCGTGAACCTCTCCGCCCCTCTTGCCGCCGCTCCCCGCGTCCGCTTCGCCCCTTCGCCCACCGGCTACCTGCACATCGGCGGCGTGCGTACGGCGCTGTTCAACTGGCTGTTCGCCCGCCGCCACGGCGGCCAGTTCATCCTGCGGGTGGACGACACCGACACGCAGAGGAACCTCGCCGACGCCCTGGCGCCGATCCTCGACGGATTCCGCTGGCTGGGGATCGACTGGGACGAGGGGGCCGAGGTCGGCGGGCCGCACGCACCGTACTACCAGTCGGAGCGCCTGGCGATCTACCGGGCGGCGGCCGAGAAGCTCCTCGCGGCCGGCGTCGCCTATCGCGACTATGCGCGCCCGGAGGAGATCCAGGCCGAGCGCGCCGAGGCCGAAGCCGCGAAACGCCCCTACATCGCGAGCCGCCGCTGGGCGGCCGAGAGCGACTCCGACCGGGCGCGCTTCGAGGCCGAGGGGCGGACGTTCGCCGTGCGCCTCAAGATGCCGCGCGAGGGAGTCTGCCGCATCGACGACCTGGTGCGCGGCGCGGTCGAGAGCGAGTGGGCGGCCGAGGCCGACCATGTGATCCAGCGCGCCGACGGCACCTGCCTCTACCACCTGGCGAGCGTCGTCGACGACGTGGAGATGGGGATCACCCACATCATCCGCGCCGAGGAGCACCTCCCGAACACGCCGCGGCAGATCTTCATCTTCCAGGGTCTCGCTGCGCCGCTGCCGCAGTTCGCCCACCTGCCGGTGGTCGCCGAGCCCGGGAGCCGCGTCAAGCTGTCGAAGCGCAAGCTCGACAAGTACCTGAAGAATCCGGAGTTCGCCGAGCTCTACCAGCACGGCCGGCGGATCGCCGACCGGTTGAAGCTCCCCGTCTCGCCGGAGACCTTCAATCCGGTGATCACCGACTTCTACCGCATCGCCGGTTTCCTGCCGGAGGCGATCCTCAACTACCTCCTGCTGCTCGGCTGGTCGCTCGACGACAAGACCGAGATCCTCTCGTTGCCGCAGCAGATCGCCCATTTTTCGCTCGAGCGCGTCGGCAAGTCGGCGGCGAGCTTCGATCCGAAGAAGCTTCTCTCCTTCCAGGAGCGCTACATGCAGGCGCTCACGGTGGAGCAGCGGGTCGAGCTCGTGCTGCCGTTTCTGATCCAGGCAGGCTGGGTTCCCTCTCCCGTGACCGCCGGCACGATCGCGAAGGTCCGCGGCATCGTCGCCGCGGCCGCCGACCGCATCAAGGTCGCCGGCGACATCCTCGACTACGACGAGTTTTTCGTCGGCGACGAGGAGCTGACCTACGATGCGAAGGCCTTCGACAAGCGGATCCGCTCGGCCGCCGACGCACCGGCGCTCCTCGCCGAGCTCCACGCCGCGATCGCCGCCCTGCCGGCCGACGCCTCCTTCGACGCGCCGGCGGCCGAGCGGCTGCTCAACGACGTCGTCGCCGCGCGCGGCCTGGGCCTGGGGGCGATCGTGCACGCGGCGCGCGTGGCGGTCGCCGGCAAGCCGGTCGGTTTCGGGCTGTTCGATATTCTCGCCCTGCTCGGTCGCGAGCGCGTGCTCGCCCGGCTGGCGCGGACCCTCCGCCTTCTGCAAGCGACTGCGACTCCTCCGGAAGCGAGCTGATTCCCATGGGCAAGCACTTCATCGCCGACATCGTCGAGGCCGATCTGGCCTCGGGGAAGCACACGAGCATCCACACCCGCTTCCCGCCCGAGCCGAACGGCTACCTGCATCTCGGGCACGCCAAGTCGATCTGCCTCAACTTCGGGCTCGCTGCCGAGCACGGCGGCCTCACCAACCTGCGCTTCGACGACACCAATCCGACGACCGAAGAGGACGAATACGTCCGCGCGATCCGTGAGGACGTGCGCTGGCTCGGTTTCGACTGGGGCGAGCGCGAGTTCTACGCCTCCGACTATTTCGAGCAGTTGTACGAGTGGGCGGAGAAGCTCATCCTCGACGGCAAGGCGTTCGTCGACGACTCGACCGCCGAGGAGATCAGCGCCTACCGCGGCGTCTGGACGGCGCCCGGCCAGGAGAGCCCGTACCGCAATCGCTCCGTCGAGGAGAACCTCGACCTCTTCCGCCGCATGCGCGCCGGCGAGTTCGCCGACGGCGCGCGCGTGCTGCGGGCGAAGATCGACATGGCGTCGGGCAACATCAACCTGCGCGACCCCGTGATGTACCGCATTCTCCATGCGTCGCACCACCGCACGGGGGACAAGTGGTGCATCTACCCGATGTACGACTGGGCGCACGGGCAGTCGGACTCGCTGGAGAGGATCACCCACTCGATCTGCACCCTCGAGTTCGAGGATCACCGCCCGCTCTACGACTGGTTCGTCGAGGCGCTGGGGATCTACCCGCCGCGGCAGATCGAGTTCGCGCGCCTGAACGTCACCCACACGGTGCTGTCGAAGCGCAAGCTCCTGCGCCTGGTGCAGGAGAAGGTGGTCTCGGGCTGGGACGACCCGCGCATGCCCACCCTCGCCGGCATCCGCCGCCGCGGCATTCCGCCAGCGGCGCTGCGCGACTTCTGCGAGCGCATCGGCGTCACCAAGCAGGAGTCGGTGGTGGACTACCAGCTGCTCGAGCACTGCGTGCGCGAGGAGCTGAACAAGTCCGCCGAGCGCCGCATGGCGGTGCTCGACCCGGTGAAGGTGACGCTGATCGACTACCCGGAGGGGAAGACCGACGAGCTCGAGGCGGTGAACAACCCGGAGGATCCCTCGGCCGGAACGCGGCTGGTGCCGTTTTCGCGCGAGATCTGGATCGACCGCGACGACTTCCTCGAAGATCCGCCGAAGAAGTTCTTCCGCCTCGCCCCCGGCCGCGAAGTGCGCCTGCGCTGGGCGTACATCATCCGCTGCGAAGAGGTGTTGAAGGACGCCTCCGGCCGGATCGTCGAGATCCGCTGCACCCATGACGCCGCCTCGCGGGGCGGCACGCCGGCCGACGGCCGCAAGATCCAGGGCACGATCCACTGGGTCTCGGCGCAGCACGCGGTGGACGCCGAGGTGCGGCTCTACGACCACCTCTTCGCCCAGGCTGACCCGGACGACGTGCCCGAGGGGGTCGACTTCCTGCAGACGGTGAACCCGAAGTCGCTCGAGATCCTCGAAGCGGTGAAGGTCGAGCCGTCGCTCGCCGCACTGCCGCCGGGAACGCGCGTGCAGTTCGAACGCACCGGCTACTTCGTGACCGATCAGAAAGACCACGCTCCGGCCAGCAACGGTGTCGGGCGTCCGGTCTTCAACCGCATCACCACCCTGCGCGACACCTGGGCCAAGGTGCAGAAGAACGAGCCGAAGGCGGGCTGATCTCCTCACAGTGCATGTAGGGCCCCTGCGACGACTGCCGTTCCGCGAGCGTATGCTGAATGGGATAGCACTCCCACGGTCGGAGTCGATGACGGGAGCCACCACATGCAGACCGCGATACCCCCTGCGCCTCGTCGTCTAGCGGCATTTGCAGCGTCGGCATATGCCGTTCTGGGCTGCATCTTGCCTGGACCTACGCAGGCCGGTGTGAACTCGTGGACGCAAGTCGGTCCCGAGGGCGGTGCAGTGTGCACGTTGGTGTCGGCCCCATCGAATCCGGACACCCTGTATGCAACCGTCGGCAGTTTTCCCGTCGGACGCGGCTTCTTTCGCAGCTCGACCAACGGCGACTCGTGGGTCTCCGGCGGGGGGGTGGCAAGCATCATCTCGTGTCTCCTCACCGTGGATGCCGGTGACCCGGCTCGTCTCTACAGCCGACTCGGAGATTGGCTCTACAGAAGCAGCGACGGGGGCGACAGCTGGGTGCCGATGTTCGCTGGCTTCCCCACATTCCACACCTACCTTGCGCAAGTCGTCGTCGCCGCCAGCGATCCGAGCTTCTTGCTGGTCGCCGATGGCTCGAAGATCTACCGCAGCCGGACACGAGGGGATTCCTGGGAGACGATCTGGAGCGGCGACGGGCCGATGTCGGGTTGGATCACCCGCGTCGTGATCGACCCGGTTACTCCCGGCAGAGTCTTCGCCCTGGCCAGCGAGGGTCCGTTCCGCAGCGACGACTTTGGCGCGACATGGACACCCACGGGTGCGGGCCTGCCGGGAGTCGGCACGAACTTCTTCGACCTCGTCTTCGATCCGGCCGTGCCCGGGCGCATCTACTTGAGCACGAGCCTCGGAATTCACCGCAGCCTCGATGGCGGGGCCTCCTGGCAACTGGCGCTTTCGCGTCCTTCATACGGAACAGGGGGGCCCCCAATTTGCGTCGGCCCGGACGGAGCGGTCTTCCTTCTCGAGACCTACCCG
>CAZQTL010000078.1:7422-16892 GCA_964595975.1 uncultured Thermoanaerobaculia bacterium | reverse complement strand
CCGGAAGGTGTTGCGCACCACGATCGGCACCCCGGCCGCCCTCGCCGGCGCCACCGCCTTCCAGTGCAGGACCCTGGCGCCGGCGAGGGCGAGCGCTTCGACCGCGTCGTAGGAGAGCCGCGGCAGCCACCGGGCCGCCGGGTCGAGCCGCGGATCGGCGGTCGCGACCCCGTCGACGTCGGTCCAGATCTCCACCCGCTCCGCCGCCAGGGCGGCTGCGAGCGCCGTCGCGGAAGTGTCGGAACCGCCGCGGCCGAAGAGGCGCACCTCCCCCGCGTCGTCGCCGCCGAAGAACCCGGTGACCACCGCCACCGCGTCGCCGAGCGTCGCCAGCCGATCTGCGACCTTCGGGCGACTCGCGGCGACGTCCGGCAGGGCGTCGTCGTGCGGACCCACCGCCGCCAGGACCTCGGTGCCGTCGACCGCCACGGCGGCCACCCCGCCGCAGGTGAGGGCCGCGGCGAAGATCGGCGTCGACAGGCGCTCGCCCGCCGCCAGCACCCAGGCGCGCGTGCGCGGCGACACCTCTCCCAGCAGCTCGACCGCGCGCAGCAGGTCGCGCAGGCGCTCGATCCCGCCGTCGAGCGCATCCGCGGCCGGCACCGCGGCCCGGCCGCCGGCCACCGCCGCCAGCTGGCGGCGCTGGCGCTCGCGCAGGGCGCGGAACCCGTCGCGCCAAGACGGGTCGCGGGCGAGCGCCGCCGCGAGCAGCTCTTCGATCCCGGAGGTCACCCCCGCGAGCGCCGAGACCACCACGACGACGCGCGACTCCGCCGCCGCCGCGCGGACGATGTCGCGCGCGGCAAGGAGGGCCGCCGGCGAGCCGACGGAGGTGCCGCCGAACTTGAGCACCCGCCAGCTCATCGCGCCCCTCCGGCGGCGACGACCGCCGGACGGCGGGGCCGCGCCGCTGCCGTGCCACAGCGGAACTGCTTCAGGATGCGGCCGACGGCCTCCTGTTCGATCAGGAAGGCGTCGTGACCGTGCGCGCTCGCGAGCTCGACGTACTCGGCGCCGGGCAGCAGCGTCGCGAGCTCGAGCTGCTCGTCCGGAGGGTAGAGGACGTCGGTGGTCGAGGAGAGCACGAGGACGGGCAGGTCGAGGGCCCGCAGCACGCTCTCGCGGCTTCCCCGGCCGCGCGCGACGTCGTGGCTGTCCATCGCCCCGAGCAGCGCGAGGTAGCTGTTGGCGTCGAAGCGGTCGACGAGCTTGCGGCCCTGGTGTTCGAGGTAGCGCACCACCTCGAACCGCCCGTCGCGGCGGTCGCGCCCGAACCGCTGCTCGAAACCCGGCCGGCTGCGATAGCTGGTCATGGCGATCGCCCGTGCCAACGCCAGGCCGGCCTCCGGCGGGTCGTCCGCCGGATAGTGTCCGCCGCGGAACTTCGGATCGAGCGCGAGCGCCCTCCGGCCGAGCTCCGAGAGAGCGATCCCCCAGGGTCCGTGACCGGCCGGCGCCGACAGCACGGCCAGGGCCTCGACGCGCCCGGGATCGCCGAGCGCCCATTCGAGGGCCACCATGCCGCCGAGCGAGCCGCCGACGACGAGACGGACCCTCTCCACTCCCAGGGCGTCGAGCAGGCGCTGCTGCAGGCGCACCTGGTCCCGCACCGTGATCGCCGGGAAGTCGCCTCCCCAGGGGGGGCCGCCGGGAGCCCGCGGCGACGCCGGACCCGTGGTGCCGTAGCAGCTGCCGAGGAGGTTGGCGGCGATCACGAAATCCGTCGCCGGGTCGAGAGCCCGCTCGCCGCCGAGCAGCCTCCCCCACCAGCGGTCGACGTCGGCCGAGCCGGTGAGGGCGTGGCAGACGACGACCGCGTTGTCACGCGCCGGCGCGAGCGCCCCCCAGGCGCGGTAGGCGATCTCGACGTCGCGCAGGCGTTCGCCCGAGTCGAGGAGAAAGCTCCCCGGCAGGCGCAGGAATCGGGTCTCCGGCGAGATGTGCAGGTGGAAGCTCATGCGCCGACCTCCACGCCTGCCGGAGGGCGCGACACGGGCGCGAGCGCCGCCGCGAACGCCTGCTCGAAGTCGGCCTGGATGTCCCCGAGATGCTCGATGCCGACCGACACCCGCACCAGCTCCGGCGAGACGCCGGCGCTCACCTGTTCGGCGCCCGAGAGCTGCTGATGCGTGGTCGACGCCGGGTGGATGACCAGGGTCTTGGCGTCGCCGACGTTGGCGAGATGACTCGCCAGCTTCACCGCGTCGATGAACCGGCGTCCGGCCTCGAGGCCGCCGCGGATGCCGAAGGCGAGGACGCCGCCGAAGCCGTTCCTGAGGTAGCGCTTCGCCCGCTCGTGGTAGGGATGCGAAGGAAGTCCGGGATAGCTCACCCACTCGACCGCCGGATGCGCTTCGAGCCACTGCGCGAGCCCGAGTGCGTTGTCGACGTGACGCTGCACCCGCAGCGACAGCGTCTCCAGCCCCTGCAGGAAGAGGAAGGAGTTGAACGGCGACAGCGCCGGCCCGAGATCGCGCAGCCCCTCGACCCGCGCGCGGATGGCGAAGGCGATGTTGCCGAACGGCCCGCGCGGCCCGAAGACCTCCCAGAAGTTCAGGCCGTGGTACCCCGGAGCCGGCTCGGTGAAGGCCGGAAAGCGGCCGTTCCCCCAGTCGAAAGTGCCGGCGTCGACGATCACGCCGCCGATCGAAGTGCCGTGCCCGCCGATCCACTTGGTGGCCGAGGCGACGACGACGTCGGCGCCGTGCTCGATCGGCCGGAACAGGTAGCCCGCGGCGCCGAAGGTGTTGTCGACCACGAGCGGCACGCCGGCTTCGTGCGCGATCGCCGCCAGCGCTTCGAAATCGGGGATGTTGAAGCGCGGGTTGCCGATGGTCTCGACGTAGACCGCCCGGGTGCGGCCGTCGATGGCGCGGCGGAAGAGCTCGGGATCGTCGCCGTCGACGAACTTCGTCGTGATCCCCAGGCGGGGCAGCGCGACCTTCAGCTGGTTGTAGGTGCCGCCGTAGAGGAAGCTCGTGGCGACGATGTTGTCGCCGGCGCCGGCGAGGGTGGCGAGCGCCAGGAACTGCGCCGCCTGACCGGAGGCCACCGCGACCGCCGCCGCGCCGCCCTCGAGCGCCGCGATGCGCTTCTCGAAGACGTCGGTGGTCGGATTCATGATCCGGGTGTAGATGTTGCCGAACTCCTGCAGCGCGAAGAGGCGCGCGCCGTGCGCGGCATCCTGGAAGGTGTAGGAGGTCGTCTGGTAGATCGGCACCGCGCGCGCATTCGTGCCCGGCGCCGGCTCCTGCCCGGCGTGGATCTGCAGCGTGTCGTAGTGGTAGGCCGGCGCCTTCGGGGTCTTGCTCGTGGTCGCTTCGCTCATGATGCTCTCCTCGTGCGGAAGTGGCTCCGGAACCGGGAGAGCTGCGACGGTGCGAAAGGGACCCGAAAAAAGCGAAAGACCCGCTTCGGCTGTGCCGTCGCGGGTCTCGAGGTCGTGGAACCGGTGGGTTGCTGCTCTACTCGGTCGACGCTCCTTGCCCGCGCGCATGCAGACAACACATGCACATGGGGCAGGACTTGGTGCCCGTCGGGAGCTGCAGGAGGTGGCGACCGGAACTCATGGAGCGCGAGTTTTAGAACAGATCGCCGGGCGATGTCAAGCGCCGTGCGTCCCGGCGCCCGCTTCGCCTCACTCCCTTAGGATGCAAGCGTGACGCCGCGCCAGGCCGCCGGGAGCAAACGCCGCAAGACTCCTCCATCCGCTGCGAAAGGCGGAGCGTCGGAAGTCGAACGCGCGCCGGCGGCGCGCGGCAAGCGGAGCTCCGCGGCCCTCTACGGCCTCGCTGCGGCGCTCCTGCCGCTGCTCTTCTTCTGGCACACGACGCGGTTCGGCTTCCTGCTCGACGACTTCGTGCTCTACCAGAGCAGCCCGTCGCTCGCCGAACCGGGCAGCGTCGCCACCGGCTTCCATCTCGACGTCGGTGCCGTGCGCAAGGGCTCCGACACTCCGCTCGGTGGCTACTACCGTCCCGTCTTCCTGGCCCTCTCGACGCTCTACTACCAGGCGGTTGGCGGCCAGCCCGCCGCCTGGCACGCGGCCGCCGTCGTCCTGGCGGCGCTCGTCGCCGCGCTGGCCTTCGCGCTGCTGCGCCGCCTCGGCTTCGAGCCCCGGGTCGCGCTGCTCGCGACGCTGGCGTTCGCGCTCCATCCCAGCCACGTGAGCTCGATCGCCTGGGCGTCGGGCCTGCAGGAGCTGCTGGCGGCGTTTCTCCTGTTGCTCGCGCTGCTCGCCCTGCTCGCCTCGCCCGGCGCCGCGCACGACCGGCGGGCGGTCGTCCTCGCCAGCGCCGCCTACGTCCTCGCGCTGCTGTCGAAAGAGGTCGCAGTGGGGCTGCTGCCGCTGGCGGCCGTCTGGTGGTGGGCAAGGCGCGCCGACGCGCCGGCGGAGTCGCGGCGCTTCAGCCGCGCGACGCTCGCCTTCGCCGCGATCACCGCTCTCTACCTCGCCCTCCGCTGGGCGGTCTTCGGCGCCCTCGCCAAACCCTGGCCGCACGCGCCGGCGTTCGTCGCTTCGCTCCCTTCGCTGCCGGTCGCGTTCGCGACCTACCTGCAGCTGCTCCTCTGGCCGGCGGGCTTCTCGATCTTCCGCCCCGAACGGCCGGTCTGGCACGCGCTCGACGGACGCGTCCTGATCACGGTGGCCGTCCTCGCCGCCCTCGCGGTCGGCGCCGCCGCGGCGGTCCGCCGGCGGCGGGAGCTCGTCCTGCCGCTCGCCTGGTTCGTCGCCTGGCTGCTGCCGGTGCTCAACCTCTGGGCGCTCGACCCGCAGCTGATGGTCTCCGACCGCTACCTCTTCCTGCCTGCGCTCGCCTTGCCCTGGCTGCTCGCGCTGGTGCTCCCCCGGCGGCTGGTGTTGCCGGCGCTGGCGCTCGCCGCGCTCGCCGGCGGCGCTCTCGCGTTGCGTTATGCGGCGATCTTCCACGACGAGGCGGCGTTCGTCGCGGCGATGGAGAGGGCCGAGCCGACCAGTCCGCTGATCCTCGCCGAGAAGGCGCGCCTCCTGCAGCGCGACGGCAAACCGACTCTCGCCGAAGCGGCGCTCGAGCGCGTCGTCGAGCTCGAACCGTGGAACGCCTCGAGCCACATCTCCCTCGGCGACCTCGCGTTGCAGCGCGGCGACTTCACCGCCGCCGAGGCGCATTATCGGGCGGCGCTCGCGGACCAACCCTGGGCCAGCAAGCCCTGGAAGCTCCTGGCGATCGCCCTGGCGCAGGCCGGTGAGACCAGCCGCGCGGCAGCGCTCCTCGCCGAGTCGGCGGCGCGCTGGCCGGAGGACGCGCAGCTGCAGCTGCTCCACGCGGTCGAGCTGGCGCGCCGCGGCGACCGTGCCGCCGCCGAGCTTGCGTTCGCCGCCGCCGAGCGTGCCCGGCCCGGAGACCCGCAGCTCGCAGGCGGGCTCGACGGGGCGCTGGAGCGTCTCGGCGCGCTGTTCGCCCCCCGCCGCCCGTGACAGAATTTCCGCGTGATCGTCGACCGCATCTCCCGCCACCTGCAACAGCATCCGCCCTCGCCGGCGGAGTTCGAGCGCCTCGCGCTCGAGGCCTTTGCCTACCAGTTCGAGCACCTTCCCGCGTATCGCGCGATGTGCGAGCGCGCCGGCAAGACGCCTGCCGCGGTCGCCTCGTGGCGCGACGTGCCGATGATTCCGGCGGCGGCATTCGCTTCGGTCGAGCTCGCCACCGCTCCACCGCGCGAGACCTTTCGCTCGAGCGGCACGCTGGGCGAGGCGCGCAGCGTCCACCGTCATCCATTTCCGGAGCTCTATCGCGCCGCGATCGACGCCTCGTTTCCGCCGTTCTGTCTGCCGCGCGGCGACCGACCCGGACAGCTGCCGGCGATGCTCTCCCTGGTGCCGCCGCGTGCCCTCGTCGCCGACTCGAGCCTCGGCTTCATGGTCGAGCATCTGCTGGCGAAGTTCGGCGGTCCGGGCAGCGGTTACGCCTTCGCCGAGCGCGGCGTCGAAGGGCCGAAGGCGCGCTCCTGGTTCGGCGCGCGCCAGCGTGAGGGCCGGCCGGTCATGCTTCTCGGGACCTCGTTCGCAATCGCCGATCTGCTCGATTTCATCGGCCGCATCGACCTCAAGTTCCGCCTGCCGGCCGGATCGGTGGTGTTCGAGACCGGCGGCTTCAAGGGGCGCGCGCGCGAGCTGTCGCGCGCCGAGCTCCACCAGCGGCTGCAGGATCTGCTCTTCGTCGGCGCGGAGTCGATCGTCGGCGAGTACGGCATGACCGAGCTCACCAGCCAGTGCTACACCGCGACCCTCGCCGGCGGAGATCCGGAGATCTTCATCGCGCCTCACTGGATGAGGGTCCGGGTGCTCGACCCGGTGACGCTCGCCGAGCTCCCGGCCGGCGCGACCGGGCTGCTCGCCTTCTTCGACCTCGCCAACGTCGGCTCGGCGCTGCACCTGCTGACGGAGGATCTCGGCAGCCTCGACGGGCCCGGTTTCCGCCTCGCGGGGCGCGCCCCCGAGGCCGACCTGCGCGGCTGCTCGCTGCTCGCCGAAGAGCTGGGCGGCGCGGCGCACTGAGCCGCTGCCCGCCGCGGACTCAGTTCGCCGCCGCCTCGCGGACCTTCGTCGTCTGCACGCTCACCACCTGCCAGCGGCCGTCGCGGCGGACGTAGGTGTCGATGTAGCGGTAGTGGGTGGTGAACGGCTCGCCCTTGTAGCGGCCGGTCATGAGTGTCCGCCCGCAGAGCAGCGCCACGTCACCCTTGTCGCCATAGATCCGCACGTCGAACTCTTCGACGGTGTAAGGGTCGATCGTCAGGTCCGGCGAGGTGATGTCGCGCAGGAACGCCGCCTTGTCGGCGACCGAGCCGTCGCTCGCGATCTGCCGGAAATCCTCCGCCATGTTGGCCGCGATCGCCGCTGCATCCTTGCGGACGATGTCCCTGTCCCACTGGTCGGCCTGGCGCGTGAGCGCCGCGACGAGCGCCGGGTCGGCCGTTCGGGATGCCGCGCCCTCGGCCGCGAGGCCATCGAACGGCGCGGCCGGAACCGAGCAGAGGAAGATGGCGAAAGCGATCCGCGACCTGAGCTTCGTCGTCATGCGGAAACTCTAGCAGCGTCGGCGAGCCGCTTCGGCCCTTCGGCCTCAGGGCGATCCGGGCACGAAGCGCAGCTCGGCGACGAGCAGATTCGGCAGCCAGCAGAGCCAGGCGATCGCCGGGTAGGCGACGGCGAACGGAATGCCGAGCGCCAGACTCGCCGGCAGGTAGATGCGCAGCGTCACGGCGGCGAAGGTGAGCGCGTAGTTGCGGTACATCCAGGCACGATGGCGGTCGGGTTCGCCGCGGCGGATCGCGACGTAGGCGGCGAGCGCGGTCGTGAGCCAGGCGACGCCCAGGGCGGCAAAGCCGGCATGCGCGATCGCCCCACCCTGCGAGACGACCGCCAGGCGCACTCCCGCCACGCCGCCGACGAGCACGCTCACGAGGTAGATCCGGCCCAGCAGGCGGTGGCGAGCGAGGCTGGCGGCCCGGAAGCGCGGCGCGAGCTGCCAGGGGCCGAGAGCGAGCGCGACGGCGCTCCCCAGCAGATGCGCGCCGACGGTCAGCGGCAGGCGGAGCGCGTGCGCGCGGAGAAACGGCGGCCGCGTCGCCGGCAGCAGGAGCAGCGTCAGGGCGTAAGCCGCGATCAGCAGCGCCAGCACCGCCATCGCGAACCACAGGCGGCGCGAGCGGCTCACGGCGCCGCCGGACCGGGCACGGTCTTCGCGCCGGCGATGAAGCCGTAGACGGCGAGGCCGAAGGCGATGCTGGGATCCAGCTCTTCGGCGAACTGCTGGATCAGGAAGCCGGTCGCTGCGGCCGCCGCCTCCGCGGCGGCCAGCGGGGCGAGCCTGTGCCGGGCGCCGACGGCGAGGAAGGCCGCTTCGAGCGCGGCCTGTCCGGCGAGAAAGTCGAGTTGCGACAGGCGATCCGGATCCGGTCCGCGGCCGAGGATCTCGCGGTCGAGCGGCACTCCGCCATGCGCCAGGACGCCGCCGAGGATCTGCACCAGGCGCGGTCCCTGCTGGTTCGCCTCGTCCGACAGGACGGCGGTGCCCGGCGCCAGGTGCGCCAGGTCGAATCCGAACGACCGCAGGAGGAAAGAGCCCGCCATGCCGGCGGCCGCCGCCACGGCCGTCTCGGGGTGCACACCCGCCGCGGTTTCGAGCTCGTCGAGCGTCGCATCGGCGAACTCCTCCGCCGCGGCGATCTGCTGCTGGGTGAGAGCGGCCAAGTCACCTCCCGCCCGCGGAGCGCGGGTCGCCGGCCAGGAGGCCGTACATGTTCGTGTCGTAGGTCTGGCCCTTCGCGCTCCAGCGCTGCCGCAGGGTGCCCTCGAGCGTGAACCCGACCTGCCGCAGCAGCGCGCAGGAGGCGAGGTTCTCCGGATTCACCTCCGCCTCGACCCGCCGCAGGCCGAGCCCGTCGAAAGCGGCCGCGCATGCGGCCATGACCGCCTCGCGCATGAGTCCCTGTCCCCAGTGTGCGCGACCCAGGACGTAGCCGAGCTCGACGCGGGCGCTGCCCTCGTCGTACTTGAACAGCAGGAGATCGCCCACGACCTTGGAGTCTGCGCGGCGCACGAGCGCGAACACCTGCCCCGTCCCGGCGGCCACCAGCTCCTCCATGCGCGTGAGCCAGGCCGCGGCATCGGCGAGCGACCGCCACGTCTCGTACGGCAGAAAGCGGGTCACTTCGGGATCCCCGTTGACTTCGAGCAGGTCGGGCAGATCCGTCGCCACCACCGGTCGCAGGACCAGTCGCGTGGATTCGATTCGTGAAACGGTCGGGAAGGGCATCGATCCTCGGCACGCCCGAACGGGCGGGGCGATCATAGATCGGAGGACTCGCTGCGCGCCTGCCAGAGGCCGAAGCTGTTGCCGTCGGGGTCGAAGAAGCGCGCGAACCGTCCGGAGTTGCCGATGGCCACCGGAGCGAGCGCGACTGCGCCCCCGTGCGCGACGATGCGCTCGAGGACGTGCTCCAACGGCTCGCCTTCGATGCGGATCATGACCGTCAATCGATCGACGAGACCGCTGCCGTCAGGGAAGAGAATTCCGCCCCCAGGCGATTCCCCGGTCGCTGGCGGCAGGAGCCGAACGTACTCGGGGCCGTCCCAGGGAACGGGCAGCGAAGGCCAGTCGAATACGGCCCGGAAGAACTCCGCCAGGACGGTCGGACTCGCGCCGGGGATCTCGAAGAAGCTCAGGGTGGCACGTGCCATTCGACGACGGAGAATACCCCCTCCGGCGTATGCTCGCGCGACAGCCTGGAGGCGCTTTTCGAAAGGAGCGTTCCGCCATGTCGAACCGCACCCTCTTCGCCGCCCTGTTTCTCGCTGCAGCTCCCGCCCTTGCGGGCAACCTGCTGACCAACGCGACCTTCGACAGCGGCCTCGCCGGTTGGGCCTACGTCGGTACCGCCACCTGGAACGCGAGCGACGCCCTCGCCCAGGCGAGCTCGGGCTC
>CAZQTL010000078.1:0-7322 GCA_964595975.1 uncultured Thermoanaerobaculia bacterium | reverse complement strand
CCAGACCTACGCCAGCGTCAGCGGCGTCGGCATGGCGCAGGCCATGACTCCCGACACCGGCTATTTCTGGTTCTTCAGCCCGGCGAACGTCGAGGTCGTGATCAAGGTGATCAACGGCTGCAGCTACAACTCGAGCTACTGGATCTACGCCGGCGGCCTGACCGATGTCTACGTCCGGCTCGAGGTGACCGACGTGCGGACGGGAGTGAGCCAGGTCTATACCAATCCGCTGGGCACACCGTTCCACCCGATCGGCGACATCGGGTCGTTCGCGACCTGTCCGTGACGCCGGCGGAGCTCGCGGCGACCGCCGCCCGCCTCGCGGCGCGAGGCCGCCGGGCGCTCACCGCGCTGCCGCTCGAGCGCCGTCTGGATCTCTGGGAGGAGACCGTCGCCGCCTTCCTCGAGCCCGGCTCGCCCGAGCGCTCGGCGCTCCTGCCGCGCCTCCTCGCAAGCTCCCGGCTCTCGCCGGAGGGTCTCACGGAGGGGCTCGAGCTCGTCCTCGGCGGTGCCTCGGGCCGAGCGGCGACAGAGATGGCCCGGCGCGCGGCGGCTCTCCCTGCCGCGACACGCGACACTCTCGCCGGCGTCGTCCTCGCCGGAAACATCCCCGGTCTCGCCGCGCAGAGCCTGCTGCCGGCGCTGCTTCTCGGACGGCCACTGCTGCTGAAGAGCGCCTCGGCGGAACCCTGGTTCGCGCCGGCGATCGTCGCCGCCCTCGTCGCCCGCGAACCGTCGCTCGCCGATGCGTTCGCCGCCGTCGCGTTCGCCGGCGACGACTCCGCCGCCCTCGCGGCCGCCTTCGACGAAGTCGACCCGCTCCTCGCCTACGGCGGCGCGCCCGCCGTCGCGAGCCTCGCCGCCCGCTTCGGCGAGCGCCTCGTCGCGCACGGCCCGAAGGCGAGCGTGGCGTTCGTCGGTGCCGGCGTCGACCTGGTGGGTACCGCGCGCGGTCTGGCGCGCGACATCGCCCTCTTCGACCAGCGCGGCTGTCTGTCGGTGCAGGCGGTCTACGTCGAGGGCGACGTCGAGGAGCTCGCCGCCGCGCTCGCCTGGGCGCTCGAGCTCGAGAGCGCCCGCCTGCCGCACGGCCCGATCGACGCCGCCACGGCAGCCGCCGTCCAACAGCTGCGCGCCACAACGGACCTGCAACGAGGCGGCAGCAGCGCCCGGCAACCCGAGCTTGCGGTCGGCACCGTCCTCGTCGAAAGCGAGACCTTCTTCCGCCCGGTGCCCGGCCTGCGGACGGTCCGGGTGCACGGCGTCAGCGACCTGCGCGACGCACTCCCCGCACTCGAGCCGTGGCGAGGCCGGCTGCAGGGAGCCGCGCTCGCCGGACCCTCCGCGGACGCGCTCTCCGACACCCTCCCTTTACTGGGCTTTTCGCGCCTCGCTGCGGCAGGAGAGCTGCAATCGGCCGACGTCAGCTGGGCCAACGGCGGCATCGACCCGCTCGCGGTCTTCACCGCGCGGAGCTAGCCGCCGGCGCGGCCCGCTCAGTGCCCGAGCCGGGCGAAGTCGATGAAGCCGCGCTCGACGTCCGTGCCCGTGAGCTTCACCGTCACGCGGTCGCCGACGTCGAGACCCTTCGCCCCCTGGTTCACCTTGCCTTCGACCGGCGGGGTGAGAATCCGCACCCAGGTGCCCTTCTCGGAGGCGCCGGTCACGATCCCTTCGAAGGTCTCGCCGACGCGGTCTTCGAGCAGCAGGGCGGCGGCGGACTTGCGCACCTGGCGCTCGATCTTGGTGGCGTCGTCCTCCTGCTCCGTGCAGTGCGCTGCGAGCGACTGGAGCTCGGCCACGGCATAAGGGCAGGGGGCGCCGGCGAGCGCCGCCTTGACCAGCCGCTGGGTGACGAGGTCGGGATAGCGGCGGTTGGGCGCGGTCGAATGGGCGTAGTCGCGTACCGCCAGACCGAAGTGCCCGGCGGGCTCGGCGCCCGGCAGATCGACCGCGTACTCGCCGGAGCCCATCAGTTTGACGATGGTCAGCGAGAGGTCGGGAAAACGCAGCGGGTCCGCCTGCCTGCGGCTGCGCAGGAAGCTCTCGAGGGCCGCGGCGTCGGGTGTGGGCGGGAGCGCCTCGCCGATCTCGCGCGCCACCGCGACGATGCGATCCCAACGCTCGGGCGAGCGCAGGACACGGCGCAGCGACGGCAGGTTGTGGCGATCGAGGAAGCGCGCCGTCACCGCGTTCGCGGCGATCATCAGGTCCTCGATCAGCTGCCGCGCGCGATTCTTCTGCTGCTGGTCCAGTCCGGCGATCTCGTCGCCGACGAAGACCGCGCGGGCCTCGATCGTCTCGAGGTCGAGCGCTCCCTGCTCGTGGCGCACTTCGCGCAACTGCTGCGCCGCGGTGTCCTGCCAGCGCAGGTTCTCCTCCAGGCCCGGGATCGCGGCGAGCGCGGCCGGTGCCGGCGCCTGTCCTTCGAGCCAGGCGGAGACGCTGTCGTAGGCGAGCTTGGCGCGATTGCGCACCGCGGCGCGATAGAGATCCGAGCCGTCCAGCGTGCCGTCCGGCCGGAGCGCGAGCTCGACGACGACCGCCAGACGGTCCTCGTCCTGCCGCAGCGAGGTGAGGTCGGTCGACAGCCGCTCGGGCAGCATCGGGTAGATCCGCGCCGCGGTATAGACCGAGGTCGTGTTGACGCCCGCGTGGAGGTCGATCGCCGAACCGCGCGGCACCAGCGCGTCGACATCGGCGATGGCGATCCGCAGGACGAGGCCGCCGTCGCTGCCGCGCTCGGCGACCGAGAGCTGGTCGAGATCCCGCGAGTCGTCGTTGTCGATCGAGCACCAGGAGAGGTCGCGCAGGTCTTTCACCCCCGGCGCGCTGGCGGCGCCGGCGACTCTCTGCAGCTCCTCGCCCACGGCGCGCGGAAACTCGGGCTCGAGCCCCTTCTCCCGCATCACCCGGTCGGCGATGCGGATCAACTCTTCACGGGCATGCTGGCGTCGCGACATGGAGACGAGGATATCCGGCGGCGGGCGGCGGAGGGGAAAGCGCGGGAGGCGAGGCGGGCGCGAAGAGCCGGGCGGGGATCTCCGCCGCCCGGCAGGACGTCTCCGCGACCGCCGCGGAATCAGACGGCGCGCAGCGCGACTTCGACGACCTTCTCGCCGTTGTCGTTGGTGCGCTGATCGAGCTTCACCTTCGAGCCCACCACGACGCCCGAGTCGATGCTGAAGTGCACCTTGTCATCGGAGAGGTCGAAGTTGTGCTTCTGGTCGTCGCCGGTGAGGATCTCGATCGACTTGCCCGGCGCATAGGCGCTCACCGTGCCGACCACGGTCTCGACCTTGCTCTCGACGGTGCCTTCCGGCGTCTTGACCGTCGTCTCCGTCGTCGACACCGAGGTCGAGCCGACCTGCTCCGTCGTCGACTTGGTGACCTGCGTGCCTTCCGGCGTCTTCACTTTGGTGCGGCTTTCACTGGTGACGGTGTCCGGCGCGCTCGGGCTGCAGGCGACGGCGGAGCCCATCAGTGCGATCAGCATGGCTGCAAGTGCGGTGGTCTTCATTGTTGCCTCCGGAATCGTCTGGCTTGGACAATCTGCAGAGGAACGGAGAGCAGGTGTCGTGCCAGAAACGGTGCGCGCGCCGGAGCAAGCCCGACGCAGCTTCGGCGGCGCTGCGAGCGCCGCCGAAGCTCCCGGAGGAGGAAGTTTGCAGAATCGGGCGGAGGCCTACATCCTGAAGCGCAGCGTCGACAGCAGCTCGTCGTTCGAGACCTTGCGTCCGTTGGCGAGGGTCATCTCGTTGTCGGCGAACTCGATGGTCAGGTCGACACGGTCGACGAGCCCGACGCGCAGGCCGTAGTCGAGCTTCGACCACTCCCAGCGCACGGAGGGCGCCGGAAACCGCGGCGAGCCGCCGGCGAACTCCGGCTTGAGGAACGAGTAGCGCACCACCGGCTGAAGGTAGGGGAAGAGCTGCCGTCCACCCGTGGACCAGGCGAGCGGCAGATCGAAGCGCCAGGCGACCTCGCCTTCGTACCCCGTGCGATCCATCCCGGCGATCTCCTGCTGGACGTACTGACCGAAGAAGGTGAAGCCCCCCTGGTAGAGCCAGAGGTTGCCGCCGACCTCTTTCTTGTCGTCGTCGCGGATCGGCAGGCCGAAGAGGTTCGCCGGGCCGTTCAGCAGGTCGAGGTCGCCGCCGTAGAAGGTCCCGTTCAGCGCCACCGTGTCGGCCATCTTGCGCTGGTAGGCCCAGGCGAGGAGCTTCACCTCGTGGCCGGAGCCCGGTTCACCGAAGCGCACGCCGAGGCCGTAGCCGGTTTCGAGGTCGCCGTCGACGTCGAGGTCCTCGACCTCGGCGTCGTAGAGAATCGGAAAGCCGCTGGCGAGCTCCGGCACCGGGTGGTCGTGCAGGCTCGGGTCGTTCGCGGGCGTCCCGTTGTCGCCGGCGAGCGCATTCGGATCGCGGAAGAAGACCGGGTTCCCCTGGGTCAACGAGCCGACGACGAAGAAGTGCGTGCCGAAGCTGGCTCCGACCTCGAGCCCCTGGTCCTCGAAGCGGTTGAACGCCGTCGAGACGAGGCCGTAGCTCTCGGTGTGACGGTCGTTCTGGCGCTCGAAGTGTCCGAACTTGCCGACCTTGGCGTACATGCCGAAGCCGTCGGACGGGGCGGCCGGATCGCCTCCGAAACGTATCCAGAGCTCGTCGACATCGAACTCCTTGTCGCTCGAGGTCGGGTTGCGGTCGTACAGGTCGATGAAATCGAGCTTGGCGTGCGCCTCGATGTTCGGACCCCAGGAGGCGTCGGCGAAGAGCGTCAGCACGGAGAGCTCGAAATGCCCCCCCTCGTTCACGGTCTCGAGAAACCCCTGGGTGGCGCCGGGCGGCAGAGACTCCGGCGGGAAGGGGAAGGGACTGGGAAAGCGGAAATGCTCGCTGTCCCGGTAGTGCGCCTTACCCTCGAATCCGAAGTGCACTGCGAAAGCGCCCGCATCGGCAGCCGGCGCGCCGGCCGTCACGGTGGCGCCGGACGCCGTGCCGTCCGTGGCCGCCGGATCCTGTTGGGCCGTCAGTCCACCGCTGCACAGCAGCACGCCACCGGCGAACACGATCGCCGTCCGCAGTTCTCCCCGAGCTGGTCGCATATCTCCCCCTTGCGCTCCGTACGCCTCTGCCGGCGTTCAGGATTGTTCGGGGGATCCTAACCCTACTCGGCCCCTTGCGGACGCGCCCTACTTGACGGCCTTGGGGCCGTTCAGCTGCAGGTCGAGGGCGACCTCGGGATTCGACCACTGCGAGTTGGGAATCCGGCCGATCTCCTTGCCGCCGATGAACAGGATCGAAGTCGGCACGCCGTCGATCTTGTACTCCTTCGCCTCCGGCACCTCGGCGAACGCCGGCCCCTTGGGCATGCCGAGATAGTCGAACTGGATCTTGCTGCCGGCGAGGCCCTGCTCCACCTTGAGCAGCAGCGGCACGTGCGCCGAGCAGTGCGGGCACCAGGAGCCGAAGAAGGTCAGGATGCGCACCGGCTCCTTCTGCGCCTTGAGGCGCTTCATGATCGCGGCGTCGGGCGTGTAGGCGTTCGCCTTGCGGACGTAGGCCGGGTTGTGGGCCAGCAGCTCGGCGCCGGTGTGCTTGCCCAGCAGGTAGGGGCGCGGGCTCACGCGCAGCTGCTTGCCGGAGTAGGTGAAGGCGATGTTCGGCCCGTCCACGGCGTACTTTCCGGCCGGCTGCATCACGGCGTCGGCGAGCAGGTCGATGGTCCCGGTGGGCTGCTTGGCGACCTTCATCAGGTCGACCGCATCGACGCTCTGCGTCGCCGCGGTGATCAGGATCGGCGAGGGGAAATCCGACGCGATCAGCAGGAACGAACGCGCGGTCTCGGAGAAGTAGACCTCGGCCTTGGGCTGCTCCTTGCCGTCGATCAGCAGAATGAAGTCGCCGGAGATCTCGAAGTTGCGCAGCACGGCGTCGGAGGGAACCGATTGCGCCGCGGCCGGAGTGGCTGGGGGAACCGCGGCATCGGCGCCGCAGGCGAGGCTCAGAGCCAGGGCGGCCGGGAGGGAGACCAGGGCCAGCGTGCGATGCAACCCGCGAAGGCGAAGAGTGCTCATGGTTTGGGATCGTCCGTTTTGCGTTGGGCCGGGTCGGCTGCGGAGACGATCTCAGCGGCCAAGCCGGAAGAAGTACGGGTCACGCGGCCCTCTTCGACGAAGAAGGTCCGGGGAAGCCGGCGGTAGAGCGGCCGCAGTACGGCCGCCGGAACTTCGTGCAATTCGAATGCCGGTGCCAGGCGCCAGAATAGCTCCATCTGCTCTTCCTGGGTGAAGTCGGCGAGCACCGAGACCGCCGGCAGACTGCCCGCTGCGGCCGCCTGGGAGTAGCGATTGAGCTCGGCGGCGAGCTCGGCGAAACCGCTCGCCCGGGTATCCGCCAGCACCACCCAACGGCTGCCGCGCGCCAGTCCGGGAACCAGGTGGTCGAGGCAGATCCGCGCGTCGCCGCTGCCGGCGCAGATCTCGGCCACGTTCACACCCGGCCGCAGGCGCGTCGCGAGGTCATCGAACGGCAGTCCGGGAGCGAGCGCCGCGACCGTCCCGGCGGCGAGCGCGGCGGCCGCAGCCGTGCCGGTCAACAGGGCGCGGCGGCGCCGATCCGGCGCGTGATCGACCGTCGGCCGTCCCACCCAGCCGAGCGCGAGCGCCGGCAGGAGCATGAGGACGTCCTGCCAGAACGCCTCCGCCGGCGTGCGCTCGACGAGATTGCCGAAGCAGCCGCAGCTCGCGGCGTCGGCCGCCGAGAGGGCCCCGTGGGTCACCCGCCAGTAGGTGCGGGCGGTGAGGAAGACGAAGAGCGCGACGAGCAGGGTCGCCGGCACGAGCACCGACCGTCGCCGCAAGTTCAGCAACAGCGCCACCCCCAGGCCGACCTCGATCGCCACCATCGCCACGGCCCAGGCGAACGGCGGCCCGACGAGCGCCAGGCCCTCGCGCGAGATCTGCTGGGCGAACGCCTCCGGATCGATCGCCTTGGCATAGGCCGCGATCAGCAGGACGGCGCCGAGCAGCGCCCCGCCGAGGAAACCGACGCGTCCGCGCCAGCCGGAGCGTTCCGGCGGGATCCGGCTCGCTGTCGCAGGGCCCGCAGGGGAGGTCCCCGCGGCGGTGGATGCCGGCACAGTCATCGGCGGGGAATCTAGCAGTCGGGCGCCGGCGCTGCCAACGCCGGCGCGCCGGCCTCAGCGCTTGCGCACGACGTTGGTCTTGGCGATGAGGTCGTGCAGGCCCTGCTTGCGGGCGCTGAAGGCGACCAGCAGGTAGCCCAGGCCGAAGGTGACCGAGCAGGCGAGATAGCCGACCA
>CAZQTL010000077.1:0-17167 GCA_964595975.1 uncultured Thermoanaerobaculia bacterium | reverse complement strand
AGGCTCCTTTCAGCCATGATATGCCTCACACACAAATTTCCGGACAGGCCCGCCGGGCCGCGCGCGTGGGTGACTTTCCGCGGCGACACCGTCAACCTCGATCCGCTCGCCCGCTCGCGAGCACAAGGTAACTCGAACATGGCCCGCATCGCCGTCGGCGGTTTCCAGCATGAGACCAACACCTTCGCGCCCACCAAGGCCACCTACGCCGTCTTCCATTCTGGCGGAAGCTGGCCAGCGCTTTGTACCGGAGACGATATCGCGCCGGCGTTGAGGGGCGCGAACATCCCGGCCGGAGGCTTCCTGCGTTCGGCGCATGAGCGCGGCCATCAGATCGTAGGCCTGGTGTGGTGCGCCGCCTCGCCTTCGGGGCCCGTTACGCACGACGCGTTCGAGCGAGTGATGGGCGACATGGTGAGGCGACTGGCCGAGGCCGGGCCGGTGGACGCGGTCTACCTGGACCTGCATGGCGCGATGGTCACGGAGCACTACGACGACGGTGAAGGCGAGATCCTGCGCCGCGTGCGGGCCGTGGTCGGTGAGCGCGTGCCGGTCGTCGCGAGCCTCGACCTGCACTGCAATTTCACGCGCGCCATGTTGACGCTGGCCGACGGGCTGGTCGCTTATCGCACCTATCCCCACGTCGACCAGGCCGACACCGGTGCCCGGGTCGCCCGTCTGCTCGAAGGCATGCTCGGCAGCGGGCGCCGCCCGGCCAGAGCGATGCGGACCTTCGACTACCTCACGGGACTTCCATCGCAGAGCACGCTCATCGAGCCCGCCAAACGCATCTACGGCGAGCTGGCACGGATCGAGCGGGAGAGCGCGGTCGTGCTTTCGTTCACGCCGGGCTTTCCGATGGCCGACTTTCCCGAGTGCGGCATGGCGGTGTTCGGCTACGGCGACTCGGCCGAACGTACCGAACAGGCGGTCGAACGATTGGCGCAGCTCGTGCGCGAGGCGGAGCCGGAGTTCAACATGGAACTGCTTTCGCCCGACGAGGCGGTGCGTCGCGCGATCGCGCGCGGCGAGCCGGGTGCGCCGGTGCTGATCGCCGACACCCAGGACAATCCCGGTGCCGGCGGCAATGGCGATACGACGGGGTTGCTCGCGGCGTTACTGCGCCATCGCGCGCAGGACGCCGCGCTCGGACTGCTAACCGATCGAGGCTCGGCGGAGCGGGCCCATGCGATCGGACCGGGCGCGCGAGCGCGTTTCCGGCTCGGCGAATCGTCCGGTGTGACCGGGCAGGTCCCGCTCGAGGGGGAGTTCCTGGTCGAGCGCATCGGCGATGGCTGTTTCACCTGCACCGGGCCGATGTTCCTCGGCTTCAACATGAAGCTCGGCCCGATGGCGCTGCTCCGCCAGGAGGGCGTCCGGGTGCTGCTCGCTTCGGTGAAGTGCCAGGCGGCCGATCAGGAGATGTTCCGGCATCTCGGTGTCGAGCCGCGCACTCAGCGCGTGATCGGCTTGAAGAGCTCTGTGCATTTCCGGGCCGACTTCCAGCCGATCGCGCGCGATGTGCTGGTCTGTGCCGCGCCAGGGCCCGCGCTCGCCGATCCGGCGGAGTTCGCCTGGAAGCGACTGCGTCACGGGCTGCGCTTGCATCCGCTCGGGCCGGCGTTCAGTGGTACGCAGTAGCGCGGACCCGGAAAACTCGATCCGCTGCCGCTGCCCGCGGCTACTTCTTCCGAGGCGGGTTCCGCCCGGTGGTCAGGACGACGCCAGGCTGCGCACGCGTTCGCCGACCGCGTGCATCAGCGGCTCAGGCGTATCCGGATTGATAGAGCAATCCGGGCCGAGCAGGTGAAAGCGCCCGCCGGTCTCTGCGATCGAACGCTCGGCGCGCGCGACGAGCGCTTCACGCGTCATCGACTTGATTGCGGGTTTCGCCGGGAGGCCGCCAAGCACCGCGCGTCCGGTGCGCCGATGCACGTCCGTCAACGTCGGATTGCCGGGCACCGTCGCCCACGAGAAGACATGCGCGGGATAGTCCACGAACTCGTCGAACAGAACACCACTGCCGCACATGTGAAGGATGTTGAAACGCGCCCCGGCCGCGGCTTCGAGAACAGGCAGGTCGAAAGGTTTCTGGAATCGGCGGAATTCATCGGAATTCATGCGATCGCGCGTGGCCACGTTGCTGGCGTAGAAAATTCCGTCGATCGGCTCGCGCATCAAGAGTGCGACGTATTCGCGCAGCGTCGCCGCGATCGCCGCGAGGCCGCGCTCGAGCACGGCCGGTCGATCTCGCATCATGGCGCCGACCGCGTCGACACCGCCCGGGACCATGAACTGCGCGATCATCAGCGGCGAGAACACCGTCGCCACCATCGGGACCTCGGGGCCGACCGCGGCGCGGATCAGCCGCATCGCATCGATCTGCTCCGCCAGCGCGCCGGTCGACGGGTCACGCGGTGCCAGGTCGCCGAAGGACTCCGGATCGGTGACCGGCAGTCGGGTGAGCGTCGGCCATTCGGCGCGGTCCGCGGGCTTGCGGTACTCGAGACCCCACATTTCGGCGAAGCACTGGAAGCGCGATTGCGGCTTCAGGAAGTCCCAGTCGAAGGTCCGATAGAGCCGCAAAGTCTCGTCAGCGAGCGCCGTTGCCGAATCTTCGCGCGCGAAGTTGTGCAGCCAGAACGAAAGCGGTACCCGGTCGACCGGTTCGCCGCGCACCGCTGCCATGACCCGGTCACGCTTGTTCATGTGTGATTCCGCGCAGCGCGCCCGGGAATCGCGAGGAATTCGTCGCGGGGCGCATTATTGCGGCTTCGTGGAAGCCGCGGGCAGAGCCGCACGGCGGTCCGAGAACTCCCCGCACAGCGCGCGGATGGACGTCATTTCATCCTCCGAAAGCGTCAGATCGACGCCGGCCAGGATTCCGTCGACATGGGCCTCCCTGCCGATGCCGCAGATGACGTTGACCGCGGGCGAAGCCGCGAGCAGATACGCGATGGAAACCGCGGTCGTCGAGGTCTCGCGCGCCCGCGCGATCTTCCCGATCCCTTCGACGAAATCCAGGGCCAGCGGATAGACGTCGGCGGCCCATAGCGGATTGGCCGCACGCGGTTCGGAAGCGGTCAGCGTGTGGCCGGCGGCGAAACGACCGGTGAGCAGTCCCGCCGCCAGCGGCGAATACGCGTGCAGGCTCAATTTGTTGGCTTCGACGATCGGAAGGACATCTCTTTCAACGGATCGCTCCAGCAGGTTGTACTTGAGCTGGACGATCTCGATAGCGTCGGCTGAGAGGTAGCGCCGAATGTCCTCCACCGTGCAATTCGAGGCGCCGATCGCGAGAATTTTTCCCTCGTCGCGCAATGACACGAGCGTGGCGATCGTGTCCTCGATCGGTGTCAGGAAGGGCGGGCAGGTCGGGTTATGGGTGTAGTAGATGTCGATGTAATCGGTCTGCAACCGGCGGAGGCTGTCCTCGACTTCCAGGCGGATCGTCCGCGGGCTCAGGTTCCGTTTGACTGCGTGCCCGTCCCAGGTGAATCGATAGCTCCCCTCGTCGTCTCCCCACCAGAGTCCGCATTTGGTCGAGAGAATGACCTGGTCGCGTCTGCCGCGTATCGCCTTGCCGATCAGCTCCTCGCTGTGACCGAACCCGTAGACAGGGGCGGTGTCGATGATGTTGATCCCGCGATCGAGTGCGGCATGAATTGCGCGAATGGAAACGTCGTCATCGGCATCGGGATATCGGAATCCTCCGCCGATACCCATCGCACCGAACGTCACGGCCGAAGCGTTCAGACGGGTCTTGCCAATGGTCCGGTATTTCACGGTATCCGCCGATTTTCTCGTAAACGACCTTCGGGTAGGCGCTCGTCGCGTCGCTACGCGCACGAGCGATGAGGTCTACTTCGAGTCGATTCGAAGCACCCCGTTGACGCCCACGAAGTCGGGCTCGTGCTCCTTGATGATGACGACCACCTGGACTTTCTTGCCCCAAGAACGCCCCTGGACCACGTCGTTGAGGGCCTTGACCATCGCTCTTCGGTGGTCGATGGTCTTCCCTGGCGCGGTGAACAGGAGGAACGTCGCGTGATAGCCCTCCTTGACCGTCCCCCGTTCGACTGGAATGGCGTTGAGGTAGATGCTCCGCATCTGCGGTGGCAGGTCGAAGGCGGTCGTCGCAGCGCGTCCCAGGTCCTCCACGAACCCGCTCACGTCGATGGTCTCAATCGGAAGCGTCGTGTGGATGACTACGGTAACCATGGCCGGTACCTTTCGAAGACGTGGAAGTCGGGTTCGATCGCTGCGGAAGGAATCAGGGCGTCATCTTGAGCCCGTTGTACTCCTTCTTGATCCACTCCTTGTATTCGTTCGTGCTCATGTACTTGATCGCTGCGTCGAGCCAGGCCTTGTTCGCCTCGACGTTCGCCGTGACCCAGTAGTTGCCACCGTACTCTTTGTAGACCTCGGGCGTTTCCATGGTGAGCACCTTCACCAGGGGATCGCGCATCAGGTAGACAGTGATGCCCGGAGCCGTCATGGCATCGAGGTCGGGGAACGCTCCCACGCGGCTTCGAGGGTCCACCTGGATGAATTTGAGGTTCTTGGGGTTCGACGTGACATCGAGCGGAGTCGCGAGGTTGACGCCGGGCCTGAGCTTGATGAGTCCGGTGGTCTCGATCAGCTTCAGTTCGCGCGACGTGTTGAACGAGTCGTTGGCGATTCCGATCTTGGCGCCGCTGGGTAGCGCATTGACGGAGTCGTGCTTCTTGGAAACGAAGACATCGGCGTTCGTGTGGAGCCACGGGCCGTACTTCACGAGTTTGCTGCGGGGATTGCTCGTGACGTACGACGCGAGATAGTTGGCCGACTGGAAGTAGTTCGCGTTCAGGCTGCCTTCCTCGGTAGCGTGCTGCATCGCGATGTTGTCGTCGAATACGACGACCTTCATGTCGATACCCTCTTTCTGCAGGGCCTTCGAGACCTGGGTGAGATCGGGAGCGTCTCGCGCGAGGACCCCGATCTTCACCGTGATGGGCTTCTTGTCCTTGGGCGGGTCCGCCGCGAAAGATCCGGCGACCAGCGCCAATGCGGCCGTCGCGCCGACCGCCGCTGCCATGAGAACGCGTCTGGTGAACATGTCTGTTGCTCCTCGACTGTGCGTCTGGTTCGCGATAACCACCTGCCAACTACTTGATCCATCGGTACAACGCGTTTCCTCCCAGCTGAATCAAGGCAACGATCACGACGAGAATGAGCACGGTGCCGTACATGACGCGGTCGTTGAAGTTCTGATACCCGTAGGTTAGGGCGACCGCACCAAGACCGCCCGCGCCGATCAGGCCCGCGGTCGTCGTGTAGTGGAGCAACGAAATCCACCCGAGAGTCGACTGCGCGATGATGGGTGGCACCGACTCCGCCACGATCACCCGGAACGTGATCTGCATGTCGGTGGCTCCCAACGATCGGGCCGCCTCGATGAGGCTCGGGTTCACCTCCTTGAAGCAGTTTTCGAGCAAGCGGGCGATCAGAGGAAACGCGGCGAAGGTGATGGCGAAGATCCCAGCCCATACCCCGATCGACGTCCCGACGATCATTCGGGTTATCGGGAGTATGGAGATCGCGAGCACGATGTAGGGCATCGCCCACAAGAGGCTGACCATGCCGCTTACGACCCGGTTCACGAGGCGGTTGGGACGAAGACCCCTGGGATCCGTCGTCACCAGGACGAGCGCTACCACGAAACCGAGCGCCCCGCAGGTGACCGCCGAGACGAACAGCATGATGAACGTGTCGAGCAAACCCGGCAGGATTACCCGGGAGAGCAGATCGCTGAAGTCGTATTGGTACATCAGACCGCCATCCACTCCACGCCGCGGGTCTCGAGCTCCGCAGTGAAACGGGGAATCTCCTCGGCCTTGACAAGGAGGTTGAACGCGCCGGCGATCGTGTCCCGGTACCGGTCGATCCCGCCGGATACGATGGTGAAGGGGATGCCGGTATGGATCGCCAACTCCGACAGCAACGTCCCGGCGGCTTGGTCGGGTTGAATCACTCGAATCGTCGTGAATCCGGGGACAGTGAACGGATGTCCACCCGCGTTGCTCATGAACTCGCTCAGCAACCCGGGGTTCTTCAGGAAGAAGTGCTCGACGGTTCCGACAGCCTTCAGCCGCCCTGCGCTCAACAATCCCATCTTGCTGCACACCGACTTCATCACCGCGATCTCATGGGTGACTACGATGATGGTGAGGCCGAGTTCCCGGTTGATCTCCTTCAACAAGTCGAGCACGGTCTCGGTGATGTTCGGGTCGAGCGCGGACGTTGCTTCGTCGCAGAGGAGGAACCGCGGTTTGGACACGAGCGCGCGGGCGATCGCCACGCGTTGTTTCTGTCCACCGCTGAGCTGGTGCGGGCGCGAATCGAGTTTGTCCGAGAGGCCGACGAGGTCGAGAATTTCCCGGATCTTGCTATCGGCATCGGCCCTGTCGTCCCCGCGGCAGCTCAGCGGGAAATAGACGTTGTCGTACACGGACTTCCGATCCATGAGGGAGAACTGCTGGAACACCATGCCGATGCTCCTGCGGAGATCCCTGAGACCTTCCTTCCGTAGCGACGACACGTCGACTCCGTCGACGAGGATGGTCCCACCGTCGATCTCTTCCAAACGGTTGATGCATCGCAGGAGTGTCGACTTTCCGGCACCGCTGACCCCGATGAGACCGAAGATTTCACCGTCATCGATGTCGAGCGACACCTTGTCGAGGACGACGTTGTCACCGAACGCCTTGCTGACGTCCCTGATCTCGATCATGGCTTCGGATCTCTACGGCCCGGTGTGCACGACTTTGGTCATCGCGCCCGGCTCCAATCGCTCGGGCGTTCGCACATGCGGGACGCGCCCCTCTGCGGCGTCATGCGCCTCCCTCGACATGGCGGCGCCGGAATTGGCGGCGGCCGTGAACGTGGTGCGCGTTGCGCACATCATCGCGAAAAGTACCACGTATTCCGCCATGGCGGTGACGGTCTTTCCGCCGATCCCGTAGAGCGAGATCCCGATGGGCGCGGTCGATTCACGAGCCCCCGACCATCGGCAGCACGCCCCCACCCGTACCCGGAGTCTTGGTCGAACGAGCGCTGCGAGGCGGTCGCGCGCGGGTCCCACGGTCGCCCCGCGAGCACCGGTCTTCGAGCGCGCGGAAGCGAAGTCGAAGCAGATCGATTATCCGCTCGTCGTTCACGTCGGTTGTGACCTGGCCGTCGGATCGCGTCCCACCAACTCCGGTGGCGTGACGCTTCTCACGCCCTGTACCAGCGCGAGCGCCGAATGGCATTCGATCTCGTTGCGTCCGTCGACGCCGAAGACGGGGTCGGGCTCGATCAGGTCGGCGATCCAGGTGCCGGTACGTCCGGACGCCCGCCGCCATTCGGCACGCTTCGGGGTGGTCCTCGCCTCGCGGGTCGCGTCCGGTCCGAACAAGGCGGTCGGGAGCCGATGATCGTGTTGACCGCGGTGAACAGGCGCTCGGCGTCGAGGTTGACACGCTGGCAGTCGCGGAAGAAGTGGCCCCGGGTAGTCGGACAGGGGCTTAGGTGGTCGCTCTGCTCTACTGGGCGACCGAGTCGCCGAGGAGCAGACGAGATGAAACGACCACGCAGGAACGTGTCCGCGCCGCTTCAACTGGCGGCCTAACCGCAGGGCAATCACCTAAAGAGCCCCGAGAACCTGTCCGACTCGGTGGGGCCGCTTCTGCCGGCCACTTCGAAACACCGGAAAACTCCTCCGGCGACGCTCGAGCCCCTGCCGCCGCACTTCGCGGCCTGCGGCCCCGCCGCCTGGCGCGGGTCCGGCCGGTCGCCTACAATCCGGCCCGATGCTTCGTCTCCACGCCTGCCGCCGCTGGATCTCCGGGCTCGTCGCCGCCGCGATGCTGCTTGTGGCGCCGGTCGCGCCGGCGTTCCACGGACCGGCAGACGCGAGCCCGGCGGCGTGGTCGGAGATCTGCACCGCCGACGGTCTCAAGTCGGTGGACCCGGGTCCCGACGGGCCCGGCGGCGCGCCCGCGGCCGAGCATGGACACGGGCATTGCGTCGCCTGCCCAGGCGCCGCTTCCGCGCTCGGGATGCCGGCGTCCGTCGACGGGATTCCGCAACCGCCCGACCTGAAGGACGAGCGCCCGCTCGCCATCTTCGCCGTACCGCGCGCGCTCGCCTTCCGGATGCGCGCGCAGCCTCGCGCACCGCCTCTCCTCCCCTGATCGTCTGATCCGCACCCGGCGACGGGCCCGCAGGGCCCGGTCGGGTTCATCGGTCTATCGGATTCGCGTTCGGACCGGACGCCTCGCCGCTCGCGCTGCGCCCGGGGACCGGACCGTTTCGCGCATCGCCAGGGGAGGAGTCGTGAGCGTCAGCCGTCGTCGCAGCATGCCGTTCGAAATCGTCGTTGTCGTGGCCTTCGCCGCGGGTTCGAGTCAGGCGCAGACCACCGCGGCGCCCGCAGTCCTCGACCCGGTGACGGTCGTCGCCAGGCCTGAACCCGCGTACGTCGCGCCCACCGCCGCGCAGTCGAGCAAGACCGATGTTCCGCTGCTGGAGACGCCGATGGCGGTGCAGGTGGTGCCGCGGGAGGTGTTGAACGACCAGCGCGCGTTCACGCTCAAGGAGGCGTTGAAGAACGTGAGCGGGGTGATCCAGCCCCAATACGACTTCTACGACTTCCTGCAGATCCGCGGGTTCGACAACGGCTACGCCGCGAACTACCGCAACGGTCTCCAGTTGCAGGCGATCTCCGGGATCGACCTCGCGACCGTCGAGCAGGTCGAGGTGATCAAGGGACCGGCGTCGATGCTCTACGGACGCATCGAGCCCGGAGGGCTCGTCAACCGGGTGATGAAATCGCCGCAGGCGCGGCCGGCGTTGTCCGCGGACGTCCAGCTCGGCGACGAGGGGCTGCGCCGCGCGACCGCCGACGTCACCGGCGCGCTCGATGCCGCCGGAACGCTGCTCGTCCGGCTGATCGGCGCGCACACGCAGCACGACTCGTTCATGGATTACGTGAAGCGCCGCAACGACATCGTCTACGGGGCGATCAACTGGCGGCCGAACCGGCGCTTCGAGCTCAACGCGAGCCTGGAGTGGCAGGACTACCGTTTCGTCGACACCGAGGACATCGGCATCCCGATCGTCGGCGACCGGCCCGCCGACGTGCCGCGCCACCGCTTCTACGGCGATCCGGTCAACTGGGAGATTCCGAACCGCCAGAACCGCACGCTGCTGGCGTTCGACTGGACCTACGCGCTCGACGACCGGTGGAAGCTCACGCAGCGGTTCCACTACGACCGCCGCGACGAGCAGCAGCTGACGTTCTGGTTCAACGGATTCGACGGCGTGTCGGTCATGGACCGGGGCGTGTGGTTCGTCCAGCCCGAACGGACGACCGTCGCGACCAACCTCGACCTCGCCGGCGATCTGACGCTCGCCGGCGTTCGCCACCGGGTGCTGGTCGGCGCCGACGCGATGCGCAAGCGCGAGACCTGGCGTGGCTTCTCCGGGACCACCGACGTCGTGCCGCCGATCGACATCCACGCCCCGACCTACGGCGTCAGCGGCGACGCGCTGCGCGCGTTGCCGGAGAATTTCTTCTACATCGATCGCGATCAGTGGTTCGGTTTCCACGTCCAGGACCAGATTTCGCTCGGCGATCGCTGGCAACTGCTCGTCGGCGGGCGCTACGATGTCGCGAAGACCGGCTTCGGCTACGCCGAGACGCGCCTCGCCGAGGCCGGCGACGCGCTGCTGCTCGAACAGGACAAGGCCTTCTCGCCGCGCATCGGCGTGCTCTACCGGCTGTCGCCGGAGGCCTCCGTCTACGCGAGCGCGGTCAAGTCGTTCGGAACCAACAACGGACGGCCGGCGAGCGGCGTGCCGTTCGACCCGCAGGAAGCGCGGCAGGTCGAGATCGGCGCGAAGTTCCAGCGTGCGGACGGCCGCCTGACCGCCTCGGCGTCGCTGTTCCGGCTCACCAAGACCAACGTCCTCACCGCCGATCCGTCGACGCCGGACCCCTCGGACCAGGCCGCGATCGGCGAGGTGCGCAGCCAGGGGCTCGAGATCGACGTCCTCGGGCAGGTGGCGCGGCAGGCGAGCCTGATCGCCAGCTACGCGCTGACGAACACGCGCGTCACGCGCGACAACGACGGCAACGAAGGCCACCGGCTGCCCAACGTCCCGCGGCACGCCGGCAGCCTGTGGGCGAAGTTCGACTCCGCCCCCGGCGAGCGCTCCGGCTGGGAGGTCGGGGCCGGCCTTTACGCCCGCAGCCAGCGCGAGGGCGATCTCGCCAACAGCTGGCAGTTGCCGGGCTACGCGCGGGTCGACGCGATGGCCCGCTACCGGACCGTTCTGGGCGGCGGCAAGGTGTCGATCCAGATCAACGTCGAGAACCTGTTCGATCGGACCTACTTCGACCGCGGCGGCTCCGGCGGCACCGGGGCGAAATATGGCAGCCCGCGCGCGGCGAGCGCGACGCTGTCGCTCGAGCTCTGACGGAGGGCCGATGAACCGGCCGCTCCGCCGCGCGTTCTGGGTCCGGCTGCATCGCTGGGTCGGGCTCGCGACCGCCGGCTTCCTGACTCTCGTCGGGATCACCGGCAGCATGCTCGCGTTCTATCCGGAGTTGCAGCGCCTGGCCAATCCGCACTGGTACCGCGATCGCGCCGTCGCGAGCTGGCTGACACCGGGCGAGCTCGCGGCGCGGGTCGAAGCGGCCGATCCCCGGGCGCGCGTCACCTACCTCCAGCTCCGGGGCGCCGAGGGGGCGACGCGCGCCTGGGTCGCGCCGCGCGTCGATCCGTCGAGCGGTTCGCCCCACGAGATCGATCACGAGTTCGTCGTCCTCGATCCCTCCTCCGGCGAGGAGCTCGATCGAGGCCGCTGGGGCGGGATCGGGCGGACGTGGCGGCAGATCGTCGACTTCGTCTACGAGCTCCATTACTCGCTCGCGCTCGGAATGGCCGGCGTGTGGGTCCTGGGCGCCGTCGCATTGCTGTGGACGCTCGACGGTTTCGTCGGCGCCTACCTGACGTTGCCCGCTCGATCCGGCATGGCGCGCGGTTTCTGGGCGCGGTGGAGGCCGGCCTGGCTCGTCAAGCGCGGCGTCGGGCCGGTCCGCCGCTCGTTCGACCTGCACCGCGCCGGCGGCCTGTGGCCGTGGGTGATGCTGATCGTGTTCGGCTGGAGCAGCGTCTACATGAACCTGTGGGACACCGTCTACACCTGGGCGACCCGGGCGGTGCTCGATTTCCGGCCGCCCTGGGTGCTGCAGGTTCCGCTGCCGCGTCCGGTCGACGAACCGGCGCTCGGCTGGCGCGACGCGCAGTCGGTGGCCGAGCGGCTGATGCGGGAGCAGGCGCGGGCGCACGGATTCGTCGTCGGCCCCGCGGTGTCGTTGCAGTATGACGCCGAGAGCGGCACCTACGTCTACCAGGTCCAGAGCAGCCGCGACATCGCCGACCGGCCGCGCCGCTACCACGCGCAGGTCGCCTTCGACGGCGCCGACGGCCGCCTGCGCCACACGCTGCTGCCGACCGGGCAGTACGCCGGCAACACCGTCAGCCAATGGCTGTACGCGTTGCACATGGCCAACGTGTTCGGGCTGCCGTACCGGATCTTCGTCTGCGTCCTGGGGATCGCGATCGCGGCGCTGTCGGTGACCGGCGTCCTGGTCTGGTGGTACAAGCGACGCGGGCGTGCGCGTGGTCGGCGGGCGGCGCGGCCCTAGCGGGCGGGAGACCGCGCAGTCCGGCCGCCGTCTGCGTTCGGCGCAACCATCTCCGCCACGCGCGCCTCCTCGCCCCGGGGGATCTTGCCGGCGATCCCGACCGCGGCGCCGGCGTCGAGCATCCGCGCGAAAGCCTCGCGCACCTGCGCCGGCCCGACCGCGTCGACCGGCGCGAGCGACTCCTCGCGCGGGCGCACGCGGCCGAGCGCGAACAAGTCGAGCGCGGCGAGCTCGAGCCTCTGCGCGGCGTTCTCCTGCGCGCTCAGCGTGCGCACCGCGATCTGGTTGCGCGCGCGTTCGAGCCCGACCGGATCGGTGGTCTCGGCGTGCTCGCGCAGCAGCCGGGCGACCTCGCGGAAGGTCTCGCCCAGATGCTCGGGGCTGGTCGACGCCTCGACGACGAACTGGCCGACCGAATCGCGGACGTCGGTCCAGCAGTCGGCGTGGTAGACGAGGCCGCGCCGCTCGCGCAGCCGGTCGAGCAGCGGCGAGCTCATGCCTTCGCCCAGGAGCGCCGCCGCGACGACGGCGGCGTGGTGGTCGCCGGCGAGCGAGGGGATCGGGAAGCCCAGCACCGCGTGCGCCTGGCGGCAACCCGTCAGCCGCCGTGCTTCGACGCCGCCGACGAACGCGGGCGGCGCGATCCGGTTGTCGCTGCCTCGGGGCATGTCGCCGAACGCGCGCTCGGCCGCCGCGACCATCGCGTCCGGATCGACGTCACCGGCGATGCCGACGATCGTGTTGACCGCGGTGAACAGGCGCTCGACGTGGGCGACCAGGTCCGCGCGGGCGAGCCGTCGGATCACGGCGCGGCTGCCGATGACCGGGCGCGCCAGCGGATGGTCGCCGTAGCACGCCTTGTCGAACTGGCGGAACGCGGTCTCCATCGCGTCGTCCTCGACTTCGGCGAACTCGTGCAGGAGGACTTCGCGCTCGAGTTCGAGTTCGGCGTCGGGAAAAGTGCTGTGCCGGACGATGTCCCCCAGCATCCCGACGAAGGCCTCGGCGTCGCGGGCGAGGCCGCGCATGTGGAACGCGGTGTGGTCCTTGTCGGTGTGGGCGTTGACCTCGGCGCCCAGGCGCTCGGCGTCGAGGTTGATCCGCTGGCAGTCGCGCGTGCGCGTGCCCTTGAACGCCATGTGCTCGATGACGTGGCTGATGCCGTTCTGGCGCGCCTCCTCGTGCTGGCTGCCGCTGCGGACGAAGACGCTGACCGACGCGGTCGCCGCGTGCGGCAGGCGGAAGACGAGCACGCGCACGCCGTTGGCGAGCGCCGCCACCACCGGGACGGAGTCGTCGACCTGCGCGCGACCGGCCGAGGGCCGGCGGGTGGGGGTTGAACTCATCGCGGAGCGATCGTACACGCGACCCGACGTCCCGCCACCGCGAACGCCGGGCGCCGGGCGCCCATCGGTCGTTCGGGCGCCTTGCACCGCCGCCGGTTTGTCTCTAGGCTCCCCCGGAAAGGCCGCTGACGGACCGCCGCACCGCACCGAGCGCCGGGGGATCCACCCCGGTGCCACCCACGGAGGAGTCGCGATGAAGAGCATGACGAGGCGTCGTTTCGTGTCCGCCGTCGGCGGCCTGGGTCTGGCGGCGGCCGCGCCCGCGCTGCGGGCGCAGGCCTATCCGACCAAGCCGATCCGGCTGATCCTGGGTTTCGCCCCGGGCGGATTGACCGATCTCCTCGCGCGGCTGGTCGCGCCCAGCATGTCGGAGACGCTCGGGCAACAGGTGATCGTCGAGAACCGCGCCGGCGCGAACGGCAACGTCGGCATGGCCGCGGTCGCGGCGGCCGAACCCGACGGCCACACGCTGCTCTTCTCGTCGGCGGCGCAGATCGTCTTCAGCCCCAACACCTACAAGACGATGCCGGCCGACCCGATCCGCGGCCTGCGTCACATCACGATGGTCGCCGAAGGCGACTTCATCATCGTCGTCAACGCCGAGACCGGCGCCAAGACGGTCGCCCAGTTCGCCGAGCTCGCGAAATCGCGTCCGGGCAAGCTCAACTACGGCACCGCCGGCGCCGGCGGCAACACCCACGTCGTCCTCGAGCTCTTCCGCCGCAAGCTCGGCGTCGACGTGGTCCCGGTCCACTATCGCGGCACCGGCGCGGCGCTGCCCGAGCTGCTCGCGAATCAGGTCCAGCTCTTCGCCGAGAGCCAGCCGCCGATCGAGGCGCATCTCAAGTCGGGCAAGCTCAACGGCCTTACCGTGTGCGGCCGCAAGCGTCTCGACGCGTTCCCGACGATCCCGACCGCGGCCGAAGTCGGGATCCCGGAGCTCGCCAACATCTCGAACTGGTTCGGCCTGCACGCGCCCAAGGGAACGCCGGACGCGGTCGTCGAGCGGCTCGGTGTCGCGATCCGGACCGCGGCCAACGGCGAGGCGGTGAAGGAACGTATCCGCGCCGCCGGCATGTCGGTGGTCCTCAACACGCCCGCCGAGTTCATGGCGCGCATCGAGTCGTCGAACAAGGTGATCGGCGAGGTCACCCGCGCCGCCAATATCCAGGTCGAGTAGCGCCCGGCGGCGCGCGTGCCAGCCGCGCGGGGCGTTGGTGTCGTCGGGAGCCGCGAGTTCCTCGGCGGGCTCGCGCTGATCGCGATCGGGGCGTTCTTCCTCATCGTCGGCTGGGGCTACCGGACCGGCACGTTGACCCGGATGGGGCCGGGGTTCCTGCCACTCGTGATCAGCGTCACGCTGATCGCGATGGGCCTGGTCAAGGTCGTCGTCGCGCTGCTGCGTCCGGTCACGCGTCCGACCTGGCCGCAGCTCGTGCCGACGATCGTCGTGTCGCTGCTCCCGGTCGCCTTCGGCCTGCTGATCCGGCCGCTGGGCATCGTGCTGACGACCGCGGTCGTCGTCGTCGGCAGCCGCCTCGCCCTGCGTGAGACGCCGCGCGCGATCGACATCGTCGTCGGCCTCGCGCTCGGCGGCTTCTGCGCGGTCACCTTCGTCGTCGCGCTCGGGCAGGCGATGACGATCGGGCCGGCGTTCTGGCGATGATCGACAACCTCGGCGGCTTCCTGCACGGCCTCGCGCTGGCGGCGACGGCGAAGAACCTGCTGTTCGCGCTGGTAGGGTCGATGGTCGGGACGCTGATCGGCGTGCTGCCGGGCATCGGTCCGCTGGCCACGATCTCGATGCTGATGTCGTTCACGATCACGACCGATCCGCTGGCGTCGCTGATCATGCTGGCCGCGATCTACTACGGCGCCCAGTACGGCGGGTCGACGACCGCGATCCTGTGCAACCTGCCCGGCGAGGCGACCTCGGTGGTGACGACGCTCGACGGCTACGAGATGGCGCGCCAGGGGCGCGCCGGCCCGGCGCTCGCCACCGCCGCGCTCTCGTCGCTGCTCGCCGGCGTCTTCGCGACCTTCGTCATCGTCTTCTTCGCGCCGCCGCTCGCCACGGTCGCGCTCAAGTTCAACGCGCCCGAGTACTTCCTGCTGATGTTCCTCGGGCTCCTGGCGTCGATCGTGTTCTCGCACGGATCGGTGTTCAACGCCTGCGCGATGGGGCTCCTGGGCGTCCTCCTGGGGCTGGTCGGCACCGACGTCGAGACCGGCACGCAGCGCTACGCGTTCGGCATCCAGGAGTTCTCGGACGGGCTCGACATCGTGCCGTTCGGCATGGCGCTCTTCGGCCTGTGCGAGATCATCTTCAACCTGAGCAACCCGATGGCGCGCAGCGTCGTCGTCGGCAAGGTCCGCGGCGTGATGATCTCGCTCGCCGACCTGAAGCAGGGCTGGGCCGCGGCGCTGCGCGGCACGGTGATCGGTTCGGCGCTCGGCATCCTGCCCGGCGGCGGGGCGCTGTTGAGCCCGTTCGCGTCCTACATGGTCGAGAAGAAATGGGCGAAGGACCCGTCCCGCTTCGGCAAGGGCGCGATCGAGGGCGTCGCCGGCCCGGAGGCCGCGAACAACGCGTCGGCGCAGACCTCGTTCATCCCGCTGCTCACGCTCGGCATCCCGACCAACCCGGTGATCGCGCTGATGCTGGGCGCGATGCTGATCCAGGGCATCCAGCCGGGGCCGGAAGTCATCGTCAAGCGCCCGGACCTCTTCTGGGGCCTGATCGCGAGCATGCTGATCGGCAACGTGATGCTGGTGGTCATCAACCTGCCGCTGGTCGGCATCTGGGTGCGCCTGCTGAAGGTGCCCTACTCGATCCTCTTTCCGGCGATCGTCGTCTTCTGCTGCATCGGCGCCTATTCGCTCAACAGCACGCCGGTCAACCTGCTCTTGATGGGCGCGGTGTCGGTGATCGGCGTCGTGCTGATCGCGCTCGACTTCCAGATGATCCCGCTGCTGCTGGGCTTCGTGCTCGGGCCGCTCGCCGAGGAGAACCTGCGCCGGGCGATGGTGCTCTCGCGCGGCGACCCGATGATCTTCGTCGAACGGCCGGTCTCGCTCGCGCTCCTCGTGTCGATCGTCGCGCTGGTCGTCCTGGTCGCGCTGCCGTCGTTCCAGAAGGGCAAGGGCGCGTTCGTCGAGTAGGCGTCGCGCCGGGCGCTTGCGACCCGGAATCGCCCGGCCTAGACTCCGCGATCCACGCGAGCCGCGTCACAGGGACGCGACCGAACCTCGGGGGAAACCATGACGACGACAGTGCCAGCGCCGGCGGCGGCGACGTCCGAACGGCGGTTCTTCACCGGCATGGCGATCGCGCTCCTCGCGGTCGTGTTCGTCGGCTTCGCGCGGAGCTTCTACTTGAAGGCGGCGTTTCCGGACTGGCCGGCGCCGCCGGAGCGCTTCTTCGCGCTCCACGGCACGGTGTTCTCGGCGTGGATCGCGTTGCTGGTCGCGCAGGCCTCGCTCGTCGCCGCTCGGCGGGTCGATGTCCACCGCAAGCTCGGCGCCGCCGGCGTCGGTCTCGCGATCGCGATGGTCGTCGTCGGCGTCTGGGGTGCGCTGCTGGCGGCCAAGCGCGCCACCGGATTCGTCGGCGTCCCGATCCCGCCGCTGCAGTTCCTCGCGATCCCGCTGTTCGACATGGCGATGTTCCCGGTCTTCGTCGCGCTCGCGATCGCCTGGCGCGGCGAGCCGCAGAAGCACAAGCGCGCGATGGTGCTCGCGACGATCGGATTGACGACCGCCGCGATCGCGCGCTGGCCGGTCGTCGGCGGCCTCGGGCCGATGGCGTTCTTCGGCCTGACCGACCTGCTGATCGTGCCGCTGATCCTCTGGGACCGGCGTACGCTCGGCCGCATCCACCCGGTGACGATGTGGGGCGGCATCGCGATCGTCGTGTCGCAGCCGCTGCGGCTGATCGTCTCCGGCACCGACGCCTGGCTCGCCTTCGCGCGCTGGGCGACCGGGTTCGTCGGCTGAGGCGCAACCGCGGGTCGCGGACGGGGCGACGCTAGTCGACCTTCGCCCCCGACTCGCGCACGATCTTCGACCACTTGGCGATGTCGGC
>CAZQTL010000076.1:0-17291 GCA_964595975.1 uncultured Thermoanaerobaculia bacterium | reverse complement strand
AAGACCAACCTCGCCCGCTTCACCGCCATGCTCCAGGGGCAACGGGACCTGGTGGCGGTCGGCAAGATCCTGCTCTCCGAGCTGGTGCCGCTCGTCAACGCCCATCAGGGGCTCATGTACCAGGTCAACACCGAGGGCGAGCCCTATCTCAAGCTCCTCGCGGCCTATGGCAACTCGGTCAAGGACGGTTATCCGGAGAAGCTCGAGCTCGGCCAGGGATTCCTCGGCCAGTGCGCCGTCGACAAGCGGCGCATCCTGGTCACCGACGTGCCGCCGAACACCGTGCCGGTGAGCTCGGTGCTGCTGCACGCCCTGCCGCGCAGCATCCTCGCCTACCCGGTGGTGTTCGAAGGCCAGGTGAAGGCGGTCCTCGGGCTCGCCTCGCTCGGCGAGTTCGCGCCATCGCACCTCGCCTTCCTCGAGCAGCTCACGAGCAGCATGGGCATCGTCGTCAACAGCGTCGAAGCGACGATGCAGACCGAAGGCCTCCTCGTCCAGTCGCAGCAGCTCGCCGCCGAGCTGCAGACGCAGCAGGGCGAGCTGCAGCAGACCAACGAGCAGCTGGCGCTCAAGGCCAAGGAGCTCGCCGAGCAGAACGTCGAGGTCGAGCGCAAGAACAAGGAGATCGAGCACGCCCGCCGGGCGCTCGAGGAGAAGGCCGCGGAGCTCGCCCTCACCTCGAAGTACAAGTCCGAGTTTCTCGCCAACATGTCGCACGAGCTGCGCACGCCGCTCAACAGCATCCTCATTCTCGGCCAGCAGCTGGCCGAGAACCCCGAGGGGAACCTGGCGCCGAAGCAGGTCGAGTTCGCGCGCACGATCCACGGCGCCGGCACCGACCTGTTGAACCTGATCACCGACATCCTCGATCTGTCGAAGATCGAGAGCGGCACGGTCTCGGTCGAGGCCCAGGAGGTCTTCTTCGGCAACCTGGTGGAGTCGCTCGGCCGGATGTTCCGCCACGAGGCGGAGAGCCGCAAGCTGTCGTTCGAGGTGGAGCTCGACCCGGCCCTCGGCCGCACCCTGTTGACCGACACCAAACGCCTGCAGCAGGTGCTCAAGAACCTGCTCTCGAACGCGTTCAAGTTCACCGAGAGCGGCGGCGTGCGCCTGCGGGTCGCCCCGGCAGCGGGCGGCTGGACCGCCGGCCATGCGGTTCTCTCGTCGTCGCCGGCCGTCGTGGCGTTCGAGGTCGCCGATACCGGCATCGGCATTCCGGCCGAAAAGCAGCGCATGATCTTCGAGGCCTTCCAGCAGGCCGACGCCTCCACGAGCCGGCGCTTCGGCGGCACCGGCCTCGGGCTGGCGATCAGCCGTGAGCTCGCCCAGCTCCTCGGCGGCGAGATCCAGCTGCACAGCGTCCCCGGACAGGGCAGCACCTTCACGCTCTTCGTTCCCCTGCGCTACGTCGGCCCGGCGGAGAGCGCCGATGGCGCGAAGGCGAGCGCCGGCGTCGCCCCCCGTCGCCCGGCCGGGGACCAGCATGCCCGCGTCGCCGAGCGCGCGATCGAGCCGTTTCCCGACGACCGCGCGATCCTCGCCCCCGAGGACCAGTCGCTCCTCGTCGTCGAGGACGACCCGCACTACGCCCGCGTGCTGGTCGACCTCGCGCGCGACCAGGGCTTCAAGACGCTGGTCGCACCCCGCGGCAGCGACGCGCTCGAGCTCGCGCGACAGTTCCGGCCCACCGCGGTCTCGCTCGACATCTTCTTGCCCGACATGCTGGGCTGGACGGTCCTCTCGCAGCTCAAGCAGGACCCGGCGACCCGCCACATCCCGGTGCAGATCGTCTCGCTCGACGAGGACCGCCGGCACGGCCTCTCCCGCGGCGCGTTCTCGTATCTCACCAAGCCGTCGAATCCGATCGAGCTCGAGTCGGCGCTGGCGCGGATGAAGTCCTACGCCGCCGCCGAGCGCCGGCGGCTGCTGATCGTCGAGGACAATACCGCCGAGCAGATGAGCATCGCCGAGCTCCTCGGCCACGACGATCTCGAGATCGAGGTCGCCGGCACGGGAGCCGACGCGCTGGCGGCGCTACGCCGCCGGACGTTCCACTGCGTGGTGCTGGACCTGCGGCTGCCCGACATTTCCGGCTTCGAAGTCCTCGAGTCGCTGCGCGACGAGCCCGCTCTCGCGGACATCCCGGTCGTCGTCTTCACCGGGCGCGAGCTCTCCGCCGAAGAGGACCTGCGGCTCCACGAGCTGGCGCGCAGCGTCGTCGTCAAGGGGGTGGAGTCGCCCGAGCGGCTGCTCGACGAAACCGCCCTCTTCCTGCATCGGGTCGTCGGCGATCTCCCCGCCCACAAACAGGAGATGCTCGAACGGCTCCACCGCTCCGACGAGTTCCTCGCCGGCAGGCCCGTTCTGGTGGTCGACGACGACGTGCGCAACATCTTCGCGCTGTCGAGCGTCCTCGAGCGCCGGGGGATGACCGTGCTCTCGGCGACGACCGGCCGGGAGGCGATCGAGACGCTCGAGGCTGCACCCGAGCTTTCGATCGTCCTGATGGACATCATGATGCCGGAGATGGACGGCTTCCAGACCATGCGCGCGATCCGCCGCAATCCGGCGTTCCGGCGCCTGCCGATCGTCGCCCTGACGGCGAAGGCGATGAAGGGGGATCGCGAGCGCTGCCTCGAGGCCGGCGCCTCGGACTATCTGGCGAAGCCGGTCAACACCGAGCAGCTCCTGTCGACTCTCCGCACCTGGTTGCACCGTTAGGGTGCGCGCGTGAACGCCGGGGGACGGGAGAGGGTGAACATCCTGCTGGTCGACGACCAGCCCGGAAAGCTCCTGACGTACGAAGCGATCCTCGGCGAGCTCGACGAGAACCTGCTCAAGGCGGCCTCCGCGCGCGAAGCGTTCGACATTCTGCTTCGCACCGAAGTGGCGGTCGTCCTGGTCGACGTCTGCATGCCGGATCTCGACGGTTTCGAGCTCGCGTCGATGATTCGCCAGCACCCGCGCTTCCAGTCGACCGCGATCATCCTCATCTCGGCGGTGCTGATCAACGACATCGATCGCATGCGTGGATACACGAGCGGCGCGATGGACTACCTGCCGGTGCCCGTCGTGCCGGAGATCCTGCGCGCCAAGGTCGCGATCTTCCTCGACCTGTACAGAAAGTCGCGCGAGCTCGCGATCCTGAACCGCGAGCTCGAACGCCGCGTGCGGGAGCGGACCTCGGAGCTCGAAGCCTCTACGGCGCTGCTGCAGGCCAGCGAGGAGCGGTTGCGCGAGAGCGACACGCGCAAGGACCAGTTCCTCGCCATCCTTGCCCACGAGCTGCGCAATCCCGTGGCGCCGATCAGCAACTCGACGCGCATCCTCAAGATGCGCCAGTCCGCCGATCCCGACGTGCGCTGGAGCCTCGACGTGATCGACCGGCAGGTGAACCACCTGACCCGCCTGATCGACGACCTGCTGGACGTCTCGCGGATCAGCCGCGGCAAGCTCGAGCTCCGCCGCAGCCGGGTCACCCTGACCGAGGTGGTCGAGAGCGCCCTCGAGAGCAGCCGGCCGCTCATCGAGCAGTTCGGGCACCATCTCACCATCGAGCTGCCGACGCGGCCGGTCCTGCTGGATGCCGATCTGGTGCGGCTGTCGCAGGTATTCATGAACCTGCTCAACAACTCGGCGAAGTACACCCCGAAAGGGGGCCGCATCTGGCTCCTCGCGGAGATCGAGCCCCCCGCCAGCGAAGACCCGGTTGCCGTGGTCGTGCGGGTCCGCGACTCCGGGGTCGGCATTCCAGCCGAGAAGCTCCCGCGGCTGTTCGAGATGTTCGTCCAGCTCGAAGCCCAGCCGGGGCGGCCGAACGGAGGGCTCGGCATCGGCTTGGCGCTGGTGCGGCACCTGGTCGAGATGCACGGCGGCGAAGTCGAGGCCTCGAGCCCCGGACCGGGCCTGGGCAGCGAGTTCGCGGTGCGCCTGCCGACGGTTGCCGGGGCGCGGATGCCGGCGGCCAACGATCCGGCCCGCGCCGGCGGGGATTCGCCCCCCGTGCGGCGCCGGATCCTCGTCGTGGACGACCTGCCCGACAACGCCGCTTCGCTCACCGTGCTGCTGCGGCAGCTCGGGCATCAGGTGGAGACCGCCTACGGCGGCCTCGAGGCGCTCGCCTCCGTTCAGCGCCTGCGCCCGGAGATCGTGCTGCTGGACCTCGGCATGCCGGATCTCGACGGCTTCCAGGTCTGCCGCCGGATTCGCCAGTTCGACTGGGGCGACGAGGTGCTCCTCGTCGCGCTCACCGGCTGGGGGCAGGAGCAGGATCGCCGCCGCGCCTACGACGCCGGTTTCGACGCCCATCTGGTCAAGCCTCTCGACCATGGCGCACTCGCGGCTCTGCTCGCCGACCTCGGACCCGGCGGCCTGCCGCAGCGGCGCGTCAAGCGGCCGCCGGCGGCGCCCGGCGATGCCGAGGACACCACCGGAACGCTCTGACGGGGGACGGCGGCGCGGCTGGCTCTCCCTACTGGAAGATACCGATTCCGGAGTGGCCGAGAAGCCAGTAGAGCAGAATGAAGACCAGGATCGCGCCACAACCGCAGCCGCCGGTGAGCTTCTTCGCTCCCCACCCTGCGGCAAGACCTCGCACCAGTTTGCTCAATTTGTTTCTCCTGACGGTAGATCGAGTCTGACCGAGGACGGCCGGCGGCCGCAAGAAGCCCTGCGGACAGCGGTTTCCCGGAGGCTCGGCAATTCTCCGAACTCGACCACGAGGTGCATTGCGAGGCTCATGCCATGATCCGCCGATCGGAGGAGTCCATGTCGATCCGCGCTCCACACCTCGCTGCACTGACCACCAGCGCCGTCTTCTTCGCCCTCGCCGCCGCCGCCACGCCACCGGCAGACTCGCCCCTGCTCGGCTTTTCGGCCGACGGCAGCCGGGCCGAGCTCGAGCGCGAGAGCGCCTTCGCGCGGCAGATCTCGAAGGCAGAGCTGCGGAACTGGCTCGAGCATCTCGCGGCCCGGCCGCACCACGTCGGCTCCGAGTGGGGGCGCGCCAACGCCGAGTGGATGCGCGACCTGTTCGCGGGCTGGGGCTACGAAGCCCGCATCGAGACCTTCGAGGTGCTCTTTCCGACCCCGAAGGTCCGCCTGCTCGAGATGGTCGCGCCCACCCGCTTCCGCGCCCGGCTCGACGAAGGCTCGCTGGCCGAGGATCCGACCTCCGGGCAGAAGAAGGAGCAGCTCCCGGGCTACAACGCCTACTCGGTCGACGGCGACGTCGAGGGCGAGCTGGTCTACGTCAACTACGGCCTGCCGGCGGACTACGAAGAGCTCGCGCAACACGGCATCGACGTCCGGGGCAAGATCGTCCTCGCCCGCTACGGCGGCTCATGGCGGGGCATCAAGCCCAAGGTCGCAGCGGAGCGCGGCGCCATCGGCTGCCTGATCTACTCCGATCCGTCCGGTGACGGCTACACCCAGGGGGACGTCTGGCCGAAAGGCGGGTGGCGCTCGCGCGAGTCGGTGCAACGCGGATCGGTCGCCGACATGCCGCTCTACTCCGGCGATCCGCTCACCCCCGGCGTCGGCGCGACCAAGGAGGCCGTCCGCCTGCCGCTCGGCGAAGCGAAGACGCTCACTCGTGTCCCCGTCCTGCCGATCTCCTACGGCGACGCCGAGCCGCTTCTCCGGGCGCTCGCCGGACCGATGACCCCGGAGAGCTGGCGCGGAGCACTGCCGTTTCCCTATCGCTTCGGCCCGGGGCCCGCGCGCGTCCACCTCAAGTTGGCCTTCGACTGGAGTCTCAAGCCGGTGCACGACGTCATCGCGGTCCTCCCCGGGGCGGAGCTCCCGGACGAGTGGATCGTGCGGGGCAATCACCACGACGCCTGGGTGAACGGAGCCTCCGATCCGGTCTCCGGAATGGTCTCTCTCCTGGCCGAGGCGAAGGCGATCGGCATGCTGGCGAGGGACGGTTTCCGCCCGCGGCGGACGCTGGTCTACGCCGCCTGGGACGGCGAGGAGGCCGGCCTCCTCGGCTCCACCGAGTGGGCCGAGAAGCACGCGGCCGAACTCGGCGAGAAGGCGGTCGCCTATCTCAACACCGACTCGGTGTCGCGCGGCCTGCTGGGCGCCGGCGGGTCGCAGTCGCTCGAGCGGCTGTTCAACGAGGTGGGGCGCGCGGTCGTCGATCCGGAACGCGGCGTCTCGGTGCTCGACCGCGCCCGGGCGGCGGCCATCGCCCAGGGCGACGAGAAGACCCGCGCCCGGTTGCGCAGCCGCGCCGACCTGCGGCTCGAAGCGCTCGGTTCAGGCTCGGACTTCACCCCCTTCCTGCAACACCTCGGCATCGCCGCACTGAATGTCGGATTCGGCGGCGAGGAACAGTACGGCCAGTACCACTCGATCTACGATTCGATCGCCCACTTCGAACGCTTCGGCGATCCCGGCTTCGACTACGTCGCGAAGTCAGCCGAGGTGAACGGTCGGCTGACCCTGCGACTCTCGCAGGCGGACGTGCTGCCCCTCACCCTCGACCGCACCGCCGAAGGGATCGGCGAATATGCGACCGAGCTCCGCGAGCTCACGGCGACGCTGCGCAAGGAGTCGGAAGAGCGCGAGCGTCTGCTCGCCGAAGGCAGCCTGCAGCTCGCCGCCGACCCGCAACAGACCTTCGTCGCGCCGAAGGCCCTCGACCGCGTGCCCTTCCTCGAATTCGCGCCGCTCGAGAACGCGGTGACGCTGCTCGGGAAGGCGGCCGAGGCGTTCGAGAAGGCGCGGTCCGCCGCCTTCGAGCGCGGCCTCGACGCCGCGACGCGCACCGAGCTCAACGACTTCCTGCGCACCTTCGAGCGCCGGTTGACCAGCGAGTCCGGCCTTCCCGGCCGCCCCTGGTATCGCCATCAGGTGGACGCTCCCGGGCAGTACACCGGCTACGGCGCCAAGACCCTGCCGGCAATCCGCGAAGCGATCGAGCAGCGTCACTGGGACGAAGCCAACAGCCAGATCCGCCAGGTGGCGAGGCTCCTCGACGACGCCCGCACGGCGATCGAGAAGATGACGGCGAAGCTGGCGCCGTCTGTCGGCTGAGGCTCGTCTTCTCGTGTCAGTCCGGGAGCGAGGGACGGCGCGCGGCTGGGCGCGGCTCCGTGTCGTCCTCGAGATGATCAAGTTCGAGCACACGCTGTTCGCGCTGCCGTTCGCGCTGATGGGGATGCTGCTCGCGGCGGGAGGGCTGCCCGAGGGGCGTATCGTTCTCTGGATCGTCGTCGCGATGGTCGGGGCGCGCTCCGCGGCGATGGGCTGGAACCGGCTGGTCGATCGCGAGATCGACGCCGCCAATCCGCGCACCGCCCAGCGGGCCCTGCCGGCGGGGCTGGTTTCGCCCGGCTTCGTCGCCGTCTTCGTCGCCGCCAGCCTGGCGCTGCTGCTCGTCGCCGCCTGGCGGCTGAATCCGCTCTGCCTCGCGCTGTCGCCGATCGCGATCGTCGTCCTCCTGGGCTACAGCTACACCAAGCGCTTCACCTGGGCAGCGCACCTCGCGCTCGGCCTCGCCCTCGCCGGGGCGCCGCTCGGCGCCTGGGTCGCGGTGACGGGCCGCTTCGCGCCGACACCGTTCGTCCTCGCCGGCGTGGTCGTCACCTGGGTCGCTGGCTTCGACGTCCTCTATGCCCTGCAGGACGAGGCCTTCGATCGGGAGCGCGGCCTGGCGTCGATCCCGGCGCGCTTCGGCACCGTCGCGGCCCTGGCGATCTCGGCCGCGCTGCATGTCGGCACCCTGGCGCTCCTCGCCGCCCTGCCTTTCGTGCATCCGCCCGGTCTCGGCCTCGCCTACTGGGTCGGCGTCGCCGGTTGCGCCCTGCTGCTCGCCTACCAGCACGCGATCGTCCGGCCGGGGGATCTCTCGCGGTTGAATGCCGCCTTCTTCACCGCCAACGGAGTGCTGGCGCTCTGGCTGCTCGCGGCGACCGCCGTTGACCTCGTTCTTCGATAAACTGCCCGGCGAGCGCTGACGCGATGAGCGAAGACCTGCATCTGCTCGGCCGCCTGGCGGTCCACTACAAGCTGCTCACCACCGAGCAGCTCGCCGAGACGACACGCGCCCAGGCGCGGACCGCCGACCCGCGGCCCCTGGGCGAGCTCTGGATCGACGCCGGCTGGATGACGCGGGCGCAGCTCGAGAAGCTCCTGGCGGTCCAACGCGAGGTGCTCGCCCGCCAGAGCGGTCAAGCGGCGGCGCCGCTCATCGCACCCAAGCCCGCGAGCTCGCCCGTCGATCTCGAACAGACCGCCACCGGCGAGATCTCGACCCGCGCCGGCAAGCGGATCGACCGGATTCTCGAGTACGCCGTTTCGCAACGCGCCAGCGACATCCACATCATGACCGGCGAGCGGGTCCTCATGCGCCGCGACGGCCAGCTCACCTTCGCTGGCGACGCCCCTCTCGAGCACGGGCAGATCGAGAGGCTGGTGACCGAGGTCCTCGACCCGCGGCTGCGCGAGGCGCTGGACCGGGAGGGCCAGACCGACTTCTCGTGGACGATCGCCGGGCGGGCACGTTTTCGCGGCAACGCCTATCGCCATCAGCACGGTTACGGCCTGGTCATGCGCGCCATCGCGCTCGAGATCCCCACTCTCGCGGGCCTCGGCCTGCCCAACACCCTCGCCAAGGTGACCAATCACCATCAGGGGCTGGTGCTGCTCACCGGCCCGGCCGGCTGCGGCAAGTCGTCGACCCTCGCCGCCCTGGTGCGGCTGATCAACGAAGAGCGCCAGGATCACATCGTCACGGTCGAGGACCCGATCGAGTACCTGCACACGCCGATGCGCTGCGTCGTCAACCAGCGCCAGGTCGGGCGCGACACGCGCAGCTTCGCGCGCGCCCTCAAGGCCGCCTTGCGCGAGGACCCCGACGTCATCGCCATCGGCGAGTTGCGCGACCTCGAGACGATCTCGCTCGCGCTCACCGCCGCCGAAACCGGTCACCTGGTGCTGGCGACGCTGCACACCGGCAGCGCCATCCGCACCGTCGACCGTGTCGTCGGCTCCTATCCTTCCAATCAGCAAGCGCAGATCCGCACCATGCTCTCGGAGTCGCTGCGAGCCGTGGTTTCGCAGCGGCTCGTCCGCCGCGCCGACGGTCAGGGCCGCGTGCCGGCGCTCGAGATCCTCCTCGGAACGCGGCCGGTGGCGAATCTGATCCGCGAATCGAAGACCTTCCAGCTGCGCTCGGTGCTGCAGACCGGCGCCGCGCAGGGGATGTGCCTGCTCGACACGTCGCTCGCGCACCTCGTCCGGGACGGCATCGTCACGCGGGAGGAGGCGCTGCTCCACGCCGAGGACGCCAAGCTGCTTTCGGGCGCCGCGAGCCCGCCGCCGCCCGCCGGAGCGCCGGCGCCCGCCGCCGGAAGGGGAGCCTGAGGCTCGGCGCATGGGCACCCTCAAGGATCTCTTGCGCGCCACCCGGGAGAGCGGAAGCTCCGACCTCCACCTCGCCTCCGGCTTCGCTCCCCGCGTCCGCCTGCACGGTTCGCTGGTGCCGCTTGCCGGCACCGGCGACCTCACTCCGGAGATGCTCGCGGAGATCCTCACCGAGGGGGTGAGCGCCGGACAATGGCAGGAGTTCCTCGCCACGGGCGACCTCGACTTCGCTTACGCGGTCCCCGGCGTTGCCCGGTTCCGCGGCAATTACCTCCGCCAGGAGCGCGGCGCTTCCGCCGTCTTCCGGACGATTCCCGAGAAGATCGCCTCGATCGAGGATCTGGGTCTGCCACCGGTCCTCGGCCGCCTGGCAGAGCTCCATAGCGGACTCGTGCTGGTGACGGGCCCGACCGGTTCCGGCAAGTCGACGTCGCTCGCGGCGATCATCGACCGCATCAATCGCAACCTCTCGCGTCACATCGTCACCATCGAGGAGCCGGTCGAGTTCGTCCACGAGAGCAAGCGCTCCGTCTTCTCGCAGCGCGAGGTCGGCAGCGACACAGTGAGCTTCGCGGCGGCGCTGCGGGCGGCGATCCGCCAGGACGCCGACGTCGTCCTGGTCGGCGAGATGCGCGATCTCGAGACGATCTCCCTGGCGCTCAAGGCGGCCGAGATGGGCATGCTGGTCTTCGGCACGCTGCACACCAACAGCGCGGCCAAGACGATCGACCGCCTGATCGACGTCTTTCCCGCCGACGAACAGCCGCAGGCACGCCTGTCGCTCGCCGACTCGCTGGCGGCGATCGTGGCGCAGCTCCTCCTGCCGCGGGCTTCCGGGGACGGGCGGGTCGCGGTGCACGAGATCCTGCTCAAGACTCCGGCGCTCCCCAATCTGATCCGCGAGAGCAGCATTTCGATGCTGGTGAACCTCATGCAGTCGGGGCGAGGCGAAGGCATGCAACTGCTCGACGACGCCCTGCTCGACCTCGTCGCGAGGAAGGTCGTCACGCCGCGCGATGCCTATCTGAAAGCCCAGGAGAAGGGCCGCTTCGAAGCCCTGATCGAAAAGGAGTAGCCCCGCGACGTCGGCGATTCGTCACGCCGACGCCACGCCCCGGACACCCCCGCAGGCGATCCTCTCCTTGCCGTCTCAGGAGTGCCGATCGCGATGCGACTCGCCCCGTCTCTCGTCCGCCTGCAGGAGCTCGAGCTCGGACTCTGCCTGCGCCTGTCCCAGGCGCAGCGGCAGAGGAGCGCGCTGCGCTTCTTTCGTTGCGTGTCGAAGGCTGGTGACGGACTCTTCTGGTTCGCGCTCGCCGGCCTGCTGCCGCTCTTCCTGGGGGCGGCCGCGCTGCCGGTCGTGCGTCGGATGGCCGCGGTCGGCATCGCCGCGGCCCTGGTCTCGAAAGCCCTGAAGTCACTCACCGCGCGGACGCGTCCGTTCTCCGCCCACGCCGGTGTGCTGCTCGGCGCGGCGCCGCTCGATCGCTACAGCTTCCCCTCCGGCCACACCCTGCACGCGGTCGCCTTCTCGATCGTCGTCCTCGCCACCTACGGTGGGCTCGCCTGGCTGCTCGTGCCCTTCACCCTGGCGGTGGCGCTGTCGCGGGTCGTCCTCGGTCTCCACTATCCCACCGACGTCGCGGCGGGCGCCGCAGTCGGCGCGCTCCTCGCCCTTTCCACCCTCTGCCTCTTCTGAACCGCTCCCTGATCCTCGACGCACCCCCCATCCGTTCGGTCGCCTCCGCGCCGCCTCGCGCTCCGGGGAGAAGCGCCTCGGAGCGACCCCGCCTGACCGTTCTCTACCTCTCGGACGTCTACTTCCCGCGCGTCAACGGCGTTTCGACCTCGATCGCGACCTTCCGCCGCGAGCTCGAGCTTCGCGGCGTCGCCGTGCCGCTGCTCTGCCCGGGCTACTCCGGGCGCGGCGAGGCCGGAATCGCGCGCCCCGCCGAAGCGCGCCTGGTCCGGCTCGACGGCTTCCGGGTGCCGTTCGATCCCGAGGACCGCTGGGTGCCGGCGCGGCGCTTCCGCGCCGCCGAGAGCCGCCTGCCGGCCTTCGACCTCGTCCATGTCCAGACGCCGTTCGCCGCCCATCGCGCCGGCGTGGATCTCGCGCGCCGCCGCGGCGTGCCGGTGGTCGAGACGTACCACACCTACTTCGAGCATTACTTCGAGCACTACCTGCCATTCCTGCCGGCGGGACTCTGCCGGCGGCTCGCGCGCCGCCTCACCTGCAAGGCAGCGGGCGAGCTCGATCACATGGTGGTGCCTTCGACAGCGATGCGCAGCGCCCTCGCCGCCTACGGCGTGACGACGCCGATGTCTGTCCTGCCCACCGGCATCCGCCCGGAGACGCTGGGGGGCGGCGACGGCGCGGGCTTTCGCGCCCGCCACGGCATCGCCGCCGACCGGCCGGTGCTGGTCCACATCGGCCGCATCGGGCACGAGAAGAACCTGGTCCTGCTGCTGGCAGCCTTTCGCCGGGTGGTGGAGGCCCTGCCCTCGGCGCTTCTGGTCGTCGCCGGCGAGGGTCCGGCGCGCTCCGAGCTCCAGCGTCGGGCGACCCGGCTCGGCCTCGACGGGCATCTCCTCTGGCTGGGCTATCTCGACCGCGAGCGTGAGCTCGGGGGCTGCTACCGCGCCGGCGACGCCTTCGTCTTCTCTTCGAAGACCGAGACGCAGGGTCTGGTACTGCTCGAGGCGATGGCCCTCGGCGTGCCGGTCGTCGCCCTGGCGGAGATGGGCACCCGCGATCTCCTGGCGGAACGGCGCGGCGCGCTGGTGGCCGAAGACGATCCCGACGACTTCGCCGCCAGGTGTCTCGAGCTGCTTCGGGACCCGATCCTCCGCGCCCGCCTCGCGGCGGAAGGGCCCCTCGTCGCCGCCGACTGGTCCGCGGCCCAGATGGCCGGGCGCCTCGAGGCGCTCTACCGCAAGCTCCTCGCCTGAGGCTACTTCGTTTCGGGGATTTCGATCTCCGCGAACGCCGTCGACTGCACGCCGGAGACCTCGTCGAGGACGACGACCGCGATGCGCTGCGGGCCGGGGGCGAGGCGCAGCTCGGCGCGGTGGTACCAGGAGGAGACCATTGCCTTCTCCAGCTGATCTTCCGGCACGACGATCGGCACGGAGGCGGCGGGGCTCTCGAGCAGCCGGCCGCGGTCGTCCTGGATCGCGAGGCGCACCGAGACTCTGCCGTTGCGCACCGCGCCTGTGGGGACGAGCGACAGGTAACGCAGCGGCATGGCGACGGCGACCGGCACGACCTGTCCGCCGTTCTTCCTGCCGTCGGACTTGCCCTGGCCGAGCCTCAGCGAGATCTCGAGCGGATTCTCCGCCTGCCCGAAGGTCACCGCCGCCTGCAGGGCCGAATCCGCGCGATCGGTGGCCGAGCGCCGCCGGAAGCTCTCGCGATGCCGCACCTCGAGGCCGGCGCGGCGCGCCCGCACTTCGATCCGATGATCCTCGTCGCCGGCCGCTTCGCCGGTCGAGAAGCCGAGCGAATAGACCGCGTCCACGTCGGCGCTCACCGTCGCCAGGCTGCGATCGAGGTTCGTGCCCAGGGTGAGGCTGGTGCCGCCGGTCGCACCGGCGAGGCGGGCGACGCTCGACGCCGCCTCCACCAGCCCGTAGTCGCGCGGCAGCGGCCGGTAGGCGTTGGGCCCGGCGCTGCCGAACTCGGCGCTGTTCTCCATCGGCGGCTGCACGACCGGCGAGATGGTGTAGAAGGCGACGCGCGCATTCTGCGCCGCCTGGATCATGCGCTCGAACTCGGTCGACAGCGAGAGCCCCAAGAGCTCGAGGGTCGGCGCCCGGTTGGCGTCGGTGGTGGTGGCGACGCCGCGCTGCTGATCGAGCGCCGCGAGCACCCCCTGCCCCGGGTTCGCCTGGATTCCGGCGGTGGCCAGGACGACCGCCTTGCGCCCCTCCGCCGCGGCCAGGGCGCCCACCATCTGCTCGAGGGCGACGATCGAACGCCGCTGGCGATCGATCTGCGATTCCGCCCACTGCAGGATCTCCTGCTCGATGCGCTGCGCCTCCGCGAGGGCGAAACCGGGGCCGAAGCGCGCCAGGTCCTGGCCGTAGGTGCGGATCTCGTGTTCGATCTGCATGCGCTCTCCCGAACCGAGCCGGGCGAGCGAAGGCCGCCGCTCGAGCTCGTCGAGCGCCGAGAGGACCTTCGCCCGCTCGGTCGTCGGCAGCAGGAGCACCTTCAGGTTCTGCTCGAACATCGCCACCGTCACCCGGTCCGCGCCCTCCGGCCGGGAGCGGAAGAACTCGCGCAGCTCCTCGACAGTTTCGTGGCGGGCGCGATTCTCGAGCGCGGTCTGGTCGATGTAGAGAATCAGCTGGGTGGGCGCGTTCGGAGCCTCGACCTCTTCGGGGGACGGACTCGTCGCGGTGCCGAGCGCCGACGACGGCTCCTGCACGGCGGCAGCGGGAGCTCCGCGCGGCGCCGCGAAGTACTCGATCCCGACCGGGCGGCCGTCGACGAGGAGCTCGAAGTCGTCCCGACCGAGGTCGAGGATTCGCTGCCCGGCGCGATCGGTCACCACGACGTCGACGTTCACGACCTCGACGTCGACGCGCTCGCTGAAATCGTCCGTCGCAGCGGGCGGCGGTTCCTGCGGCGCTGCGGACGCCCCCGGCGCGAGAGCACCGACGAGGAGCAACGTCCCGGCGACGCCGGCCCGGAGCTCGCGCCCGGTCATTCCCGGGCCGGAATCTCGATCTCCGCGAAAGAGGTCGACTGCACGCCCGAGATCTCGTCGAGGACGACGACCGCGACCCGCTGCGGTCCGGGGGCGAGACGCATCTCGGCGCGGTGGTACCAGGAGGAGACCATCGCCTTCTCCATCTGGTCTTCCGGCACGACGATCGGCACTTCGGCGGCTCCGCTCTCGAGCAGGCGGCCGCGTGCATCCTGGATCGCCAGCCGGACCGAGACCTTGCCGCTGCGCCCGTCGGTCGAGGGAACGAGCGACAGCAGCCGCAGCGGCATGCCCACGGCGAGCGGCACGATCTGGCCGCCCTTCTTCCTGCCGTCGGACTTGCCCTCGCCGAGACGCAAGGTGACCTCGAGCGGATTCTCGGCCTTGCCGAAGGTCACCGCCGCCGACAGCGCCGACTCCGCGCGCTCCGGGGCCGAGCTCCGCCGGAAGCTCTCGCGATGCCGCACCTCGAGGCCGGGACGGCGGAGGCGAATGTCGATCTTGTGGTCCGCCTCCCCGGCCGCGGCGTCGGTCGAGAAGCCGAGCGAGTAGGCAGCGTCGATGTCCGACGTCACCTCCACGAGACGGCGGTCGAGGTCGCTGCCGATGTTGAAGGTGGCGCCGCCGGTCGCACCGGCCAGCCGGGCGATGCTCGCGCTCGCCTCGACCAGTCCGAGATCGCGCGGCAGCGGCTTCTCGGAGTAAGGCCCGGCGCTGCCGAACTCGGCGTTGTTCTCCCCCGGCGGCTGCACCACGGGCGAGATGGTGTAGAAGGCCACCCGCGCGTTCTGTGCCGCGAGAACCATGCCCTCGAACTCACGGATCAGCTCCTGGCCGCGCACCTGGAGCTCGGGCGAGCGCTTCGCGTCGCTCGAAGAGACGACGCCGCGCTGCTGGTCGAGGGCGGCGAAGAGCCCGACGGCGGGAAAGGCCTGGATGCCCGCCGTCGCGAGGACGACCGCCTTGCGCCCTTCGGAGGCGGCCAGCGCCCGCACCAGCCGCTCCAGCGACTCGATCGAACGCGTCTCGCGATCGAGCTGTTGCTGGGCGAAGAGGGTGATCTCGTTCTCGAGACGAAGGATCTCGCTCTCCCGGATCTGCGCCGCCCGCGCCGCGGCGCTCGCTCCGCTCACCCGCATCGCATTGCGGCCGAAGGCGCGGATGTCCTGGTAGAGCTGCACCCGCTCGCCGTTGCCGATCTTGGCGAGCGAGGGGCGGTTCTCGAGCTCGTCGAGCGCCGCCGCGATGCGCACCGGATCGGTCGTCGGCAGCAGCAGCACCCTGAGATCCTGCTCGAATGCCGCCACCATCACACGGTCGCCGCCGGGCGGGCGCGCGGCGAGGAACTCGCGCAGCTCCGTGACCGTCTCGTGGCGCGCGCGGTTCTCGAGCGCCGTCTGGTCGACGTAGAGAATCAGATCGGTCGGTGCCTCCGCGGCGGGAGCGGCCGGTGCCGGCGCTGCCGGCTCGGCGGCGGGCGCCGCGGCGAGCGCTGCAGGCGGCGCCGGCGGACGCGGAGCCGCGAAGTAGTCGATCGGCACCGGGCGGCCGTCGACGAGGAGCTCGAAATCGTCCCCTTGCAAGTCCAGGACGCGTCCTCCATCGCGGTCGGTCACCACGACATCGACGCTCACGACCTCGACGTCGACGCGCTCGGAGAAAGGCTCCGTCGGGCTCGCCGGCACCTGCGCGCGGGCCGGTACGGGAGCGGTGACGAGGAGCGCGGAGCAGAGGAGCGCGTAGTGCGTGGACGGGCGGCGGAGCTGGCTGATCATCGACGTCTCCTCGGGGGCCGCGGACGGCTTCAGGGCTGCAGGCTCTGCGGACTCACAACTCTGCAAAGCAAGGGGCGTGCCGCCGAGGATCAGTCCGCCGCGCCAGCGGGCGGCACCGGGCGCGCCGCCGGCAGAGCGCGCGCCAGCAGCAGCGCCGCGACCAGCGGCGAGGCGGCGCGCAGGAGATGGAAGGTGCCGGCGCTCTGCACGTGCTCGGCGCTGGGGAAGACCGGCTGCAGCCAGTCGGCGACGACGAAGAAGTCGAGGAACACCAGGGTGCCGCGATAGAGCCCGGCAGCCATCAGGCCGGAGGCGCGATAGAGGACGATCGAGCCGATCTCGCGCCCGAAGGCGGTGGCGAGCCCGGCGGCGACGACGAGAGGCGCCCCGAAGGCGAAGCCGGGGGCGAGCGCGGGCAGGGCGAGCGCCGTGCCGCAGAGCAGCGTCAGCGCCCACGCCCCGGTGGCCCCCCAGCCCTCGGCGAGACCCCGAAACAGCTGGCCGCGCAGCGTGCCCTCGTAGAAACGGATCGCCACCATCGCCAGGAGCGGCCACGCCCAGAGCGCGGTCATCAGGCGGCTCGCGAGCGGCCGCGGGTCGCCGAGCGCGAACGTCAGCCAGCCGGCCTCGAAGCCGACGATCAGCGGGGCGAGATCGAGCACGACGGCGAGCGCCATCCAGAACAGCAGTCGCGGTCCGCTCGCCTGGGCGACCGGCGCCGCCGGCCGGCTGGCCTCGGCCGCCGGCAGCCCTTTCGCCGGAGTCGGCAGCGGCAGGACCGGTTTGACCGGCGGCAGCGCCGGCAGCGGGATTCCCGGCAGCCGGAGCCGGGGGGGCAGGCCACCCGCGGGGGCGGCGCGCGGCTTCGGCTCGCGGGTCAGCAGGCCGCAGAGGTAGACCAGACCCGGCAGGGCCCAGAGCAGGAAGAGCCGCAGCCCCTCCGCGCGCTCCACTCCGTAGCGCCCGGCGAACCAGGTGGCGCCGGCGGCGACGTCCAGCAGCAGCATGGCGAGCAGAGCGGTGCGGACTTTCAAGGTACGGGATTCTACGGCTTTCGATAGGCTTCAGCCTTCACTCCGAAGGAGACCCGCATGCGTTCGAGCACCCTCGCCACCGTCGCCCTCACTCTCGTCGCGCTCGTCTCGGTTGCACCTGCCGCCGTGGCCCAGTCCAGCCAGCCGGACGCCGGGGCGGCCGCCAAGGAGGCCGCCGCCAAGGCCGACTATGCCGCGAAGATGGCCCAGGAACACCGCCATGACACCGCCGCTGCCAGCGCGGCGACGGTGCCGGCGCCGACGCAGACCGTCGCCGCCGAGGAGATCGTCTATGCGACGCTCGACGGCACCGCGGTCAAGGGCTATCTCACCCGACCGGTGCTCGCGGCGCCGTCGACGAAGCCGCTGCCGGCGCTCCTCGTCATCCAGGAGTG
>CAZQTL010000075.1:0-17620 GCA_964595975.1 uncultured Thermoanaerobaculia bacterium | reverse complement strand
ACGATCTCCTGGCCCTCCTTCGACTCGACGAAGCGCAGGAACTCGCGCACCAGCGGATCGAGCGGCTTGCCGGGGGCAGCGTTGTAGTAGACATAGAGGTAGCGCGAGATCGGGTACTTGCCGGACAGCACTTCTTCCGGGCTGACGCCGAAGTAGGCGTCGCCCTTGGCCGAGACCGCCACCGGCTTGACGCCCGAGGTGCGGTAGCCGATGCCGCTGTAGCCGATGCCGAAGCGATCCTCGGTGACGCCCTGCACCACCGAGGCCGAGCCCGGCTGCTCCTTGACGGTGTCCTTGTAGTCGCCCTTGTCGAGCGCGTGCTCCTTGAAGTAGCCGTAGGTGCCCGAAGCCGAGTTGCGGCCGTAGAGCGAGATCGGCTTGGCCGCCCAGTCGCCGGTGAGACCGAGGTCGCCCCAGGTCTTCACGTCCTTGCCGCCGCGCTTCCGGGTCTTCGAGAAGATGCTGTCGATCTGCTGCAGGGTGAGCTTCTCGAGCGGATTGTCCTTGTTGACGTAGACCGCGAGGCCGTCCACCGCGACGCGGACCATCGACGGCGGGTAGCCGTACTTCTTCTCGAACTCGTCGATCTCTTCGGCCTTCATCGGCCGGCTCATCGGTCCGAGCTGCGCGGTGCCGGCGATGAGCGCCGGCGGAGCCGTGGAGGAGCCCTTGCCCTCGATCTGGACCTTGATGTTCGGATACTGCTTCTGGAAGCCCTCGGCCCAGAAGGTCATCAGGTTGTTGAGCGTGTCGGAGCCGATCGAGCTCAGGCTGCCCGAGACGCCGCTCGACTTGGCATAAGAGGCGATCGCCGGGTCGACCTGCGCCGGCTGCGCGGCGATGGGGGTGGCGGCGAGGGCGAGAGCAGCGAGGGTCAGGAGCGAAGTGCGCTTCATGGATGATTCCTCCTTGTAGGTGAACCCGGCAGGGGCGCCGAACGGCGCCCGTCTCCGGTGGCAGAGGGACTCTGTCAATCCGGTTTGTCGGCCGCGGCACCGGCGTGTGACAGCGGTGTGACAAGCGGACCGAAGGCCGGGGTGCGAGGGCGAGGGCCGGCTAGGGAAGCAGCGGGGAAGCGGCTCGACTTGCGCTCTCGGCGAGTATGCGGGCGTGGAGCGCCTCGGCTTCGGCGCGGCGTCCGGCGTTGACCGCGAGGTCGTAGCCGGGGGCTTCCGCGACGCTGTGGAAGAGGCGCTCGGCGGCGGCCGGGTCGCCCATGCGCGCCTCGACGAGAGCGAGACCCGCGGTCGCCTGCCATGCGGTCGCGTGATCGAGGCCGAGGGTCTCGCTGAAGAGCGTTCGCGCTTCGACGAAGGCCGCTCGGGCCTCGGGCAGGCGCGCGAGCTCGAGCAGGACCTGCCCACGCCGGCTCTGGATCCGGGCCAGGTCGGTCGCGACCCCCGCACCGGCACGCCTCGCCACCGCGAGCGCCCGCTCGAGGAAACCGAGCGCGGTTGCGAGGTCGCCGCGGGCATGGGCGAACGCTCCAAGGTTGGAGAGCGCCGCCTCGTGGCCGCTGTCGTCGGGGGCCTCTCGGGCGTAGATCTCGACCGCGCGGAGGAGGGCCCGCTCGCGCGCGGCGAGGTCGCCCGCGATCTCGTCGAGGTCGGCCTGGGCGAGGAGCCATTCGGCGCGGTGGCGCGAGCGATCGAGGCCGGCGGCGACGAGGCGGCGGTCGAGCTCGCCGAGGCGGCGCGCGGCGTCGTCAGGCTCGCCCGCCTGGAGCGCGATCCAGATTTCGAACATCAGGCTGTCGAGGAGCCTCGGATCGTCGGCGGGGAGGCGCGCGGCGAGGTCGCGGCTGTTGGCGTCCGCGAGCCGGCGGGCCGGTTCGATCTCGTCGAGATAGGTGTAGATCGTCGCCGTCAGATCGCGCAGCTCCGCCCGGGTCTCGGGGTCGGCGGCGAGCTCGCCTTCGATGCGGCTGGCGGCGATGTCGACGAGCTCGCGGGCGGTGATCTCGCCGCGCGGCCGCGAGCCGGCGACCCGCGGGTCGCTCGCCTTGAAGACGCCGACCAGGAACTCCTTCGTCGCGTTGGCGCGTCGGGCCTCGCTCGCCGTGCGCGCGCTCTGCCAGAGGATGCCGCCGAGTCCGAGCGCCGAGGCGAGGGCGAGCCCGGCGGCGAGCCCGACGCTCAGGCGGTGCCGGCGGACGAACTTCACCGTGCGGGTGAGAGCTCCGCTGCGGCGCGCCTGGATCGGTTCGAGGCGCGCAAAGCGGCACAGGTCGTCGGCGAAAGCCTCGGCCGAGGAGTAGCGGTCGGCGGGAGCGGCCGCGAGCGCCTTGGCGAGGATCGCATCGAGGTCGCCGGCGAGCGCCCGCGACAGCTCCTGCGGCGTCATCTTCCCGACGGTCGCGGCGTGTCCGGGGTCGACGCGGGAGGAGGCCTGCGGCGCTTCGGTCCCGGGCGTGAGCAGCCGCAGTAGCCGCGCCGGTCCCGCCGCGCGGTCGAACGGCCGCCGGCCGGTGAGCAGCTCGTAGAGCAGCACGGCGAGTGAGTAGACATCGGTGGCGACGGTGATCGGCGCGCCCGTCAGCTGCTCGGGGGCGGCATAGTCGGGGGTCGCGATCCGTGTACCCTCGACGGTGAGCTGGGTGAGCGCGGCGTCGGTCTCTCCGGACTCGTCCGGCTCGAGGAGCTTGGCGATGCCGAAGTCGAGGAGCTTGACGGTGCCGTCGCTCGCCACCATGACGTTCGACGGCTTGATGTCGCGGTGCACGATCAGGCGGGCGTGCGCGGCGTGGAGCGCCGCGGCCACCGCGCGGACCAGCTCGACCCGCGCCGCCAGCGGGTAGCATCCGGCGCGGCAGGCCTCGGTGATCGGGACTCCGGCGACGAGCTCCAGGGCGAGGTACGGCTGGCCCGCCGGGGTGAGGCCGGCGTCGAGGAACTGCGCGATGTTCGGATGGCTGAGCGTCGCGAGGATGTCGCGCTCGCGGCGGAATCGGCGTAGCGTCGAGCCCCCGGCGAGGTGGGTATGCGGCAGCTTGAGGGCGACTTTGCGCTCGTAGGCGCCGTCGCTGCGCACCGCCAGCCAGACGACACCCATGCCGCCCCGCCCGAGCTCGCGTTCGAGCGTGTAGGGACCGACCCTGTCGCCGGCGAGCGGCGCGAATGCGTCGTCGTCGGGCTCTTCGCCGAATCCGTCCGCCGTCCCGCGGGTGAAGGCGGCGAGCGCATCGGGAGCGAGACTCGAGTCGCCGGTTCCGCCGGCGAGGACCGACCGCAGGTAGGGCAGGAGGTCGTGGTGCGCCGCCGGCAGCGAGTCGAGCCAGGCCCGGCGCCCGCCCTCCGGCTGGTCGAGCGCGAGGTCGAGCAGGCGCGAGAACTCCGGCCAGAGCTCGGGCGGGCAGGGCAGCCGGCTCATGCCTCGAGCATCGAGTGCAGGAGGAGCCTGGCCTTCTGCCAGTCGCGGCGCACGGTGCGGTCGGTGAGCCCGAGGGCGGCGGCGATCTCGAGCTCCGAGAGGCCGGCGAAGTAGCGCATCTCGACCACCCGCGCGAGGCGCGGCTCGACTTTCTCGAGCTCGGCCAGGGCTTCGTCGACCCGCAGCGGCTCGGCGGCGAGAGCGGCGCGGTTGCCGTCGGCGATCGCGGTATCCAGCGTGACCGGGGCGATGCCGCCGCCCCGGCGTTCCGCCTGGCGCTCGCGCACCAGGTCGACGACGACGGAACGCATGACGCGCGAGGCGTAGGCGAAGAACTTGCCGCGGCTCTCGACCTTGAGGCGCCCGAGCTTGGCGAGCTTGAGGTAGGACTCGTTGACCAGCGCCGTGGTGTCGAGGACGGTGTGCGGCCCGCTGCCGCGCAGCCGGGCGCGGGCGACCTTCTTGAGCTCGGAGTAGGCGGCCTGCCAGAGGGCGTCGACCGGCACGCCCGGTCCGCCTTGCCAGGACTCGATCAGGGCAGTGAGGTCGCTGCGCTCGCCCGGATTCTCGGGTTCTTCCACCGCTGGAGCTTACCGTGCGGGCTGCGATTCCCGGCGGCCGATGTCCGGTCGGGCGGGAGGCTTCCGTTCGTGGAAGGGAAGCCCCTTCCGGAGATCCGATGCCCCGACTTCGTTCTGCAGGCCCCGTCGCCGTCCTCGCCGCCTTCTTGGGCCTCGGGGCGCTCGCCCCCACCGACCTCTTCGCCACCTCCGCCGTCGTCGGCACCGGCACCCCGGCGAGCTGCACCGAGGCGGCGTTCGACGCCGGTATCACTGCCGTCAACACCGGCGGCGGGACGCTGACGTTCGACTGCGGCGCGGCACCGCATGTCATCCTGGTGACCGTCGAACGGCCGCTCACGGGAGAGATCGTCATCGACGGCGGCGATCGGATCACGCTCTCGGGCGGCCTCGCCACGCGGATCTTCTCGGTCCAGGATCAATCCGACGTCGAGCTCCGCGACATCGTGCTTACTCACGGGCGCGCCAGCGCCGGCCCCGGCGGCGCGGTGATCGTCACCGGCGCGGGCCTGCCGGGGGAGACCCTCCTGACACTCAATCGGTCGGCGATTCGCGACAGCACGACCAGTAACTGGGGCGGCGGCATTGCGGCGAGCAACGCCGAGGTTCAGCTGCTCTACAGCTCGGTCACCGGCAACGAAGCGAACGGCGGCGGCGGCGGAGTCAACCTGAATGTCGGGGTGCTCGTCCTCTTCGAGGCGGAGATCGCCGACAACCGCTCCGGTGGCAACGGCGGCGGCATCGAGTTCTGGACCGGCGAGCTCTACATGGACCGCAGCGTCGTCGACCGCAATGCCGCCGAGAACTCCGGCACGCCGCCCTCCGGCGGCGGCATGTCGATCCGCGACCTCTCCGTTGCCAGCATCCAGGCCAGTCGCTTCGCCGGCAACTGGTCGCGCTCGAGCGGCGGCGGCCTGCACGTCTGGGGTGCGACGGAGCTCTTCCTCCTTCAGTCGAGTTTCTCGTCGAACATGGTCTTCGAGGACGTCGGTGGAGGGCTCGCGATCCTCGCGCCGGCGCTCGTCCAGGCGCGCAACCTCACGGTAGAGGGCAACCGCGCCGGCGCCGGCGGCGGGATCGAGGTGACCGGGGCGCTCAACCTCGCCAATGCCACGATCTCGAACAACCTGAGCGTCGTCGAGGGCGGCGGCGCGCTGCGCAACAGCGGCGTCGTCACCCTCTACCATGTGACGATCGCCGGGAATCTCGCGCAGAACAACGGTGGCGGCGTCCACCAGTTCGCCAGCGGCGGCATCGAGCTCACCAATGTCCTCTTCGCCGGTAATATGGATCTGCTCGGAAACCCCAGCGACTGCTTCTTTCAGCAGGCTCCGTCGCAGTTTCAGTTCAGCCTCTGGCCGCAGGCCACCTGCGGCAGCAGCACGGCCAACGGCAACCATCCGAACACGGTCGTCGCCCTGCCACGGCTGGCGCTCTCCTGCGCCGGCCCTGCCGGGCAGGAGCAGACGATGACCCACGACCTGCCGGCGGGAAGCGCCGCGGTCGATAGCGGGACCTGCATCCTGCCCGGGCTCGCCGCCGACCAGCGCGGCGTCGCACGGCCGCAGGGAGTGTCGTGCGACATCGGCGCGGTGGAGCGGCTCGCGTCGTCGTGCAACGGACTCTTTCTCGACGGCTTCGAGCGCGGCACGACCCTCGCCTGGAGCGACTCGACGCGCTGATCGGTCCCGGAGTCCGGCAGTCTGACCAAGCTCCGGTACGACCTCTGACTTTGGACAGTGGGCGGAGGGTTCGCGGCGCCGCAGGATCGCCGTCGAGCTCAGCCGACGCTGGTTCAACGCCCGGAGGAGCGAATCGATGAAGACCCGACCTGCCGCCCGTCCATTACGCACCTCGTTCTCGCTGCTCGCAGTGATCGCCGTCGGCGCCTGGGGTGTCGGCGCCCCGGCGCGCGCCTGCCGGCCGGGGGATGCGAACACCTTCTGCGCCGACCTCGACAGCCCGGACGTGATCAACTCGGCCGAGCCGGACGGCCGCTTCGGCGCCGCGCTCGCTTTCGGCGACTTCAACGGCGACGGCACGCTCGACCTCGCCGTCGGCGCTCCGGGGCAGAGCTCCGGCAAGGGCCGGGTTTTCGTCTTCTACACCTCTGGCAAGGCGCTGGCGGCGCAGGAGATGAACGCCATTCTCAACACTTTCGGCGGTCCGGACACCGATGCCGGCTTCGGCAGCGCCCTCGCCGCCGCCGACTTCGATCTCGACGGCTTCGACGATCTCGCGGTGGGGGCTCCCCGCCAGGATCTGCAGGATCTCTTCGGCAACTGCGTCGGTGATACCTGCTCCGACGCTGGCGTGGTGCACTACATGCGCGGCAGCGCCCAGGGGCTCCTCGACACCCTGCGCGTCTTTCTCGAGCCGCCGGACCGGACGTTCAACATGCATTACGGCGAGGCGCTAGCCGCCGGCAAGGTGACCAACTCCGGCGCGCCGGTGCTGGCGATCGGCATCCCCAACTCGCCGGACGACGGACTCTTCGGGCGCCCCGGCAGGGTCGAGGTGCGCCAGGCGAACGGCCCGTCGGTGCCGCAGGTGGTGGCGACGCTGCAGGTCGGCTATCCGGGCGCCGAGTCCGACGGCGACGAACAGGGGGCGGCGCTCGTCGTCGGCCGGTTCGCCCAGCTGCCCGACCGCCAGCTCGTCTACGCCGCGCCGGGCTCGGCGGTGGCCGGCACCAACGGTGCCGGCAGGATCGAAGTGGCGAACTACGACGGAACGAGCTTCGAGGCGATCGAGCCGTTCGTGCAGTCCGATTTCGGTTCTGCCGGCAACTCGAACGGTTCGCGCTTCGGCGCGGCTCTGGCGGTGGGCGATTTCGACCACGACGGCCTGCTCGATCTGGCGGTGGGCGCGCCGGACAGGGATCTGACCGGCGGCTTGAACCGTGCCGGCCGGGTCTACGTCGCATTCGGCCTTGCCAGCGGACTCACGACGACGCGCTTCCAGATCTTCCAGGAGGACAGCTTTCCGGGGCAGACCGGCGCCGATCAGGAGCGTTTCGGCGCGGCGCTCGCCGGCGGCGACTTCGACGGCGATGCCTTCGACGATCTGGCGATCGGCGCTCCCGGCGAAGGGGGCACCGATACCGGATTCGTCTTCCTCGCCTGGGGGACCGGCACCGGACTCGATGTCGACGCCGCGAAGGGGATCAACTTCTCGCAGTCCTTCGTCCAGGGGACGAACGCCGCGAACGACAACTTCGGCTCCGTTCTGGCGGCGAAGGACCTCGAGCACCTGCCGACCGCCGACGGTCCGGACGAGCTCGCCATCGGCGTGCCCGCCAAGGACGTCGGCGCCGACGCCGACGCCGGCATGGTGTACGTGACGCGCAGACTGGACCCGGCTTGGATCTTCGCCGACGGCTTCGAGTCGACCGGCACCAGCGTCTGGAGCGCCACCGTGCCCTGAGGGCCGGCGGCGGCTGCTCCTGGACGCGCGCCGTTACCGCGGGCGCTCGGCGAGATCGGCCGGGGTGAGGTGGCGGATGTCGCGGCCCTCGACGTAGAAGACGACGTCCTCGCCGATGTTGGTGGCGTGGTCGGCGATGCGCTCGTAGTTCCGGGCGATGAGCAGCAGATGGAGCGCCCGCGCCACCGTGCGCGGGTCCTCCATCATGTAGGTGAGGAGCTCGCGGAAGAGCTGGCGGTAGAGCGCGTCCACCTCGTCGTCGCGGCGGCAGACCTCGTAGGCGGCGCGGGCGTCGCGGCGCACGAAGCTGTCGAGGGCGTCACGCACCATCTCCTGGGTGATCACCGCGAGCCGCGGCAGGTCGATGTACGGCTTGAGCGGCGGCTCCTGATTCAGCACCTCGACCGCCTGGGCCACGTTCACCGCCGAATCGCCCATGCGCTCGAGATCGGTGGCGATCTTCATCACCGCGACCAGAAAGCGCAAATCGACCGCAGTCGGCTGCTGCAGCGCCAGCACGGCGTAGCAGGCGTTGTCGAGCTCCTTCTCGAGATGGTCGACCTCGCTGTCGGTGCGGATCACCGCCTGGGCGCGGGAGGTGTCGCGCTCGACGAGCGCCGCCATCGCCTCGCTGATCATCCGTTCGACCAGCCCCCCCATGCGCAGCAGCGACTGGCGAATCTGCTCGAAATCCTGGTCACGATGTCTTTCCATGTGCCTGTCCGTTCCGCCTCCCGGGGCAATGTAGCACCGTACAGAAAAAGAGGGGAGACTCCGGACGACGGAGTCTCCCCGACCCGAGGGAGGCTATGAGAGGTTCGTTAGAAGTTGTAGACCGCCCAGACGCCGATCTCCTGGTACTTGCCGTTGATCGCGCCGGCGCCGACGCCGCCGTTGCCCGTGCTCACCGCGCCGCCGTCGGTCTCGGCGTACTTGTAGCCGATGTTGCCGGTGAACGACTTGTTGAACTGCTTCTCGAAGCCGAGGTTGTAGTAGGTGATCTGCTTGGCCGGGGCGAGATCCTTGCTCGGATCGGCCTGGTCGTAGCGGGCGAAGATCCGCATCGTCTTGGTCAGGGCGAACTGCGCCCAGATGGAATAGCCGTCGGCCTTGTCGGTGGCGTCGGTGGTGACGTTCTTCCAGTTTTTGGCCTGGAAGTACTCGACGCCGACGTTGACCCGGCTGCCCGTCCAGCCGGCGAAGGCGTTCAAGCGCTCGGCGGTGTGCTTGGCTGGCGTCGTCTTGGTCTCGTTACCGAGCTTGCCGGAGTAGCCGCCGAGGCCGAGCGTGAAGCCGGCGATCGGCTTGACCGTGATGCGCCCTTCGAAGTCGACGGTCTCGGTGCGGGTGGGGTTGCTGTAGCCCTTGCCGTTCAGGGCACTCACCTGGTAGTCGATCTTGCCGGCGAGGAACTTGCCCAGGACGTGGACGCCCCAGTCGGCCGAGGTGCCGAAGCCCAGCGTGTCGGTGATCGTCTGCTCGAAGTAGCGCATGGTGTACATGTTCTCGGCGAACGGGATCCACGGCGTGTCGGCCGAACCGACCCGCACGGCGAGCGCATCCGAGTACTTGCCCTGGACATAGGCCTTCTTGACGAAGACGTCGTAGCGGCGGGCGCCCTGGTCGCCGATGTCGCTCTGGAACTGCGCCGACCAGGTCTTGTCGAACTCGTGGGTCAAGGTGAAGTAGAAGCGCTTGACGTCGACTCCCACGCCCGAGTCCGAGCTCTTGACGCCGGCGTCCGTCTTGTTCTCCTTGCTGGTGAAGTCGGCGAAGACCCGACCCTGGATCTTGGTCACCGGATAGGCAGGCGGCACCGCCGGCTTCGGCGTCGGGCGGTCGTAGGCCGGGAGGTTGTGCTTGAAGTTGTAGAGGTCGATGGCGGTCTCGTTCTCGCCCACCAGCGTGAGACCCCCCTCGGCGCGGCCGATGAGCGTCACCGACTTGCCCATCTCGCCGCTCGCGCTCCAGGCGTTGAAGGTCTCCGGCGTATTGAAGACGTAGACCCGGCCGTCCTTGGTCACCTCGTTGTAGTAGAGGCCGGTGACCTGCGCGCCGGCCGGCGAGGCCACCCCGAATGCGAGAGCGAGCAGACAGAGTGCAGCGGTGAACACGTAAGACTTGGGCATGGTGAGTCTCCTCCTTGAGGTTGACGGATCGATGATTCCTGGCCGCGCCCATGCTGCCGGGTTCGAAAGGGCGCTGCGAGTCCCAGGCAAGATATCGGCAGGGACTCTGCGAAGCTGCGACGCGGATGTGACAGGGATGCGACAGGCGCTGCGGCTGGCCGGGAGATCCCGGCGCGGACGCTCTAGGGGCGCTGCAAGGGCAGGAGGACGCGGAACTTCGTCCCCTTGCCGAGCTCGCTCTCGACCTCGACCCGGCCCTGGTGCGCCTGGGCCACGTGCTTGACGATGGCGAGGCCGAGTCCGGTGCCGCCCTCTTCGCGCGCGCGCCCCTTGTCGACGCGATAGAAGCGCTCGAAGATGCGCGGCAGCGCCCCCGCCGGAATGCCGATCCCGGTGTCCTGCACCTCGACGACGGCGGCCGGCGGGACTTCGTCGCGGGAGCCGATGGTCAGCGAGACGCTGCCGCCGGCCCGGTTGTACTTGACGGCATTCTCGAGCAGATTGGAGAACAGGCGCAGCAGCCCTTCGGGATCGCCGGGGACGATCTGCGACGGTCCCGGCAGGAGCTCGACGGAGACCTGCCTCGCCGCCGCCTGGCCCGCGATCAGCTCCAGCGCCTCCTGCGCGAGGGCGCGCAGCTCGACCGGTTCGAGGGTTTCGAGCGGCTCCTTGCCTTCGAGGCGGGAGAGCGTCAGGAGGTCGGCGAGGAGCGCCGCCAGTCGCCGGCACTGGTCGACGATGCGCTGGCTGAAGCGCAGGGCGGTCTCGCGCTCGTCGATCGCGCCGTCGCAGAGGGTCTCGGCGTAGCCCTGGATCGCAGCCAGCGGAGTGCGCAGCTCGTGGGAGACGTTGGCGACGAAGTCGCGGCGCATGCGGTTCAGCTGCTCGGATTCGGTAATGTCGCGCACGACGACGACGGCACCCCGGTCCGCTCCCAGGTTCGATCCGGCGAGCGCCAGCGTGCGTCGCACGGGCTCCATCCGCTCGAGGGTCAGCGTGCGCTCCACGCCGTGCCGGACCACCTGGCCGATGAGATCGACCAGGCCGGGCTCTCGCGCCAGGTCGAGGACGTCGGAGGGCGGCGCGTTCGCCGGGACACCGAAGAGGGTGCGAAAGGCCGGATTCACCAGCCGGACCCGGCCGCGCGCGTCCGTCACCAGCACGCCCTCGGTCATGCCGGCGACGGTGGCGCGGAGATGGTCGCGCTCCGCCTCGACCGCGGCGAGCTGCTCGCCGGCGTGGCGCGCGATCCGCGCCAGCGAACTGCCGAGACGCGCCAGCTCGCGCTGCTCGGGGATGCGGAACGGCACGTCGTAGTTGCCGCGTCCCATGCCATCGGCGGCAGCGAGCAGCTCGTCGAGCGGCCGGAAGAGCGCGCGTGTCAGCCACCAGGAGACCAACGCCACGAGCGCCAGCGCAGCGGCGACGGCGAGCAGGAGGATCCGCGAAAGATGCAGCCTGAGCGCCGAGATCGTCGAGAGCGGCTGGCCCAGGCGAAGGATCCAGGAGCGGCCGGTGGCGTCGCGCACCAGACGGGCGGCGTAGAGCGTGTCGTGGCCGGTGGTGTCGCTGTGGCGGACCGCGCTGCCCTCGCCGCGCGCCAGGGCGGCGGCGATTTCGGGACGGGTGCGGTGGTTGTCCATCGCCGCGAGCTCTTCGTCGCGCCGGTCGCTGTCGGCGAGCACGGTGCCGTCGAGCGCCACCACCGTGATGCGAAAGTCGGTGCCGGCGACGAGCTCGCGCAACCGTGCTTCGAGGCGCAGGTCGGGCCCGGTGAACGAGGCCGGCTCCGGCACCGCCGCCATCAGCAGTCGGGTCTCCTGCGCCAGCTGGGCGGTCGCCGACTCGGCGAGCGTCCGCGGCAGCAGGATCGTGGCCAGGGCGGCCACCAGCGCGAGAGCTGCGAGCGCCGGCCAGAGCGGCGCGAGACGGAGTCTGGGAGCGAAGGAATAGGCCATGAACGAGGTGGGCCGGGAGTGTACAACGCCGTCAGATCGCCTCCCGGCGGGGATCGCCGGGGTTCTCCGCAACGGAGGTGGAAAAGGCTGTGGAAAAAGGCCTGTGGTCGAGGTGCAAAGCTCGCCCGCGCGGTGCCTGCCAGCGTTCTGCACTGTTTCTTGTGCAACCCTGATAAACGCTGAAAACAAACAGCTTGATGAATACGAGCGCCGCCGTTCCGGGGCTTCGGCGGGGCTCGCAGCGGCCAATTTCCGCAGCTGTTCCGGAACCGGCTCGCCGGAGCGCTGTTAACTCCTTGTGACAGTGCGGATTAGCGGCGGCGCGAGAGCTTCCTCAGCCCCTGCCGGAAGGTCAGGCGGCGGCCGAAGATCCGGCGGAAGAGGCGGGCGCGCTCGCGCGCCGACTGCAGTTCGAGGTCGAGCGGGAAGCGCGAGAGCACCTCCACCAGCACCTCGCGCCTTCCCTTGAGCGAGGCGTAGAGGTCGATGACCCGGGTCGCGTGGGTGCAGTCGAGAGCGTTGGCGACGCGCAGGAGCGCGGTGAGCTTCTCGATCGTGCGCTGCTGCCAGGGCCGCAGCGCCGCGAACGAGGTGTGGCGCAGACGCGGCGGCGCGCCACGGTGGTAGCGCGCCACCTCGGCGACGATCTCGATCTCGCGCCGGTCGAATCCGTCGAGGTCGGCGGTGGTGATCAGGTAGTGGCTGTGCTTGTGATGGCGTTCGAAGTGAATCGAGTGGCCGATATCGTGCAGCAGGGCGGCGAACTCGAGCCACTCGCGCTCCCGTGCGCCGAGATTGTGGACCGGGGCGGTGAGATCGAACAGCCGGAGGGCAAGGTGCGCCACCTGCTGCGCATGGACGAGCATCCCCGGAGCACGGCTCGCGAGGTCGAGGACCTGGCGCCGGCGGACCTCGCCGAAACCCGGGTCGGCGACCGTCGGCGCGCCGAGCGCCTCGAGCACGAGGCCTTCGCGCAGGGCCCGGTCGCAGAGATAGAGGCGGTCGACGCCGGCCCGGACCGCCAGTTCCTGCAGCAGGATCGCGCCGGCGAGGATCGAGCCCGCGCGCGGCCCGCCGACCGGCGGCAGCGCGGCGATCTCCTTCACGGTCAGCGTCTGGAGCCCTTCGACCACGGTGTTGAGGTCGCGCAGGCGGAGCTCGCGCAAACCGCCGATCATCGCGCTGTGCTCGCGGCCGGCGAGGAGATCGGCGAGATCGCCGCAGCAGGCGGCGGTGCCCGAGGTGGCGATGAGACGAGCGGTCGTCTTCGGTGTCTTGAGCCTCGAGAGGCCTTCGCGGAGGGCGCGTCGCAGACGCTCGACGGAGCGCGCTGCGGGTGGATCGCCCTCGAGCATCGCGCTGCAACGCAGGGATCCGAGCGCCACGCTCTGCACGGAGGCGAGCTCGCCGCGCCGCGCGACGCACCATTCGGTCGAGCCGCCGCCGACGTCCGCCAGCACGACGGTGCCCTGCGAGAGATCGACCGCGTGCTGCACGGCGCGGAAGATCAGCGTGCCCTCCTCCTCACCGGAGAGAATGCGGACGTCGAGTCCGGTGAGGGCGCGGACCTGGGCGAGGAATTCGCGGCCGTTGGCCGCTTCGCGCACCGCGCTGGTGGCGACGGCGACGATCTCGCCTGCCCCCTTGAGGCGCGCCAGCGTCGTCATCTTCAGCAGGGCCTCGAGACCCTTGCGCATCGCCTTGCCCGACAGGGCGCCGTCGGCGAGCGCCGACTTGCCGAGCCGCACCATGTCGCGTTCGCGCGCCAGCACACGGTAGACACCCGGGCCGCCGCGCTCCACGACCACCATGTGAATCGAGTTGGAGCCGATGTCGATCGCGGCGAGGCGCCCGGAGCGCCGCTCCTCGGGGAGACCGGGCTCGCGGCGGCGCGCACGGGCGGCCGGAGCGGTGGATCGGCGGCTCTTGCGGGAGGCCGGGCTCATCGTGCCCGGAATTGGATCAGAGAAAGCGAGACCGCGGAAGCCGCCGCCGCGCCTCAGGCGCCGAGGAAGCGCGACACGGCCAGGTAGCAGACGGCGGCGACGGCGGCGGCGATCGGAATGGTGAGCACCCAGGCCCAGACGATCCGGCCGGCGACGCCCCACTTCACGGCCGAGAGTCGCTTGGTGGCGCCGACCCCCATGATCGCGCCGGTGATGGTGTGAGTGGTCGAGACGGGAATGCCGGCGAGGGTCGCGCCGACGAGGGTCAGGGCGCCGGCGGTTTCGGCGCAGAACCCGCCGGTGGGCTGCAGCTTGGTGATCTTCGCGCCCATCGTCTTGACGATGCGCCAGCCGCCGAAGAGCGTGCCGAGGGCGATGGCGCCGTTGCTGACCAGGATGACCCAATAGGGCACCTCGAACTTCGCCAGCAGGCCCGAGGCGACGAGGAGACCGGTGATGATGCCCATGGTCTTCTGAGCATCGTTGCCGCCGTGGCCGAGGCTGTAGAGCGCGGCCGAGACGAGCTGCAGGCGCCGGAAGAGGCGATCCGCCTTGTGCACTCGGGCGCGACGGAAGATCCAGCTGACCGCCACCATCAAGAGGAAGCCGAGGATCAGACCGATCGCCGGCGCGACGACGATGAAGATCAGCGTCTTGGTCCAGCCGGACCAGAGGATCGATCCCCAGCCGGCCTTGGCGATGGCGGCGCCGGCGTATCCGCCGACGAGGGCATGGGAAGAGGAGACCGGAATGGCGTAGTACCAGGTGACCAGGTTCCAGAAGATCGCTCCGAGGAGCCCGGCGAGGATGACCGGAGGGGTGACGATCGAGATGTCGATCATCCCCTTGCCGATGGTCTTGGCGACGTGCGTTCCGAGCACGAAGGCGGCGATGAAGTTGAAGAACGCCGCCCAGGCGACCGCCTGCTGGGGGGAGAGCACGCGGGTCGAGACGACGGTCGCGATCGAGTTGGCAGCGTCGTGGAAGCCGTTCAGGAAGTCGAAGACCAGAGCGACGACGATGATGGCGATGAGGACGGTCATGACGGGGCGGAAGTAGGCCGGCTCAGGCGTTCTTGATCACCACGTTGCCGATGATGTGGGTGAAGTCCTTGCAGGAATCGCAGGCGTCCTCGAGGTTCTGGTAGATCTCCTTCCACTTCATGGTGTCCATGGCGTTCCTGCCGCTGTCGGCACGGAAGAGGTCGGCGATCACCGTCAGGAAGAGGTCGTCGCCCTGGTTCTCGAGCTCGGAGATGCGCACCAGCTTGTCGCGCACCTGCGCCTCGTTGCCCAGGTCCCAGATCAGGCGGGTCACGGAGTCGATCTGGCCGACCATCTCGAGGAGGATCTCGGCGAAGCGGGTGAGTGGCTCCGGCGCCTCGTCGATCTGGAAGATGACCAGGTAGCGGGCGATGCCCTCGAGGTAGTCCAGGATGTCGTCGAGGTCGACGGCGATCGAGCGGATGTCCTCGCGGTCGAGCGGCGTGATGAACGACCGGTTGAGCGCCTCGAAGACCTGGCGGGTCATCTCGTCGCCTTCGTGCTCCAGCGCCTTGAGCTCGACGAGCTTGATCCGGCGATCTTCGAGCTTCGTGCTGCGGGCGATGGCGAGGAAGAGCTCCGCGGCGCGGGTCAGATTCTGCGTGTCCTTGAGGAGCAGCTCCTGAAAGCGCTCCTCGCGAGGCAGGAACCTCTTGATGATCGAGTCGAGTTTCATGCGGCCCTCGGGCGGAGTGGATGGGTTCGGATCGTCGATCGAGCTGTTGGAGTATCGGAATCCTACCATCCGCCCCCCCTTGCCTGCAGTTCGTCGTCACTCGCGCGACACGCGGGGAGGGTAGACTTCCGGACGGAAGCCGAGTCGGAAGCGCGGGATGCCCGCGCGCTCCGCGGCGGGGACTCGATGACCGAGACGATCGCAGCCAGTCATTTGGAGCCGGCCACAGGCCGCGAGGGCCAGTTCGGGGAGGACGGCGCGCCGTTCTTCAACCGGGAGCTCTCGTGGCTCGAGTTCAACTCGCGCGTCCTGGCCGAGGCCGAGGACCCGAGCCTGCCGCTGCTCGAGCGCCTCAAGTTCGTCGCCATCTTCGGCGCCAACTTCGACGAGTTCTTCATGAAGCGGGTGGGCGGACTGAAGCTGCAGCAGCAGAGCCGCTCGCAGGCCCTGTCGCCCGACGGCCGGACGCCGGCGCAGCAGCTGGCCGAGATCGGCGCCTGGGTCCGGGCGCGGCAGGCGCAGCAGCGCGATCTGCTGCTCGAGACGATCCTTCCGGAGCTCGCCCGCCACGGCGTCGAGCTGGTCGGCTTCCGCGATCTCCTGCCGACGGAGCGCACGTACCTGGAGAGATTCTTCTCGCACACCGTCTTTCCCATCCTCACGCCGCTCGGACTCGACACCTCCCATCCGTTCCCCTTCATCTCCAATCTCTCGCTCTCGCTGGCCGTGGCGTTGCGTTCGCCGGCGAGCGCCGAGGTGCGATTCGCGCGCCTCAAGGTGCCGCCCTCCCTGCCGCGCTGGATCCAGCTGCCCGACTCGCTGCGGTTCGTGCCGCTCGAGGGGGTGATCGCCGAGTTCCTCGAGCGTCTCTTCCCCGGCATGGAGATCCTCGAGTCGTATCCGTTCCGCGTCACCCGGGCGGCCGACGTCGCGCGCTACGAAGAGGAGGCCGAAGATCTCCTCGAGTCGGTGCAGGAGGATCTCCAGGCCCGGCGCTTCGCTGCGGTGGTGCGGCTCGAGGTGGTGCCGCAGATGCCGGAGTGGATGCGATCGCTGCTCGCTGCGGAGCTGGAGGTCGGGCCCGAGGACGTCTACGAGGTGCGCGCGCCGCTCGCCGCGCGCGACCTCGCCCAGTTCTGCTCCCTGCCGCTGCCGGCGCTGCGGCTGGCGTCCTGGCGCCCGCAGACCCATCCGCGGCTGGAGCCGGGCGGCGACGGCCGCGAGATCGACATCTTCCGCGTCATCCGCGGCGGCGACCTGCTGGTCCACCACCCCTACGACGCCTTCTCGAGCTCCGTCGAACGCTTCCTGCGGATCGCCGCCGCCGACCCGGCCGTGCTGGCGATCAAGCAGACGCTCTATCGCACGTCGCGCAACTCACCCGTGGTGCAGTCGCTCGTCGAGGCCGCCGAGCGCGGCAAGCAGGTCGCCGTGCTGGTCGAGCTCAAGGCGAGCTTCGACGAGGCGCGCAACATCGAATGGGCGGAAGCCCTCGAGGGAGCCGGCGCGCACGTCGCCTATGGCGTCGTCGGCTACAAGACGCACGCCAAGGTGTCGCTGGTGGTGCGCCAGGAACCGGAGGGCGTCCGCACTTATGTCCACCTCGCGACCGGCAACTACAACACCGACACCGCCGACCTCTACACCGACCTCGGTCTCTTCAGCTGCGACACCGCCCTGGGCGCCGACACCGCCCAGCTGTTCAACCTTCTGACGTCCGGGCACATCGGGCAGCAGCGGTTCGAGAAGCTCGTGGTCGCGCCGATGAACATGCGCTCGCGGGTCCTGGCGCTCATCGCGCGCGAGGCGGAACACAGCCGCTCGGGAGCGCCGGGCAGGATCGTCGCCAAGATGAACTCGCTCGAGGATCCGGAGATCGTGCGGGCGCTCTACGACGCCTCGCGCGCCGGGGTGGAGATCGACCTCATCGTGCGCGGAGTCTGCCGGCTGCGGCCGGGAGTCGCCGGCATGAGCGAGTCGATCCGGGTGCGCTCGATCGTCGGGCGATTCCTCGAGCACGGGCGCATCTTCCGCTTCGCCAACGGCGGCGCCGACGAGTACTACATCGCCTCCGCAGACTGGATGTCGCGCAACCTCGACAACCGGGTCGAGACCATGGTGCCGGTCGAGACGCCGGCGCTGCAGGCCGAGCTGCAGGAGATCCTCGACGTGCAGCTGGCCGACAATCGCAAGGCCTGGGAGCTGCGCTCGAACGGCTCCTGGCAGCAGCTGCGCCCCGCGGCGGACGAGCCGGTGCGCGACAGTCAGGCGATCTTCATGCAGAACGCGCTGCGCCGGCGGGCGCGCTAGGGCGCCGCCCGGGCGGACTTCGATGCCGGCCGTCGCGGCGGCTCGGCCAGGGCCCGGTCGAGCCCGGCGAGCGCCGCCGCGAGCTGCTGTCGCCGCGGCGGGGCGTCGCCCAGCCAGCCTTCGGCGAGCTCGCGGAACAGCTCGCTGCGGCGCGCGCCGAGGCGACGGGCGACGGCGAGGAG
>CAZQTL010000074.1:9527-17717 GCA_964595975.1 uncultured Thermoanaerobaculia bacterium | reverse complement strand
AGCGCCAGGAGCGTCAGACAGGCCGGGAGCGCAGCCAACGACGGGGCAGAGGCCGAGCGCCCTCGCGCTGGCGCGCCTCCCTTCCCCACTCCTGAATCCGCTCCCCGCACGGCCTTCCGCACGCGACCCTCTCCTCGAAGACATCCGCAACACAAGACAAAGACGGAAAGCCGGCGCGCTATCTGGCGGAAGGAGGCGAAACGCCGCCCGCTTCCCGAGAGCTGCCTCCTCCCCCCGGAAGGGCCTGACTGGCTGGACTGGCGGGCAAGCTAGCACAGGGGAAGAGGCGGGCAAGCACGAGGCGAAGTGGGGAGGAAGAAGTGGGCGCCAAGCCACCACTTTGAGCCGTGCTTGGAGCTCAAAGCGAGTGTGCTATCTCTCTCGACATCGCAGTCCACAAAGGAGAGGTGCATGCGTTCCTGGTCTCGTGTCGGTCTCTTCCCCCTCTTCAACGAAGCGCCAGCTTTCACTCAGGCACTGCGATCTGCGACCCCCGGCATGCGCACCGAGAGGGCCTCTGACCTCGCCGGCTGCGTCGAACTGGTCGGCCTTGTCAGCGGCTCCCTGACGGGAGCTGATCCTGGCGAGCACCCTAGGCGAGGAGCTTGATCCATAAAGTTGCCACGTTGCGCGGCGTTCACACTCAAACCTCTAGTGCCACACGGGCCCTCACCGCTCCGCAAGGAATCCCAGACGGGCGATGCTTGCAGGGCCACTAGTTCAATACGCGATGACCGGTCTGTGAAGCCGGGTCCTTTCAGGGGGTAGAGAATGCTACGAAGGGGACTGCTGTTCATGTTCGGCGTCGGAGTCTGCGCCTTCGTTTCAGCGCAGCAGACACCCAATGCCGCCCCGGCTTTTCGGGCCGAGGGTCTCTATGACTATTCTGGATTCGACCAGGTGTCGCTGTTCTCGGGAGGATTATCGGCGCAGATTCCGCTCACCACCTTCGGGGCCGAAGTCCAGGTCCCGATTGTCCTTGCTTATTCCAGCGCAGCCTGGGAGGCGAGGCCAACGACCTGTCCGCCTGCTTTCAACATTTGTGGCGCCACGATGAGACCCAAGCCCTCGGACAGGGTCGGCCTCGGCTTCAAGGTCACGCTCGGCGAGCTCTATCAGCCAGCGTTCGGCAGCAATCAAGCGATCAATCGCTGGGTCTATGTCTCGAGCGACGGCGCCGAGCATTCCCTATACCCGAAGTTGCATCCCGACGATCCGCAAGACATCGGAGACCCCGACCCGCCGACCGGCGTGTTCGAGAAGGTCATGTACTCTCGAGACTCTTCGTATGTTCGGGTCAAGTGTACGAGCGCGAGCTACGGAAACTGCACCGTCGAGACCGCCGATGGGCTGCGCCACTTCTTTCACAATACGGGCAACTCGACCACCCCATCCTACCGACTCGAGTCGATCACCGACCGTTTCGCGAATGCCGTCACGATCTCCTACGATTCAAATCCGACGCGTTGGACGCTCCGCGACGGTTACTCCGCCGCAACTCCGGAGCGGAAGGTCGTCTTCACTTTCCAGACGCCGACGTCAGGTGCAGGAGACCAGCCGCTGCTTCTGAAGACGATTGCGGCGCCTTGTTTTCTCGCGAGCGGAGAAGCCACCTGCCGAGGGTCGAGTGACGCTCTCGCGACCTGGACCTTCAGCTACGGCGAGAACCCAATCCTCACCTACCCTCCCTCTGTCTTCACGCAGTCTCCCGAACAGCGCGCAGTGTGGTTTCTGAGCTCGGTGGAACTGCCCGATGGCTCATCCTACTCGTTCCCGGACTACGCGACGGAGTTCCATGGCGGCCTCGAGAAGGCGATTCTGCCGACTTTCGGGCGTGTCGAGTGGGTCTGGGGGAGCCTCCTCCTTCCCTCCGTACGGAACGACTCTTCTTGCCCAGCTGAGCTTCCGCCCTATGCCGAGTTCTGGAGTTCGACCTACGCCGTGACTCAGCGTCGCCAGTTCGGTCTCAGCAACGCGGCCCTCGGTGTCTGGAACTACACGCGCGAGCCCGACGTCGAGGAACCTGGCGTCGGTGAGGTCCTCACGGTCACCGTCGAGAGCGCCCTCCACGACCTTTCGCAGTATTTCTTCGCGATCTGGGCCGCCAACTTCTGCTACACGCCGATTCACCAGAGTGCGCAGTGGGAGTATGGCTTGCCGTATTCCCGGGCCGACGAGGATTCGATAGCGAGCACGCCGAAGAGACTTCTTTCCGCGAAGCATTACGACTGTGAAAACGCGGAGAATCCTGTGCTCGAAGACTGCACCCTCAAGCGATCGGTCTATCAGGCGTGGGAGGTCGACGACGGCGACTCGATCGGCGGCTGGAACAACGGCGAGGTTCACGACCGCAACCGGCGAATGCGGTCGGAGCGGACGATCTTCCACGAACCTTCCGGCGACAAGTACAAGCTGACGCAGAACTCGAACTTCGACGGCCTCGGGCACTATCGCACCACCGTGCTCTCGGACGACGTCGCCGGACACGACCGGACGACCTCGACGTCCTTCAATGACGGGCGCGGCGAGTACACCGGGCTGCCCGGCCAGGTCTACGATCCGATCGACGCGAGCAACTCCAACGAGTCCTGGGTGCTCGGAACCTATTCCGACCAATCCACCTCCGAGACATCGATCGTCAACGACCCTTCCGGCAGCAGCACGCAGACGGCCAAGGAGGAGTTCTGCTTCGACGGAGCCACGGGCTTCCTGAAGCGGCATCGACGGCTCTCGTCGAACACCGGTGCCCCGCGAGCCACCAACGATGTTCTGCTCGTCCGTACCGCAGACGCTTCGAACGGCCACCTACTGAAGGAACAGTGGTACGGAGGGGATGGCGCTGCTCTCGATACCACACTGCCCATCTGCGACATTCCCATTCCAACGGCCTCCAGGTACTGGATGGACCACGGCTACGAGAATGGGGTGCGAAGCACCTCGCAGTGGAAAGATGTGAACGGTGCCGCGACAACTCCCGGGCCACTCGCGTTCTTGGCCCTCAACCGATCTATCGATGCACGAACGGGGCTCATCCGCTCGTCGAAGGACGTCTCGGAGGTCGAGACAAAGTACGTCTATGACAGCTCGGGGCGCATCTTGGAGGTACAGCCCTCGGCTGCCGGTGTTACGCCCTCGTCTCCGCCTGCTTGGGAAGTCTACGAGTACGCGAATGCCACTGGCACCGACGGCGCGGTGGTCACGCATAGCTCGTTTTCGAACGGCAACAACAGCGGAACACCGCTGCATGAGGAAGAGTGGGTCTACGAAGGTCTGGGCCGAATCCATCACGAGCGACGCCTCGCGAAAGACGGTCAGTATGACGATCGCTTCTCCCGCTATGACGTTGCCGGCCACCGGGACTATCTCGGCGAATGGCAGCGAGGAGGAACCACAGCCAGCTTCAGGCTCGAATGGGGCGACTTCGATCCCTTCGGCCGTCCAGGGAAAGTTTCGCGCTTCTCCAACAATGCCTTCCTTCGCGACGAAGCCCTAATGACTTACGTTGGAGAAAGCAAAGTCATTCGAACACAGTGGATTGCTACGAGCGCCACTAGCGGTGTACCCGTTGAAGAAGCGGTGCAGCGAGTCGAGACCTTTGATGAGCATGGCCGCCTTTCCAAAGTGGAGGAGCTCTCCGGCGGAGCTACCGCGATCGCAACGTCCTATGAGTACGACGTCGGGAATCGGCTCCGCCGAGCGATGACTCCGGTCTCCTCCGGTGGCAACCAGATCCGGTGGTGGAAGTTCGACCAGCGAGGTTTTCTGGCGAGCGAGACGGTACCGGAAAAGGGTGCGAGTGGGAATGGGATCGTCACTTACGGGGACTACGATCCGCTCGGCAACTCCGGACGGCGTGTGGATGGCGGTGCAGAGGTCGTTTCCACCTTCGACAGGGCTGGACGCCTCGTCCAGGTCGACGAGGTGGTTTCTGGCGTCAACAGGCCCTTGAAGAAGTTTGCGTTTGGCGAACTGAATTCAGTGGTCGGAAATGAGACCGACTACGCCCTCGGGAAGTTGACCTCCGCCATCGGGTACAACTGGGTCGTCGTCGGCGCCTCGGCCTTCGACGCGCGTTTTGTCGAGGGCTTCCGGTACAAGGGCACCGGGGGCGCACGGTCGGAACGCAACGTCACGTTTCAATTCGGAGCCGCGACGACGGGCACTCCTCCCGCCAACCAGCCGAGCTACGAGCAGTTCATGCACCAGGAAGGTTTCGACGCCTTGGGCCAGCGTTCGTCGATCGTCTATCCCAAGTGCATCGAGCTCACCTATCAGTGCCCAGCCGGGCAGCCGTCTCGCACCCTTGAGACCAGCTACACGAACGGATTCCTGGCGACGGTTTCCGACGAATCTCAGGACTGGGTCACTTCCGCGACCTATCATCGCTCCGGCCTCTGGGCCACAATGGGGAGAGGGAACGGAGTCGTGGAAACCCAGACCCAGGATGCTCTCGCCATCGCACGGCCGGCAGCGATCCAGGCGTCCGGCGCCTCGGCCTCCTGGACATCCGGAGCGTACAGTTACGACCGGTCCGGCAATCTCACCCGGCTCGTGGGCACGGACGAAGGCGGAAACGACCTCTTCCTCTACGACAAGGTCTCGCGCCTCAAAGAGGCTCGGATTCAGGTCCCGACGGACCGTGGGGATTTACTCTTCGCGGACGGATTCGAGAGCGCAACGTCTCAGCGCTGGCTGGAGGCCTGGCCGCCTGCGGGCTGGTCGCCTGGAACGAAGACGCAGCTCTTCACCTTCGACCGCTTCGGGAACCTGACTCAGGTGCAGACGACCGGCCAGGCGACGGAGAGCTTTCCCACCACAGAGGCGACCAACCGCATGGCTTCCTCGATCGCGTCGTATGACGATCGAGGAAATCTAAAGACCTACGACGATGGTACGACCGCCTTCACCAACAGCTTCGATGCTCTGAATCGCCAGTGGAAACGCCTGGCCCCCGACGGCACGGACGACTACTACCTCTACACCGCGGACGACGAGCGCATCCTCACCTTCTCGCCCAACACTGCGATGCCGTGGCACTGGATCCTGCGCGATTTTGGCGGCAAGGTGCTGCGCAACTATGAGTTCATCAATTCCGAGGCACCCACCGCGGACTTCGTAGCCGCGGTCAAGGACTACATCCACGCCGGCGAGCGCGTCCTCGGCACCGAGGACCCGAGAGTGCCCGGCGCGTCCGCGATGTATGCCACCGTCGATCACCTCGGCACGCCGCGCCTGTGGACCGACGCGGCGGGCCTGCCGCTGCGGAAGCTGAAGTACTACCCCTTCGGCAAGGAAGCGACCCCCAGCGACCAGTGGAACGTCGCCCTCCAATTCACCGGCCACGAACGCGACCGCAACGACCTCACGCTAGCCACCGATGACGGCGACTACATGCATGCGCGATTCGGGGCACCGTCGAATTCACGGCTTCTTAGTGTTGACCCAGGACCGGCCCGGCTCAAGAGCCCGCAGATGTGGAATCGATTCAGCTACGCGCTAGGGAATCCACTCGCATATACCGACCCACGCGGCGAAGTCGTAAGCTTCGCTAACCTCAACGCCGAGCAGAGGAGGGCCCTCATCGACTCCTTAAGTACGCTGACCGGGGATAAGCTCGACGTCGATCCGAACGGGAATTTGGTTGTCCTGGAGCAGGGTAAGGGCGGTTCGGAGACTGCCAAGTCCACCCTTGCAGAGCTCATGGCGCCTGGACAAACCTACTCCGTGCTCCCTGCTGAGGAGGACAACAAGTCATTCTATTTTGGCGCGCAACCAGACGGGAAAAACGAAATCTGGCTACAGTTCGCCACATTCAAGACAATCGACTACGGGAACATCCCGCGCGAAGCATATTCATATGGGACAGTCTTCTTCCACGAAGCCTCACATCTTCCTGGCTTTGGGCTTAGCGATCCGGTTGGAAAACACCAGCTGACTGAACTCGGCGCTCCCGAGGAGTTTGTGAATGGGATTCGATCTGAGCTGGGCCTCCCGCAGCGAGTGGATTCATACATGCCGAGCACCTTCGGCGAGCGGTTTGGGTTCGCGTTCGAGGCACGGACGGGCGGCGTGGAAGCAAGAGAGTACATCTACTTTCCGAAGAAGCAATAGGGTGAATACGATGATTCGGAACCTGGCGATCTTCTGCGCGTTAGCAGCCTTGCCCTTGGCCGGAGCATGTAGCTCGCATTCACGGCCGTCAGTTGCAGAGAGAGAAGTACTCATTGCGGTTAGCTATACGAAAGGAGACGTAGGGGGCTTCGGTTTCGAAGTGAACGGCGTGGGCGTTGTCCATTTCTGGGGGCTAGATGGCGGACCCTCAGACCTCCAGCTCACCAGAGAGGAACTTTCTACCGTAGCTGAGTTCGTCGAGTCGCAAGCGGCGAAGGCCGCGGTTGTAGTGCTTTCGAAGCTGGGCCACAAGCTCGGCCGAAGCGACCTGCCTGAAGTGGGGTTTGAGCTTGGAGACGCTCTATATGGGTACCCCGTCTGCCACCGGTCTGATGCGCCTCTCGATACAAGAGTGAAAGTACTCGTAGAGTGGGCAAACGACTTCGGCAGGACACACCTGACCGCGCTTTGGAAGGAGGATTTTCCCGTATTCACCTGCCTTCCCGGCGAGCACTTCTAGACCCAAGTCTGGAAGAGGTGCCACCCAATTCCCGGGAGCTCTCGACTCGAATCCGGGAGAGACCCATCGCCCGGAAGCCAGCAGCGTTCCCTTGCGGCTGTTTCGCTAGCTCTGCTCGTGCGAAAGAGGTCGCAGCGGGAGCTTGAGGTGCCCGTCAGCGCTGTTGCGCGCCTGGACCTCTCGCTTCGAGGTCTGAATCGCCTTGGGTGCGCGAGCTCTCAGCGGCACCGACGGCGTCGATTCTGAAAAGTCTTCGGGTTGTGCTCGAGCTTTCGAGGCCGCTAGCCGGTTCGCGCAGCCAGTCGAATCGGAAGCCGCGGGGGAAAGGCTCCGACCGGGAACTCGAAATCCGTCGCGCCCGCCCGGAGTCGGTTCGCGGCGTAGCGATAGGCCTCGCGAAAGGCGAAGTAGGCCTTGCGGAGGCTGCGACGACCGCTGGAGCCACGGCATGCACCAGCGGGGCTGGGCCCTTCTTCATCCGGTTCGGCTCGTGGTGGGGATCCTGCCGGCAGACGGCGGCGGCTCCGAGCGGAGCCTTCCCGGATTCCTCCTGCTGCAGTCGGGCGTCCGCCTCGATCGCCTCGATCAGCTGCAGGACGCGAGCTCGATACTCCTCCGGCGAGAGCGTCTTCCAGCATGGGAGGGGCGTGAGCTCGAGCGCTTCCTGCTCGACGAAGGCCGCAGGATCGAGCGCGAGGCCCTTGCGCCGGGCCCTGAATTCGAGGGTCCGATCGTGCCAGCTGCCGGAAATGGCGGTCCCTTCGGTCAGGGCTTGGGCGCAATGGACCCCGGGCCAGTCGAAGGGCGAGGCGACGAGCCCCTCCTTGACGCCTTGCGCGAGGATGTACACCAGCCTGCCGACCTGGGCAGCTTCCTCGTCGGAGACGATGACCGCCTGGAAGCGCCTGCCCCAGAATTTCTCGCGCCACCGGACGAGACGCCCGGCCTCCCGGGCGAGGTTCGAGTTGAGGTAGTTCATGAACCTCGCGAGCTGCTGGGAGTCGGCAACGGAGACGAGTAGGTGGTAGTGGTTGGACAGAAAGACGGGCGCGTGAACCGCCACGCCCGCCAGGCGCGCGGCGCGGGCCAGAACGCCCCGAATGATGTCGTTCATGCCCGCCGAGGGGCGCAGGAGCATGCGGCCCTGGATCGTCCGACAGGTGATTTCGACGAGGGCTCCTCCGGGCGGTATGTAGCGCAGTCTTCTTGCCATCGACGGTAAGGACGGAAACGAGGCGGGTTCTCTGGCAGCGGGTGTCTGGAGTGTCTTCCTTGGAAATCGGGTGGCACCTTCTTCGGTCGTCCAGTCCGATCCGCTCAACGGCTCCCGGCTCCGCACCACGATCGTCGCCGCAATGACTTCGAATCTCGCACGCGCCGAGGCGGCGGGGAACGTCCTCTGCCCGGCTCGCGCCACCGGCCTGACCAAGGACTCCGTGATCCAGGTTTCGCAACTCCTGACGATCGATCGCGACCGACTCACCGAGAGAGTCGGCGCCTTGCCCGCGAAGCTGCTTCGTGCCCTCGAAACCGGCCTCCGCCTCGCCCTCGAACTCTAG